>DATIGP010000243.1:0-3267 GCA_035454625.1 Nitrospira sp.
CGTCAATCATCATTATTTTCTGATTTGCACGCAGGGCCAATCATAGGGTCTGGGGTTATTTCGTAAAGACAATACTATTTTTGGGACTTGTGCTACCATTCGAATTCATCATAGATGGCCCTCCTGTTGCTCAACAGACACGTCGACGAGAACGCGTTCGTCAGTGGAGAGATGAGGTCCGAAGGGTTGCAGAGCAGCATTGGCCAGCTGGGGAACTACCAGTGACGGGCCCAATCATGCTGACCATCACCTATTTCTATGACAGTATATCGATGGATGTGGATAATCTCCCCAAGCCGATTTCGGATGCGCTGAGAGGGCTGGTATATTTAGATGATGAGCAGGTAACGGACGTGTTGTGTCGCAAGCGAAATCTGAATCGTGACTTCCGCGTTGAAAATCCTTCCAGCGTTCTGGCTGATGGACTTAGCCGCGGCAACGAATTCCTCTACATTGTCGTCGCGGAAGCGCCAGACCAAGAGGTATTTTTCTAATGCAAGGATCAACTCCCCTCGAAAGGCAACGCGCCCGTGCCCTGGCCGAGGAATACCGTAGCAGAGGCTATGAGGTCATTGAAGTCCCTTCGCCTGAGCAACTGCCGGACTTCTTGGTTGGGTATCGCCCTGATTTGCTCATACGAAAAGGCGATGAGGCAATAGTTGTCGAGGTCAAGTCGAGATCGTCTCTCGGTAAAGACCCACAGATCAGAGAATTGGCACGGTTGCTTGGCTCAAAGCCTCACTGGAATTTCGAATTAGTCGTGGTAAGAGAAGAAGAACAGTTAAGTGCTCCTGAAGGCACGCGTCCCTTTGAGCGAGAGGATATCCTCCGAGGCATTGAAGGGACTGAAAGGCTTCTGGAGGCAGGATTTGCGGAGGCAGCTCTGGTGCTCGCCTGGACAACGTCAGAGGCCGCCGTGAGATTACTCACTGAAGCAGAGGGCATCGAGCTTGACCGCCATACACCTCTCTACGTTCTCAAGCAAGCGGTGATGCATGGCGTGATTTCCAGAGATGAGTACAACTTCTTGACAAACGTCATGAAATACCGAAATGCACTTGCTCATGGATTTAAAACTGTTGGCTTCGATCCTGCTCTTGTCAAGGAGATTATTAGCACAACCAAACGCCTGTTACAATCCACCACTGCGCCATAATTCCCGTCCTCCAACAATTTTGCCTCTCCGATGCGGACGCGATGCATCGAGTATTCGGCGATCCGGAAGTGATGCGTTTTGGCGACGGTATACAGACGATGCAGTGGGTTCACGACTGGCTGGGCCGTTGCCTTGACAACGATCAACAGAAGTCGGGAATCGGGCCATGGGCGGTGGTCGAGAAGAGGAGCAGAGAGCCGATCGGGTATTGTGGCTTGTTCCACTTTCCTGACGTTCGCGGCGGCAGGTGCCAGACTTCGGTGTCGATCGGCACGAACCCTGTCTGCCGCACATCTCCGGGAGGAAACATGAAAGTCTTCGTCTTCGATCTCCTCGCTTATGGCGAGAATCTCGAGCATCTGAAAACCGGCTCGGAGTTGCCCTACCCGTTGAGCAAGCGGCACTTCAAGGCGGATATGGCCGTCCGCACCTACACCGAGCATCTCGATGCCTGGGAGGAGATGGATCGCCTTGGCTATGACGGCGTCGGCTTCAACGAGCATCATTGCTCGCCTTACGGGCTGATGAATTCGCCCAATCTGATGGCGTCGGCCGCGGCGCAACGGACGAAGAATCTAAAGCTGCTCATCTACGGCAATCTGCTGCCGCTGCATGAGCCACTGAGGCTTGCCGAGGAGCTGGCGATGCTCGATTGTCTGTCGAACGGCCGCCTGATCTCCGGCTTCGCCCGCGGCATTCCACGCGAATATCAGGTACACAACGTACCCTTGGCCGAGTCCCGCGCGCGCTTCGAAGAGGCGTTCGAGATCGTTACCCGCGCCTGGACCGAGGACGTGTTCTCGTACGCGGGAAAATTCTGGTCGTATAAGGACGTGGCGATCTGGCCGCGGCCGGTGCAGCAGCCTTATCCCGAAATCTGGATCCCGGTCGTCGCCAGCAAAGAGTCGATCGAGTTCGCCGGCAGACGCAACATCCCGATCACGCCGGGATTGGGCGGCGGTGGCCTGCGGGACGACATCATCCGCTACTATGCGAAATGCCTCGCTGGCGCCGGTCACCGCATCACGCCGAACCATCTGTCGCTCGGCATCAGCGCCTATGTGGCGGATAGCAAGGCGCAGGCGGTGAAGGAGATGGGTCCCTATCATCTCTATTTCAATCGCACTCTGTTCAGCCATGGAAACTTCACGGAGACGGCGCTGCAGCGGCAGGCTGGCTATGTGAGTCAGTCCTCCACCGACTACGTACGACCGGAGAACCAACGCGCTGCCGCAATGGCGCGCGAAGACTTCCGCAACTTGACTCTGGAGGATGTGGCGCGGCAGGCTGAGCAGCTGCCTTGGGGCACCCCCCAGGAAGTGACCGAACGGATCATCGCCACGGCCGACGGCACCGGCGCCAACACAGTGCAGATCAGCCTCAATCGCGGGGCCATGCCGCACGAGATGTTCATCGAGCAAATTCGTCGCTTCGCCAGGGATGTGCTGCCTGCCCTTCAGGCTCACGAGGTCAGACGCGTACCCGCGGCAGAGGAGGTGCCTGCCTGAGCGAGCGCCTGTATGAAGAGATGCGGAGGGGCGCACCGACATGCGCCCCTCCATGCAACTCCGATTAGGCGTGACCAGTCCTTCTAAATGCCTCGGTCCATGCCCATGTCGACCGACATGGACCGCTCTTTGAGAGACGTCTCCACCTGCTCGCGGAATTCCGCCCACATCTGATTCCGGTCGACGCTGGTGTTGCCGTCCAATTCCATCAGCCGGTTTCGGAAGTCGATTAACAGCCAGTCCTCCGACCGACCCTGAGGCATGTCGAAAAATTTCGCGTCAAAAACGGGCAGTTGGCCGGCCCCGAAGTGGCCCTTGTCAGGAAGGGTGTAGCCCTCCAGGTTCTCCGTGCCCTTGCCCAGAATCTCACCGGTTTCGACGTAGTGCTCCATCACCGGCTGCATGCCATAGCGCTGAATGGGGCAGACCTTCATGCAGATTCCACAACCCAAATAGCGCGCCATCACCGGGCGGCAGCGTTTGAAGGCGAGTTTGTTCTTCTCCACGCCGCGGTACCACACTTTTTCGGGCATCAGGGCGCGGCCGGGGCAGCGGTTCACGCAAACCTGGCATTCCTGACAGAATTTGTGGATACCGTAGTCG
>DATIGP010000244.1:0-7970 GCA_035454625.1 Nitrospira sp.
GCCTATCTGATGTCGCCCGTCACGTTTCTCCGGCGGCCATTACGTTGGCTTGAAGCGGTGTCTCGATTTGCGATCACCCACAGCGGGGGACCGAATTTCTGCTATGAGGCTTGTCTCAGAGCCGTGCGGAGACAGAGCGAATGGCGGGCGGATTTAAGCACGTGGATGGTCGCCAGTTGCGGCGCCGAACCTATCCATCCGGAGACGGTTGAGCAGTTTATCCATACTTTTGGCCAGCATGGCTTTCGGCGAAACGCATTTGCCCCGGGGTACGGCCTTGCGGAAGCCACGCTCCTGGTAACGATGAAGCGCGCCGATGCGGATCCCACCTTTTTGCACGTGGAGGCCGATGCGTTGGCTGACTCGATCGTCAAAGAGTCCGTCGCATCTCAGCGTGGAACGCGGACATTAGTCGGATGCGGAAAGCCTCTCGATGAGACGCGTGTCCGCATTGTAAATCCTACGACGCTCGGCGAATGCCCGCCAGGGGTTGTCGGAGAAGTGTGGCTGGCCGGGGCCGGCATCGGCGCCGGATACTGGGGCAAACCGGATGAAACCGACGCCGTGTTTCACGCCGCTCTCGCGACGTCGGGAGAAGGTCCCTATTTGCGGACCGGCGATCTGGGATTCCTCCACCGCGGAGAGCTGTTCCTGACGGGACGTCTCAAAGAGCTGATCATCGTGCGTGGCCGGAACTACTATCCCCATGATCTGGAGTGGACGGCCCAACAAGCGCATCCCGGCTTGCGACGAGGATATGGGGCGGCCTTCTCCGTGGAGGGCAAGACCGGCGAGCTGGTGGTGCTGGTCCATGAGATCGACAAACGGATGTCTGACTCCGATCTGGCGGAAGTCGCGGGTGCCGTCCGTCGCGCGTTGGCCGACGAATATGAGCTTGAACTCCATAGTGTGGTATTCATCAAGTCCGGCACGATCCCGCGAACCTCCAGCGGAAAGATTCAGCGGAACGCCTGCAAAGCCGCCTTTGAGTCCGGCCGACTGGCCATAGTCGCAGCGAGCACGCTGGACCTGGAACCCGACAGTGATGAGCTGCTCCACGAGGCCCCGCAAACCGCTATCGAGAAACAGCTGGCCGATATCTGGCAAGAGGTGCTGGGAGATCCCCATCCGCATCGCCATGCAAACTTCTTCGCACTTGGAGGCAATTCGCTCCTTGCAGCGCAGGTCGTCGCGCGCATTCTCGACGTGTTTCACATTGAGCTCCCTCTCAGTACGCTGTTCGAGTCTCCGACATTGTCCGCACTGGCCGCCCGGATCGGCGAACTGAGCACCGGTCCGGATGGCGGGGACGGAGCCCCGAATAAACGTGGGAACGCGGGCGGCAAGGGCGGGACACCGATACAACGCGTTCCGCTTCCTTCGACATCCATCAGGCAAGGTAGGATTCCTCTCAGTTCCTCGCAGCAGCGCCTGTGGTTCTTGGAACAGGTCCATCCTGGAAGCGCCATCAACCATATTTCCATGGCGGTGCGTTTACGGGGATCCGTCAATCCTGAGGTGTTGGAGCGCTCGGTGCGGGAAATTGTCCGTCGCCACCAGATTCTTCGAACCCGCTTCGGATCGGAGCGAGGTGAGGGATTCGCTGAAATATTAGATGAGGTGATCGATACGATCGGACGGCAAGATTTCCAAGCATTGGACGCAGCAGAACAAGACATTGAGGTGCGGCAATTCCTACGCTCGGAGAGCAGCCGGCCGTTCGACTTACGTCAAGGACCACTATTCAGACTGACCCTTCTGGCACTTGAACAGGATGTGCATGTCCTGGCGCTGACATTCCACCGCCTCATCGCCGACGGATGGTCTCTCCGTGTATTCTGGAAGGAATTGGCTCTTCTATGGGAGGCCGATGGTGATGTTCGAAAGGCCGGACTTCCCACGTTGACGGTCCAGTATGCGGACTATGCCGATTGGCAGAGGACCAGACTGGACGAAGGCCTACGTGAAGTCCATCGAACCTATTGGACCAGGCAGTTGATCGGCGCGCGCCCTCCGGCTGAATTACCCATCGATCGTCAGCGGCCGCGGGTGCGCACGTTCGAGGGAGGCGTGCGATCACGACCGCTTTCTCCAAAACTTTCAGCCGACCTCGATCGTTTCTGTCAACACTGGAATGTCACGGCGTTCATGGTGCTGTACGCCGTCTTCGCGACGTGGCTGCATCGCCACACTCAGGAGACGGATCTGGTGATCGGATCGATCGTGGCGGGCAGGCGACGGAAAGAGCTTGAAAACGTGATGGGCTATTGCGCGAATACGGTGGCGTTGCGGTCCGAGCTATCGGAAGGGCTGACAGGACACGAGCTCCTGCAGCAAGTACGCCGGGTGGTGGGGGACGCTTATGACCATCAGGACCTCCCGTTTGAAGAAGTGATCGAGGCGCTGTCGTTACAGCGAGCGCGTCAGTTGTCACCCCTGTTCAACGTGATGATGGTGTGGGAAGACGACCCCTTGTCTTCATTCACCGTCAGGAACCTTGAGGTCGCTCATCTCCCCTGGGAGCCGACGGCGTCGGAGTTCGACCTCGTGTTGATGGTGGTCAACAAGATGGACGGCCTGGACTTGGCGTTTCTCCATGACGCGACCATTTTCGACGACTCGACGATCGACCGCATGTTGGGACAGATCGAGACCCTTCTCGAAGACTTTCTCAAGAAACCTGAAGCCCGTCTTGACCGACTTTCATTGCTGACCGATGAGGACAGACGGAACATTCACCTGACATGGACGGCGCCACCTCCTCAGGCTTCCGGCATCCATGCGCTCATCGAGGCACAGGTTGAGCGGACTCCCCATGCGCTCGCTGTCACGTGTGGAGACCAGTCCATCAGCTACCAAGAGCTCAACCGACGAGCGAATCGAGCCGCTCGCACGCTACGGAAATTGGGGGTCGATGCAGATCTCCCGGTGGGGCTCTGTGTTGAACGCTCCGTCGATGCTCTTGTGGGCCTCTTAGCTATTCTGAAAGCCGGTGGCGGTTATGTTCCCCTGGATCCGTCCTTCCCCGCTCACCGTCTCCGGCTCATCCTGGAAGACGCGCAAGTGTCCATCGTGGTCACACAGACGCACCTCCGGGACCGTTTAAAGGGCTACGGCGGCCAAATCTGTGACGTGGACACCCTGTGCAGCCCAACCGGGAGCGGAGCGGAGGATGATAACCTGGCGCTTTCCGTTTCTCCTGATCAGCTCGCTTACATCATATACACGTCAGGCTCGACAGGGCGGCCCAAGGGTGTGGCCGTCACCCACCGCAGCGTGGTGACCTCTTTTCATGCCAGACTTCAGGCCTATCCCGAATCGGTCTCCCGGTTTTTACTGACCTTCTCGCTGGCCTTTGATGGATCTGTGACGGGCATATTTTGGACCCTACTGCAGGGAGGGGAACTGATCATCCCATCAGAGACGGCCCATCGTGACCCAACAGAGCTTGCTTGGCTCATCGAGCATCATCGCATCTCACACATCGTGTGGGTCCCGTCTTTGTACCATGCCGTGCTCGGTGAGGCGTTACAAGCCCAGCTCGAATCGCTTCGCTTCGTCATTACTGCCGGGGAGAGCCTTCCACTCGAACTCGTACGACGACATTACCAGCTGCTGCCCCATGCCGCACTGTACAACGAATATGGACCGACGGAAGCTACGGTGTGGTGCAGCCTGTATCAAACGACTCGTGAGGAAAGCGGGGCCCGCGTACCCATCGGCAGACCCATCCCCCATATGCAACTCTACGTGCTGGATCAGAATCTCCAGCCGATGCCTATCGGTGTACCGGGAGAACTCTACATCGGGGGAGAGTGTTTGGCCCGCGGCTACGTCAACCAGCCGCAGTTGACACACGAACGATTTCTCGCGAATCCCTACGTACCCGGCACCAGACTGTATCGGACCGGTGATCTCGCTCGGTATCGGGCCGACGGCAACATGGAGTTTCTTGGGCGGATGGACCAGCAAGTCAAACTGCGTGGATATCGGATCGAACTGGAAGAAATCGAGTATGTATTGAGTAATTTCCCGGGCGTGCATCACGCGGCGGTGCTGCTTCGGGAGGATACACCCGGTCAGCACCGTTTGGTCGGGTATGTTGCCGGCGAGCCGTCGGTCAAAGAAAGACTCGAACAGGTTCGCAGCTATCTCACCGCTCGGCTGCCGCAGTACATGGTGCCGGCCGTCGTCCTGTGGCTCGACTCAATGCCGCTCAGTACCTCCGGAAAAGTGAATCGACATGCTCTTCCCGCTCCCGAAGACACGATCGGTCGAACCACAGCCAGGATAGCTCCCAGAAATCAGGTGGAAGAAGCCTTGGCTGAACTGTGGAAATCCGTGCTTCAGATACCTGCGGCGGGTATCCACGACCACTTCTTCGAGCATGGAGGCCACTCACTGCTGGCGACTCAGCTCGTGTCCCGGATACGCGAGCTTTTTGAGGTCGATATCCCGCTACAAGCGCTTTTCGAGCGGCCGACCATCGCGTCGCTGGCGGAAGAAGTGGCGCGGTTACGCCAGAGGGAACAGCAGGCTTCCGTGCCGCCCATCGTTCCGGTGCCCCGAGATCAGCCGCTCCCGCTTTCCTATTCTCAGCAGCGCATGTGGTTGATGCATCGCCTGGCTCCTCAGAGCACAGCCTATAACATGCCGTTTGCTTCCCGACAGATGGGACGACTTAATAAGGCAGCACTCCGGAATACGATCGATGCCATCTGTAGGCGCCATGAGGCGTTTAGAACGACGTTCCTGATGAAAGGAGAAGGACCGTTCCAAATCATCCACCCTTTTCGCCCTCCTCATTGGGTGGAAGTGGATCTGCAGGAACTGTCCCGCGAACAGAGTCGGCAACGGGCGGCTCGGCTCGTAGAGCATGAAGCCAACCAGCCGTTCGATCTTGAAAAGGGCCCCCTCGCGCGATTCCTACTGATTGCAATCGAACCCGAGGACCATGTGTTGGTGCTCACGATGCATCATATCATCGGAGATCAATGGTCGTTCGGCATCATCGGTCAAGAGTTTGCGTCCTTCTACAATGCGTTTTGCCGAGGAGAGGTTCCGTCACCAAAGCCGATCCCTCTTCAGTATGCCGACTATGCGGTGTGGCAGCGTCGATGCCTGACTGATGATTGGCTCCGCACACAATCGGATTATTGGCAGAAGAAATTGGCCGGGCTTACCAAGCTGTCGTTGCCGACCGATCATCCACGGCCCGGAGTGCAAACGTTCAACGGTTCACATCGCACGCTGGAGCTGCCCACGTCGTTGATCGAGCGACTGAAGCAGTTCAGCGCAGAGCACAATGCGACGGTATTCATGACTCTCTTGGCCTGTTTCCAAATTCTCTTGTATCGATATTCCGGCCAAACGGACATCGCCGTGGGTACTCCTATCGCCAACCGCACCCAATCCTCCGTCGAGTCGATCATCGGCTCGTTCGTCAATACACTGGTCCTGCGTACGGATCTCTCCGGCGATCCGACATTCATCGAGTTGATGGGACGGGTGCGTGAAACCGCGTTAGAGGCCTACGCCAATCAGGACTTTCCGTTCGATAAGTTGGTCGAAACGATGCACTCGGCTCGCGATCATAGTTCCGCCCCGCTGGTGCAGGTCCTCTTCAATGTCCCGAACGCTCCCATCGGAGAGATCACCGTCCAGGGATTGAGTTGGGTACCGTTCGAGGTGGAGACGCAAGCGGCGCAATTCGACTTGAGCTTGACGATCGAGACAGAGTTTGCACGAAAGGCCTACTTGACGTTCAATACCGATCTCTTCGAGCCGCAGACGGCTGAACGGATGTTGGGGCAGTATAAGACTCTCCTTCAGAGCGTCTTGGCAAATCCTCAGAGCAAACTGTCCGAGCTGCCGACAGTGACGGCGGCGCAGCGCCGACAGATGTTGGAGGATTGGAACCGTACGAACAGAGACTATCCGGAGTCCGAGTGTTTTCCTCAACTGTTTGAAGCACAGGTCGGGCGGACGCCTGGCGCCGTGGCGTTGTCCATGGGACGTCAATCCCTGCGGTACGGTGAGCTCAATGCCAAGGCCAATCAGTTGGCTCGCTATCTCCGAACGCTGGGCGCTCGACCCGGGGCTGCCGTGGGTATCGGCCTGGAACGATCTTTCGATATGGTCATTGCATTGATGGCCGTGCTGAAAACCGGCGCAGCCTACGTGCCTCTGGACCCCGACTATCCGCGGGATCGACTTCGGTTTATGTCGGAGAACGCCTCGCTCACCGTCGTACTCACATCCGAGTCCCTGGCTGAGCTGTTTGATACTCAAGTCTGCCGCAGGCTGTGTCTGGACCGCGAGCAAGGGCGGATCGCACAGGAGCCGGACCATAATCTTCCACCTACCGCGACGCCTCATGATTTGGCTTACATTTTGTACACCTCCGGCTCGACGGGACAACCCAAGGGTGTGGAGATTCCGCACCGAGCGCTGGTGAACTTTTTGTGGTCGATACGACAACAACCGGGATGTTCCGCTCAAGATGTCATGCTGTCCGTCACGACACTGTCCTTTGATATCGCCGGATTGGAATTGTATGTGCCGTTATTGGTCGGGGCCCGAGTCGAGATCGCCCGTCGATCGGTGGCAATGGACGGACGGCAGCTGCGGGCTCTCTGTGAAGCGGTTCAGCCGACGATCATGCAAGCGACGCCGGCGACATGGCGAATGTTGGTCGAAGCAGGATGGTCAGGCAATCAGAACTTGACGGTCCTGTGCGGAGGGGAAGCCCTGCCCCCGGACCTTGCCGCGTCCTTGCTGGATCGCAGCGCCGCCTTGTGGAATATGTATGGTCCGACCGAAACCACGATTTGGTCCACGATCGATAAGATCGAGCAGAGTGATCGGGAGATCACCATCGGAAGGCCGATTGCGAATACAGAGCTGTACATCTTGGATCAATTCCTTCAACCGGTTCCGATCGGTGTTGCCGGAGAGCTCTATATCGGAGGCCATGGGCTAGCTCGAGGCTATCGAGGGCGGCCTGACTTGACTCAGGAGCGGTTCCTCGATCACCCATTTTCCTCAGACCCTCTCGCAAAACTATATCGCACGGGAGATTTGGCGCGGTATCGACCGGATGGTCGCATCGTGCATCTTGGTCGGCTGGACCACCAAGTCAAGATTAGAGGGTACCGGATCGAATTGGGCGAGATCGAGATTGCCCTATGCCGTCATCAAATAGTCCGGCAGGCCGTAGTCATGGCGAGGGACGATCAACAGGGTGTGAAACTGCTGGTGGCGTATGTGGTCTGCCAGGATGGCGTCGCTCCCAGCCAGCCGGAGCTTCGCTCGTTTCTACAATCGCAGATTCCAGAATATATGGTTCCGTCACTTTTTGTCTTTCTGAAGGCGATGCCTTTGACCGCCAATAATAAAGTCGACAGGAAGGCGTTACCGGCTCCGGCCTCCATCCTTGCGAGCGACGCTGTGTATGTTGCACCGCGCGATCGCATGGATATACAGATGGCGGCCTTGTGGCAACAGGTGTTCGGAATCGACAAAATCGGGATTCACGATAACTTTTTCGATCTCGGCGGCCATTCGCTGAAAGCCGCTCAACTTTTCTATCTGATTGAACAGGTCTACGGCCGCCATCTTCCGCTTTCCACCCTGTTTCAGGCACCGACGATCGCCGGTCTCACGTCGGTTCTTACACAGGAGCACTGGACATCGCCCTGGCAATCACTGGTCGCCATGCAGCCCAGCGGGTCGGCCCTTCCCATTTTTTTGGTCCCGGGCGTCATGGGCAATGTGTTATGGCTCGCTCAGTTGGGAAGACTACTGGGCGAGACCCACCCGGTGTACGGCCTGCAAGCGCGTGGATTGGATGGCAACGCGACACCATTCGGCTCGGTGCCGGAGATGGCACAACAGTATATGAGTGAGATCCGTACATGCTTCCCTCAAGGACCATACGTCATCGTTGGCGCCTGCACTGGTGGGCTAGT
>DATIGP010000245.1:0-36303 GCA_035454625.1 Nitrospira sp.
TGAGAGATCTCGAAGTCTACCTTGCGAAACTCGTTAAAAAACGCGCGGGATTCTTTGTCAGTTGGTCGAGCTGCTTTTTGGACATGATCAGAACATCGTCATTAAGGGCGGCGCCTGAAGCTTGTGGGTTTTTCCCACCCCACGAGTGGACTGTTTGAGGACGCTTCAGCAAACTGTGAGTCCACAGTAGGCACCGATCTGCAGCGGTCCGGCGTTGATACGATTCAGGCTGAACGAGATGCAAATGTACATTAGCGTTTCGCGCAACGCTAGGCCAGCCTTTGGTTAGTCGCTGGCATGGAGAACCTGCTTCAGAAACCGTCCCGTATGTGACGCCGCCGACTTCGCCACCTGTTCCGGCCGGCCTTCCGCCACGATCCGTCCCCCGGCCGCCCCACCTTCGGGGCCGAGATCGATAATCCAGTCGGCGGACTTGATAACGTCAAGGTTATGTTCGACGACAACGAGCGTGTTGCCGGCGTTCACGAGTTTGTGAAGGACCGCGAGCAGCTTCTTGATGTCTTCAAAATGCAAACCGGTGGTCGGCTCGTCCATGACATAGAGCACATCCTTGGCAGAGGCGTCCTTCAGCTCGGCGGCGATTTTCAAACGCTGGGCTTCGCCGCCGGACAACGTGGTGGCAGGTTGGCCCAGGCGGAGATAGCCGAGGCCGATGGAGGTGAGGAGATGCAACCGTTCCTGTAGTTTGGGAGTCCCGCTGAAAAAGGAAAGTGATTCTTCTACCGTCATGCTAAGCACTTCAGAGACATTCTTCCCACGATACTGAATCTTCAAGATCTCCGGTTTGAAGCGCCTGCCTTCGCAAATCTCGCAGGGTGCATAGATGTCCTCGAAAAAGTACATTTCCAACTTTTCCACCCCGCTGCCTTCGCAGCGCCCGCACCGTCCGCCGCCGGCGTTGAAAGAAAAATGGCCGGGGGTGAGTCCCTGATGCAGCGCCGTACGCTCGGACGCGAACAGCCGGCGAATCTCATCGAACGCTTGCAGGTACGTGATCGGGTTGGATCGAGGTGTGCGTCCAATGGGCTGCTGGTCGATTAAGCGGATGCCTTTCAGATGCTCGATGCCTTTGATGGCCTTAAAACGCCCCATCGGAAGGGATTCCACACGGAAGGCTCGAGCAACGGATCGGTAGAGGGTGTCTTCAACCAGCGTACTTTTACCTGAACCGGATACTCCGGTGACACAGATGAGCATGCCGAGCGGAATACGGACGAATAGGTCTTTGAGATTATGCCCGGACGCGCCGGCGATCACCAGCATCTTGCCGTTGCCGGAGCGCCGCTTGCCGGGGAGGGGAATGTGCTCCTCGCCGCGCAAGTACCTGGCTGTGGTCGCCCGGCGGTCCCGGATGAACTCCTGCGTGGGCGCCGCACAAACAACCTCACCTCCTTTTTCTCCGGAATGGGGGCCGAGTTCGACCAGGTAATCGGCCGATTCGATCATGCGGCGGTCGTGTTCCACGACCACGACTGTATTGCCGCTGTCGGCCAGATCGTGGAGAATGCCGGCCAAGAGATCAGTATCCCTGGCATGAAGGCCGATGGTCGGTTCATCGAGGACATAGAGTGTGCCGACCAACCGAGATCCCAGCTGGTTGGCCAGCGCGACCCGCTGGGCCTCGCCGCCTGAGAGGGTCTTAGTCTGCCGGTTGAGCGTCAGGTATCCAAGACCGACGCGCTGCAGGAATCCCAGTTTTGCTGTCAACTGCCGGAGAATATCGGCCGCGATCTCTTGCTCGGGCTGACGTAGAGGCAGGCAGTCAACCCAACGGGCCAGGCTCTCGACCGTTTGCTCCGTCGTCTGATGGATATCGTACCCGGCGATTTTGACGAACAGCGCATCCGGTTTCAAACGACAGCCATGGCAACTGGGGCAATCAAAAGGTGTCCGATAACGGCTAAGGAAGACGCGCACGTGCAGTTTGTAGCGTTTGCCTTCGAGGTATTCGAAGAAGTCGTTGATCCCGTCGAAACTTTTATCGCCTTCCCACAGCAGACGTTGCTGGTTCTGGGGCAGCGAGCTGAATGGAACGTCGACGTCGACGCCGTGTCGTTCCATCGCGGTCAACATCTGTTTCTGCCACCAGGCGGAGCTCGGTTTACTCCAGGGTTCGACGGCCCCTTGAGCGAGTGACTTGGTGGGGTCAGGAATGACCAGCTCAGGATCATACCGCAGCACGTTGCCGAACCCTTTACATTCCGGACAGGCGCCCAGCGGATGGTTGAACGAAAAGAGAATCGGCCGCAGCGGCTCGAACGTGCGGCCGCACTGTTGACAGAGAAATTTCGTCCTGTACGACTGCCTCCCATGACCGATGATGTCGATGAAACAGCGGCCATCTCCCTCGCGAAACGCCGTTTCGATCGCCTCGACAAGTCGAACGCGGTTGTCTTCTCGGATCACCAAACGATCGAAGACGATGAATAGGGCGGAGAACTTATGAAGTGATGGCGCATCGACATCATGTAAATCGGTGATGTCATCACCTGCTATGACCCTGGTAAACCCCCGGGTCAGCAGTGATTGAACGACGACAGGTTCTTCTTTGCGCGAAGGAGTCGGGATCGGGAACAGCACCATCGCCCTGGCACCGGGCCATCGTGTCAGCAGATCGTCTGCTACCATGTCTGGCTGAAACGAGCGGGCCTCCTGCTGGCATTCCGGGCAGGTGGGTTTGCCGACCTTGGCAAAGAGGAGGCGGAGCAGATCGGCGATTTCAGTCGTCGTACCGACCGTCGAGCGAGCGGTTCGCACCTGGTTTTTTTGTTCAATGGCGATGGCCGGCCGTACGTTGAGAATACGGTCGATATCCGGGCGAGCTACTTTGTCGAGGAACATACGGGCATAGGTGGACAGCGACTCGACATACCGCCACTGGCCTTCCGCGAAGATCGTATCAAAGGCGAGCGAAGATTTGCCGGAACCCGACACGCCGGTAATAGCCGTCACCTGATTGTGCGGAATCTGCAGCGAGATATTCTTCAGATTATTCTGCCTCGCCCCTTCGATTATGAGGTGATTGGGCGAGGGATTGGATGTCAGAGGATTCGGCATAGCAACTCTGGTAAAGAGAGGATGACTGACCATGGTAGCAACTGGCGGGGCTTGCTTCAATAAAGGGAAGAAGGGAGTTAGGCCGCTGATTGCGGTTCTTGTCTTTATGGGATGAAAGCGTAAAATCCACTGCCCATCCCCGGCTTGCCGATGTGCAAAGAGCCACTCGGTACTCCGTGAATATTGAATCATGTGTGAGGCCGACATCAGGGAACGCCGGGCAGCTGAAGAACAGGCCTACCATCATGAACGGAGGCAAACCTCGTGGCGCTCTATGCTTTTGATGGAACGTGGAATGTAGACAAAGCCGATGAAATCAAGAAGACCAGCGTGCTGGCATTCTGTAGGTGTCTTCCCCTTGATATGAACGTGTTCTACCTGGAGGGAGTCGAAGTCGGCTTGGGTTTATTGCTTGGCGATGCAACTCTTTCAATGAGAGCATAAGGCACTTAACCGGGAGGGCTCATGATTCTTTCGACCACCAATAGTATCGAAGGCAAGAAAGTGGTGAAGCACTTAGGATTAGTTTCTGGGGATGCGATCTTGGGTGCGAACATCTTTCGGGATTTTTTCGCGTCGATCAGAGATATCGTCGGAGGCCGCTCCGCCGCCTATGAAAAGGAGCTGCGCAAGGCGAAGGATATCGCGATCGGAGAAATGCGTGAACAAGCGAAGAATCTGGGTGCTAATGCCATCGTCGGCATCGATATCGATTACGAAACCATCGGTACCAACAGCAGTATGTTGATGGTGAGTGCCAACGGCACGGCGGTGGTGGTTGAATAGCCATCGGAAGGCTTGGCGAACCTACCGGAACATCATCTTCACCAGCCCGATGCACCCCATGTATAAGACGAGCGATCCGACCATGGCGGGCCAAAAACCGAGGCGGGGGATGCCCATGATCATGGCGATGACGTAGACAGTCCACGGTGGAACAAACCACAACAAATTCTTGGCATAGTCGACCGTAGTCGATCCACCGCCGTTGGCATAGAGCAAGATGAAGGTAACACCCGTGATGGCGGGAAAGGTGCTGGCCATGGCGGCTAGGAACGATTTGCCCTGCGATCCAAGATACGTGGAGAAGCTCACGATCGAGCCGCCCAAGAGAAAATAAAGCAGGTACTTACCGAGATCGCTCACGGGGCCTCCTTGACTTGAGATACCTGGGCGCTCACCGACTCGCGCCCGTCCGCAAACTTGGCGCTCATTACTCTTCGCGCCGTGGACCCATGAAATGCTTCCATCGCTTCTCGCTCCAGCGCCTCACCCTGGCCGGTGTAGCGCGGTGAAAAATGAAACACCACGAGGTGGCGGACCTGAGCCCGGTGCGCCATGTGTCCGGCCTGCCTGGCTGTCAAATGATACCGGCCGTAGGCTTTGCCCGCATCGCAATCAAGATAAGGGGATTCACAATAGAGAATGTCCGCGCCCCGGGCCAGTGTGACGATCTTTGCCTCGTTCTCCTCGTCATAGCGCGCGTCGACCACGTAGGCGATCTTCTGTCCTCGTGAGATCGTCAAAAACCGCTCCTTCACTTCTCCCAGCACAAGTGTACGCTCCTCTCGCCGATGCTCATCGTAGAGCGCCACCGAGAACCGGAAATCGTCCGGCTTGCCTGACCAGATATGCTGCTTCACGTCTTTGAGCCATGCGCCGATCCGCAGCCCTGCCTCATGCAATTTCTGTTTGTTGACGTTGATGTGAACCTGCTCTTCCAGTGAATAGGCGAATGAAGGAATACGATGGTTTAAAGCAACCGCTTTCACGGTGAACATGGGATCCTTCAGCACAGTAAAAAGTGGACCATCGACGCGTGGTGCTGGAGAGGTATCCCGTTTGGACGGCTGAAACCCGTCACTGGCTCGGAAGACTGCCTGTCGGACCTCGTATTCATCAAATTCCCGAACGTCGATTGTAAGGGGGTACCCCTCTACGAGATTCCAGGTGTAGCCTCTTAGCTTGCCCTGAACGTTGTCGATCAGCCCAGGAGGACCGAAAAGTTTAAGCGTCTTGCCTCGTCCGAGCGCGACGCGAAGGACGGCATCGAATCCGATGAAATGGTCCATGTGTGTATGAGACACGAACACCTCCCCGGCCCGCAGGAGTCTGGTTGGTCCCAATCCGTCGTTGTGCCCGAGATCAAACAGCAAGGCTCGTTTGGACCAGCGGATTTCCACATAGACACCCGGATCATCGAATACATCGTTGATCAGATAACTGGAGAAGGAGGGGTTCATGTGTTGGTCGCTTCTTGATCTCGAGATCTGATGATCTGTTAAATTGAACTGGAGCCGGCGAATCGAGAGATCGTCAGAGTCTATCCGATTACCGTTCTCACGATACTGTATATCACGATGACCTCGACCGCGTGAGCGACGATGGTAATCCAAAGGTTCCGCGTTCGGAGCCAGATAGTTCCCCAGAGGAGTCCATCCCACAAGGCAATCCAATGAAGATGCTGGAACGTATTGACCATAAACGGGTCGAATGCAAAGGTGAACGCGCTGGCCGCGAGGGCAAGAGGCGCTGTCCGTCGATTTGCATTGGCTCCACGCCAATGCCGTTCGAGTTCCGCTAGTCGGCCCAACAGGAATCCACGAAAGTTCAGCTCCACGAACAACGCGATACCGAAAATAAGCCACGGCACCATGAGCATGACCGGAAGCCGACCATGGGGCGTCTGCTTCAAGAACGTGATGTCGTAGCCGAGAAACGGATAGACCGAGAGAATCACGACCGTATTCAGTCCTCCTAATAACAGTCCTGTGATGAGACCCCATTTCACTCCGCTTCCCACCTTGGCTTTTTCCAATCCCAGTTCAATCGGGACGCGCGCCGTGTGCGAGGCCCAGATGCTCAACGCAAGATAGGCGAGAATTTGCGGGGAGAGTTGAACGAGCAGCTTTTCTCCGAGTGAGCCGGGAAGCCAGTAATAGCCGACCGTGGCCCCAACCGGAAGCAACACCAACGCCGCTCCCCCATGCGGATTCTGATTGGGAGCGAGTCGATGTGGCACGGTAATCATGGGAACACTATGAGAGCTCGAGACGATAGCGATCCAACGTGGTTGCCTTATGACGAGCGAGGTTCGACAGCGACTTGTTGTAATCGACGACGGCCCGTAGCTCATTGCCTTGCGCCGTGGCTAGGTCACGTTGGAAATCGAGCACGAAGCGGGTCGTGCTGAGCCCGACTTTCAACCTCTCTTGCTCGGCCTGCAGCTGTTTCTCCGCCATAATCCGTGCTGAACGCGTGGTCTCAATGCGTTTGAAGTCGGTTTGAACGCGACGGACGGCCTCGCGGACGCCAACGATAACTTGTTGACGGATACTGGCGAGCGCGATCTCGGCGTTTTTGGCCTCGAGCTGGCGCTTATTGTATGTGCTGATCGCAGAACGGTTGCCGAGGGGATAGCTGAATACCAAGCCGGCGCCATAGTTGTAGAAGTCGCCGCTGAAGTTTCTGGTGAAGGACTCGCCGTAATCACCGCCGAGCCCTGCGAGCCCCATGGTGCCCTGAAACGACAAGGTGGGAAGTAACTGATTCCTGGCGAATTGTTTGTTGAGTTCTCCCGACTCGATATTTTTTTTAGCCTGAACGATCTCCGGACGTTGTTCGATCGCGGTATCGATGGCTTCCTGGAGGCTGATAGGCTCAAGATAGGTCACCGGAGCATCCGCGGGTGTGAGACGGATATCTTGCCGCAGTTCATCGTCGCCCGGGTTCAAGAGGCGACGCAGTTGATCCTCCTGATCATGAATGGCTTTCTCGGCCACCAAGACTTGCTCCACCCTGGACGCGACCGCGGCTTCGGCTTGGAGGACGTCGACGATGGACATCACGCCCGCTTTGGACTTGGCTCGGTTGGTCGCCAACAGTTCTTCCGCCGCCTTTAAGGCTGCTTGCGCCACCTTCAAGTTCTCATTCGCGAACACCAGCTCCCAATAGGTTTGTTCCACCGTGGCGATCACGGTCATGACTCGGTCTCGAAAGACATGCTGCTCGACGAAGGCGTTATTTTGGGCGACCTTGATGAAAGTCCTGTTTATTTCGATGCCGGCGTTCCTCAGCAACGGTTGGGTGAAGGTGAATGCCAGACCGCCTGTCCAGGCCGGATTGAATAAAAATCCCCTTGCGACGTCCTGGTTCACATTGCTTCTTGCCGGGCTGTAGTTCACGTCGAAATTACCGCCTGTAATCAGATTGGTGGAGGCATCGAAGGTCAGGGAATTGTTACGCTGATCGAAGATCGTAATCTGATTAAGATTAACTCCAGTTCCTCCGAACACGGGTCGATTGAGCGGGTTGACCGTTCTGTTAAACTGACCGTTCACGCTCAGGGTCGGATCGAACTTGGCTTGTTCGATAACGATGTCGGCCAACCGGCTTTCTTTGGTCTGTCGGCTGATGCTGATGTCCAGATTGCTCTGCAGCGCGCGAACTGCCGCATCGGCCAGTGAGACTGTTTCACGCTTTTCGGTCGGGATTGGTTGAGTCACATCCAAACTCCAGCCTTGGCCTGGAATCGAAAGATACTCCAAGGCTGCAATCACGATGATAACGAGCCGGTAAGGGCTCGGTGAGGTTTTGCGAGTCATAGATACCTCCTTGATCGACATTCGGAAGTAGAGCATACTAAGAATGTGCGAGGTATACGCGGCATGAACATTACTACTTCTCCTGGCTTCGAACAACCAAGCGCTTGTTTTCGACAGGCATGTGCGATCGTCGGCCTACTGTTTGCCCTGACGGCTGGTGTACTCTATCCTGACGAATCTGTGTGGGCGCAGAGCATATCTGGTGCGTCCAGTGTGCGCTCGTTCGATGGAGGGATCGGGAATCTGTTCAGGTTAGGCGGTGGTAGTTTGTACATTGATCTCCAGGGAACACAGGGATTTCTCTTTTCTCCGGGACAGAGCTTCGTTCAATCCTATAATTTTCGAAACCCTACCACTGGTCAGGCTTGGAGCGGAGCCGTCATGACCTTCGGTCCGCAACTCTCCATCGGCCTTATTCAGGGTGCCAACCAAGTGGGATCTGCAACCGTCCTCCCCGGACCACCGCGTCAAACGGCTCCGCTGCCTCCTATTGAGTCGGGCATTCTCGACGAGATTCCTTAATCCACCGAGTGCACCGTCTCTCCACTCATGTTCTCGCGATGTTGGATGACCCTGAAATACCGGTTCATTTCCTCCTGGCAACTTGTCACGGCTGATAGGCAAGCCGCCACATCACTGCCGTCACATACCGGGCCACCGATTGTAAGATGGCTTTATCGACGGTATCCGCGGTATCCGTCGGCTGGTGAAAATGCGGATGTACACCGCCACTCACCACGGTCACCGTCGGCACGCCAGCCTCCTTGAACGGCACATGATCTCCGCCTGGGAAAAATCCATAAAGATCCAAGTGTTCATGAACGCCGGCTGTTTTCCCTGCCTCCAACAGAATGTCTTTCTCAAGTCCTGTCATGCCCACGGTGAGCCGTCTGTTGCCGACTCCAGCATGGTCGATGTTGATCATGGCCTTTGTAGAATCGAGTGGGACGAGAGGCCGCGATATATAGAGACGCGAACCGAGCAGATCACGCTCCTCGCCGCTGAATGAGACGAAGAGGATCGTTCGGGTGGGACGCAAGTCGATTTTTGACAGAGCCCGGGCTACTTCCAAGATCACGGCTGTTCCAGAGGCATTGTCATCGGCGCCGGGAAAGAGTATTCCTCCCGGACGGCCGAAGTGATCGCGATGAGCTCCGATGATCACCGACTCCGTTCCGGTTCCAGGGATCATCCCAACCACGTTGACCAAGATGCCGTCCTCTGTCGTCGTCTTCCAGTGAAGCGATGCCGACTGTTTTGTCCGTGTGGCATGTGATGACGCTGCGAGGTTCAGGCGCTCTTGAAGGAGACGCAAGCGATCGGGAACGTCTCTGTTCGATTCTTCGAGAAGCTCTTGGGCCAGGCTGGTGCTGATCCAGGCTCCGGGTATTGCTTGATCGAGAGGGAGTTGTCCATAGAAGGCGCCGGGTCTGCCGGTTACGCCGCGGCGGGTTTCATAGGGGTGGAGAATAGGCCCCGTTGCGGTCAGATACCCGATCGCTCCACGTTCTCGCGCAAGACGGACCTTGTCGGCGTGGCTGACGGCTCCAGAATAATGCTCCGGCTTGCCTCGCAGAAACAGCACGACACTGTTGCTTACGTCGACACCGGCATAATCGTCGAGGCCTTGAGCAGCATCGACGATACCGTATCCGACGAAGACGATTTGCCCTTGGAGATCTGCGGACGGAGAATCGAAGACGGGAAAATAGTCTAGGCCGACAGCTTTGATTTCGAAATGATCCGATGGGCCGACTCGTAATATCGGATCCGGTGCCATCACGGGAGTCGATATCACGGTAGCCATCCCACCCGATGAGGTGCCGTCCTTTCCCGTCAAGAAGGGCTCTGTCAGGGAGTCATTGCCAACTAGGGGCAAATCCAATCCTGCCGACAGGAACTCATGCGCCACCCACCGTGCTGATTCGACATCTGCTTTCGTGCCGCTTTGGCGCCCATTGAACGAAGGATCGCTGAGTGTTCGGATGTCGGCCAGCATTCGTTCTGCAGAGAGCGACCCGAAGGCTGTTTCAATGACCGTCACAGGCGATTGAGCCAGGCTAGGCTTAAGCGGCAAAAGAGATAAGACGGCGACGAGCATCGCGATGCCACGGTCTCTTGAATAGCAGGGGATACGGATATGTCTCATAGTGATACCCCGTTATGTCGGGTTGCATGAAGGTGTAGGATCATAGCATGGCCGAAGTGTGTTGCAGAGCCGCATGGCGCCCAGGTACTATTCGGTGGAATGCTTGTTCGGAGAATATCGAAACAAACAGCAAGGGAGTGAGTATGGCGGGAGGTGAGTCCGGAAAAGGACTATACGACCATCTGTATCGGCGGTTTTTTGAGCAGCGCGATACCCATGAAGGGTATTCGTTTCAGCAGGCGCCCGGCGGCAGCGCTCCCACACCGGTGATGACGTTTGGCGAGAAGCTGCGTTGGTGGACCTGGAATCGAGGTCGACGTCAGAAAAAGATCCTTGCCGAGCGAGACCGGCTGCAGCGCGAGATTCTCCAAATCAAAAACACCGAGAGGTCGACGTAGTGCGGATGCTGCCGATGTCGAACTCAGGTCTCCTGCGCGCTCCTCGGACATGGCCCTTCATGATGGTCTGCGCGTTCATCATGGCCGGCATTGGCCTCGTGCTCAATTCCCTCTCTGCGTTCGCAGTTTCGAGCGAAACACGAGAGGAAAAGGCCGCCAATCTCAGGAAGCAAGCGACGGGTGGACTTTTCCAAAAATGGACGTTTGATCGAGATGAACCCAATATGCCGCCTCGCGGATTCGTGACAGGAATTTCGACTGACGAGTCTCCCGCCGACTGGCTCATTCAGGGACATGCGACGGCACCTTCTCCACCACACATCATCGCGGGCTCCTCCAGATGTGCTCAGCTCTGTTACCAGGTGCTATTGGCTGACGGATTGGAATATGAATACCCGGATCTCAGCGTTCGTTTCCGTGCGCAGGAAGGAATGGCCGGGCTCGGAGGCCTGGTGTTCGGTGTGCGCGATATGCGAAATTTTTATGCGGCCGTCGTCGATCCCATAGGGAAAAGAGTGGAGCTCGTTCGTCTGTTGAATGGACGCGAACTGTCTCTCGCGCAGGCATCGATTACTCTGAAAGATGTAGACTGGCATACCCTCAGAGTCCAACGAAACACCATCATCAGTAAAGACTTTATTGAAGTGTTTGTAGACGGAGCACTCGTCGTGTCCGTTGAAGACCAAGCGTTAGGATTGGGGCAGATTGGGCTCGTCGTTCTTGGCAGGTCTACCGTCTTGTTCGACAGCTTTCACGCGGTTCCTCTTTTCTCCCACCGGCCGCTATCCGCGCCGCCGGCCTATTAATGTCGGCTCACCAGTTTGGCCTCCAACTTGCCTTTTCTCGTCGGTCTGGAGTAGCATAGGCTCAGTCGGTCTGCGATAGGCCTGGCAAGACCGGCGCTGAAAGTGACAAGGCCTGATTGGATGTTGTGTTGGGCCAGTCCGGGAATCTGATCGGAAGTCAGAGCTAAGCCGCCGCTGTGTTGACGTCTTCGGCCCATTCCTTCCTCGTTGCTTTCTCGAGTCCAAGACAACATCGTTGTGTCAAAGGAGGAGTCCGATGGGTGCGAAGATCTATGTCGGTGGATTGCCTTATGCAACGACTGAGCAACAACTGAGCGACCTGTTTGCCGCGCACGGGACGGTTGCCTCGGCAAGGATTATTACGGACAAGTTCACCGGGCAGTCTCGAGGGTTTGGATTTGTCGAAATGTCGTCCGATGCCGAAGCGCAAGCCGCAATCACCGCCTTGAACGGCACGCAACTCGGCGGCCGTACGTTGACGGTCAACGAAGCTCGGCCTCAGGAGCCCCGTTCCGGTGGAGGAGGGCGTGGCGGATTCGGAGGCGGTCGCGGTTAATTCCAGATCTGTTCGGCTGTGATAAGGGCTGCCGGCATTTCCGGCAGCCCTTTTTTACTTTTCAGGCGCGACATCGTCAGTCATCGGATATCGATCTGGATTTCATTACTTCACCGGGAGGGGCTGTGCCACCCTTTAAGTTAGAAGCTCCGTTCAAGCCCTGTGGGGATCAGCCGGAGGCGATTGCAAGGTTGACGGCCGGGGTGCAGGCCGGAAAGAAACATCAGGTCCTCCTCGGAGTCACAGGGTCGGGCAAGACCTTCACGATGGCGAATCTCATCGAGCGCGTTCAGAAGCCGACGCTTGTGCTGGTCCACAACAAGACGTTGGCTGGGCAACTCTATCAGGAGTTCAAGCAGTTTTTCCCTCAGAACGCCGTCGAGTACTTCGTAAGCTATTACGACTACTATCAACCGGAGGCGTATATCCCGCAGAGTGACACGTATATCGCCAAAGATGCCTCGATCAACGATGCCATCGATCAGATGCGCCACTCCGCCACGACCGAACTGTTGCAACGAAACGACGTGCTGATCGTCTCTTCGGTGTCCTGCATCTATGGGCTAGGGTCACCGGAGGTCTACCATGACATGCTGATTTATCTGGAGGAAGGCGTCGAGACGAGACGAGAAAAGATATTATCGAAACTCGTGGAGATCCAATATGAGCGCAATGATGTGGATTTTCACCGGGGGACCTTCCGGGCACGTGGCGACGTGATCGAAATTTTTCCAGCTTCCTCTGAGGCTAAATCGGTGCGTATCGAGCTGTTCGGAGATGTCGTGGATGCCATTCATGAGATCGACCCGCTCACCGGCAAATCGTTGGGTAAGCTTCCCAAGATCGCGATCTATCCGAACACCCATTACCTGATCGCTCCCGATCGCTATGAGCGGGCCATCGCCGGCATCGAGGAGGAACTCGAGGAGCGCGTAACCTACTTGAGAAAGATGGGGCGGCTCCTCGAGGCCCAACGGCTCGAACAACGCACGAAGTTCGATCTGGAGATGATCCGAGCCATGGGCTATTGCCATGGGATTGAAAATTACTCGCGTCATCTCAGTGGCCGAATGTCGGGTGAGCCGCCTCCCACGTTGTTGGACTATTTCCCGAAGGATTTTCTGTTGATCGTGGACGAGTCTCACGCGACCGTCCCGCAAGTCGGCGGGATGTACGAGGGAGATTACTCCAGAAAACGGACGCTGGTGGAGTATGGATTTCGTCTTCCCTCCGCGGTCGACAACCGTCCATTGAAGTTTACCGAGTTTGAAAGTTGTCTCAATCAAGTGGTGTATGTCTCCGCAACTCCGGGCAGCTACGAGCTCGAGCATGCCGGCAGCGATGTAGTCGAGCAGATCGTTCGACCGACCGGTCTGATGGATCCACGGATCGATGTCGTACCGGCCAAGGGGCAGGTGGACCATCTTCTCGGACAGGTCCGAGCGGAGGTCGCGAAAGGCGGCAGGGTTCTCGTGACGACCCTGACGAAGCGAATGGCGGAGGACTTGACTGAGTACTACCATGACTTGGGAATCAAAGTGCGCTATCTGCATTCCGATATTAAGACGCTTGAGCGAGCGGAGATCGTGCGCGACCTTCGATGTGGGACGTTCGACGTGTTGGTCGGTATCAACCTGCTGCGCGAAGGACTGGATCTCCCCGAGGTGAGCTTGGTGGCGATTCTTGATGCCGATAAGGAAGGATATCTGCGTTCGTACCGTGCGTTGATCCAGACGGCCGGTCGAGCCGCACGTAATCTCGAAGGACGGGTCATTTTTTACGGAGACGTGGTCACGGATTCGATGAAACAGGCGATCGACGAAACGAACCGCCGCCGCAGGATCCAAGCCGAGTACAACCGAATCCACGGGATTACTCCGGTCGGGATTACGAAAAGTATTCCTTCCCTGGAGTATACGGTGGCCGATATGGACTATGTCCGGTTGGATCTTGCAGCGGAATCAGTCCAGCCGTATAAAGGTCCGGAATCAACGGATCAGCGCATCGTGCGGCTGGAGTCGGAAATGAAAGCCGCCGCCAAAGAGCTGGCCTTTGAACGGGCCGCAGAACTGCGTAACCAAATCAGATCGCTCAAGCTTCAGGCTTTAAGCGCCCGCTCGAAGGAGTAGCGGTGAACTTGGGCCAGATTGTTTCATCAGCATGCGAAAAGGCCGACCTGCCATTCGACTCTTCCTCCAACTGCCGGAGCAGTTTGTTCGCTGAACGGTAAGTTGATCCGCTGTGGTTCGCGTCGTGCCGGATGAAGCCGGGCACGCTTGTGAATGCCGCAGGATGATGAGCCCTGCGGAGTCAGCACGAGCGAACCCCGCTAGACGTGTTTGTAAAGGTAGATCCCGATGAACATCCCGAGGATACTCAGAATGTTGACTTTAATATTGAATCCAAAGACGAGTTTGACAAGGACAAGATCGACGGTGAGCGGTGGGTTGATACCAGGATTGAAGTGCGTCGCGAAAATACTTTGAATGGTGCCCTGAGGTGCCATGACATGGAGAATCTCCCCGAGTATCCCCCCAAGGAGCCCTCCGATCAGTACGAAGATGAGCAAGACCCAAGGAGATTTTCTCACGCGGACGCTCGTCTTTCTTTGGGGTGTTCCCGTACGGTAGTCCGTGATGGCTGAAGGGCACCATATCCGAAGGTTTTCGGCATGTCAATAAAACTACTGACTTGGGATGTTCTTGACTTGCCCAGCTTGGTCCGATACACTCCCCGATGCTCTTTTCCAAGGATTTTCGAGGCGATCGGAGGTCTGGTACAAGGCTTCGATGGCCTCTTTCTTTATGGTGATACGGCATTATGCTCAATGCGCTGAGCGAGAAGTTTGAGAACATTCTGAAGAAACTCCGAGGGCAGGGTGTGCTCACGGAGCAGAATATCGCGGATGCCTTGAAGGATGTGCGACTCGCGCTTCTTGAAGCGGACGTCAACTTTAAGATCGTCAAAGAGTTTATCGATCGCGTCCGTCAAAAAGCCGTTGGTCAGGAAGTCCTGCAGAGTCTGACACCCGGGCATCAGGTCGTCAAAGTCGTCTGGGATGAGCTCACGGCGATGATGGGGCATGAACGGTCAGGGCTTGCCCTGAGTTCAACGCCGCCGACCGTTCTGATGATGGTTGGATTGCAGGGAGCAGGAAAAACCACGGCCAGCGGCAAGCTGGCGCGTTTGTACAAGAATCAAGGCAAGCGAGTGCTTATGGTCGCCGCCGACCCGCGTCGGCCTGCTGCTGGTGAACAACTCAGCGCTCTTGGCCGGGATCTTGGGGTGGAGGTGCACCGCGCGGATCACGTTCAGACTTCTCAAGCGGACGTGGTGAACATCTGCCGTGCGGGGGTCGAGCGGGGGCGCGATCAGGGTTTTGATCTGATCATCCTGGATACCGGAGGTCGATTGCACATCGACGACGAGTTGATGGACGAACTTGTCGCCGTGAAAACAGCCGTGTCTCCTCATGAAGTGTTGTTGGTTGCCGACGCGATGACCGGGCAGGATGCGGTCACCATGGCCGGTCAGTTTGATCAGAAAGTCGGGTTGACCGGCATTATCCTGACCAAGGTGGAAGGCGACGCCCGCGGAGGAGCGGTCTTGTCGATTCGGGCCGCCACCGGCAAACCCATCAAATTTCTCGGGGTCGGGGAAAAACTGGATGCATTGGAACCGTTTCACCCGGACCGGATGGCCTCGCGTATTCTCGGAATGGGTGATGTGCTGTCGCTCATTGAAAGAGCCCAAGAAAGCATCACGCGGGAGCAGGCGGAGGAAGCGCAGAAGAGGCTCACCAGCAATACCTTCACCTTGGAAGATTTTCGGACTCAGCTCGGACAGATGAACCGCATGGGCTCGTTCCAGCAGATTCTTGGCATGCTTCCCGGTGGGCAAAAACTCAAGCAAGCGATCGAAGGGGACAAGCCCGAGCGAGAGATCGGCCGGGTGATCGCCGTGATCGATTCGATGACCCCGCGTGAACGCCGCGATCATACGATCATCAATGGAAGTCGGAAGAAGCGGATCGCCCGCGGCAGCGGCACGACGGTGCAGGATGTCAATCGTCTTATCAAGCAGTTTTTGTCCGCGAAGAAGTTAGCCAAGGCGATGACCGGGGCAGGAGGGCGTCGACAGATCGCCCAACTCATGCGTTCTCGATAAGCGGTTATTGCAGATTTCAAACAATGTGAATTCAGCGTAAAGGAGGGACAGCTGTGGCTGTACATTTGAGACTGGCTCGAACAGGACGACACAAACGACCGATGTACCGGGTGGTGGCCGCTGATTCACGAAAAGCGCGCGACGGGCGGTTCCTCGAAATCCTGGGGATTTTTGATCCGTTGAAAGAAGCTGGCGTCCCGGAATTGAAGCAGGAACGTGTTCTGACCTGGCTGAGACACGGCGCCCAACCTACGGTGACCGTGCGGACGTTGTTGCGCAGGGCGGGAGTCTGGAAGCAGTTTGAGGCTGAAAAAGCCGCGCAGAAAAAAGTGAATCAAAAATCCTGACATCTCGATGGTGAATCAACTGGAAACTGTGACAGTGGGACAGATTGAACGGCCCTTTGGCGTCAAGGGAGAGGTGAAAGTTCGACCACTGTCCGATGTCCCGGGCCGATTCGAACGGTTGAAGGCCGTGAGCCTCCTGGCAAGGAACGGACAGATTCTTGAAACCAGCGTCACGCATGTGAAGCGAGCCGGGGAGAGATATATCCTTGGATTGACCGGCTTGTCTACGCCGGAGGAGGCGAGTCTGTGGCGAGGCGGATTCATACGGACCATGCGAGGGGCCGTACCTGCGCTTCCGGATGGTCAATACTACGAGTGTGATTTGATCGGCCTTGTTGTTTCTACTGAAGAGAACAAGCCGATCGGTGTGCTGGAGGAGATTTGGGACTTGCCGGGGAATCCTATATTGGTTGTTCGCCAAGGAACCAAAGAGATCTTGATCCCTGCCGCGAAGGAACTGGTGAGTGCGGTAGACTTGGCAGCTGGAACAATGACTGTCCGGTTCATCGACGGATTGGGTGATTAGCATGTTGCGCTTCGATGTGCTGACATTGTTTCCTGGCATGTTCGCTCCGGTCTTGGCTCACAGTATGTTGAAACGGGGTCAAGAAAAAGGGCTTCTCATCGTGAAGGTGCATAATCTGCGGGACTTCACGGCCGATCGCCACAAAGTGGCCGACGATCTACCGTATGGAGGCGGGGCCGGCATGGTCATGAAGGCAGAGCCGATCCTTCTTGCGGTAGCGGGGCTTCGAAACGAAGCCCAGGCGAGCGGTGAAGACATTCGGATAGTGTTTCCTACGCCTCATGGGCGGCCCTTTACCCAACACTATGCACGACAGTTGGCGGATGAACGCCGTCGAATCGTCATACTGTGCGGACACTATGAGGGCGTGGACGAGCGGGTCCGTATGGCATTGGCTCCGGAGGAAGTCTCACTCGGAGATTATGTATTGACCGGAGGAGAGCTGCCGGCGCTCGTATTGATTGATGCTGCAGCCAGACTCGTTCCCGGCGTCTTGGGAGACCCAAGTTCCGTCGTGGAAGAGTCGTTTTCAGATGCGTTGCTGGAGTATCCGCAGTACACGAGGCCGGCGGAGATCGAAGGAATCGGTGTGCCCGAGGTCTTGCGTTCGGGGCATCATGAGGCCATTCGGTTGTGGCGTCGAAAACAAGCGTTGCGCAACACCTATTTGCAACGCCCCGATCTTCTGAAAGGTCGGATGTTTACAAAGGAAGAGCAGCAGTTGTGGGATGAACTGATGAGCGAAGGCCTTTTGACGGCCCCGACATCACGCCGGGAGGAGGATTAATCCATGAATCGGTTGGAGCGAGTTCAGCGGTCGTTGGTGAAGAAATCAGTGCCAAGGTTTAAGATCGGGGATACCGTCCGGGTTCACGTAAAAGTCGTTGAAGGGGAGAAAGAGCGGATTCAGGTCTATGAGGGAACCGTGATCGCGCGCAAAGGGGGTTTAAACACTGAAACGTTTACGGTTCGAAAACTATCATACGGAGTGGGGGTCGAGCGGATTTTCCCCGTGCATTCACCGATCGTCTCGAAAGTTGATGTGGTTCGGCAGGGGCGCGTTCGGCGGGCAAAGCTGTACTATCTGCGCGGCAAGAAGGGAAGATTCGCAAAGGTCGAAGAGCGAGAGTTTGTGGGAGAAAGTAAGCCATCGGCGCCGCCGACGGCTTCTGAAGAGGAGGCTGTGACGGCTTAAACTGTTGCTCGTACGAGTCCCTCGCGGCAATGCGATTGCGTGATCGGTGAAGGGATGCTGGGACCCACCGAAGAATTCGAACGGGCGGCTCGACTGTGTGGGTATCGTCGTATTGCCGGTATTGACGAAGCCGGACGCGGCCCGTTAGCCGGTCCAGTCGTCGCTGCAGCTGTCGTCTTGCCGATCCGATGTCGACTCTCCGGAGTGGATGATTCCAAGCAGCTGTCTAAGGGAGAGCGAGACCGACTCTATGCCGCCATCCTTGAGCACGCCATGGGTGTGGGGATCGGTTCGGCGGATGTCGGTGAGATCGATCGCCTCAACATTCTCGAAGCGACCCGGCTAGCGATGCGGCGAGCCGTCGATCAGCTGACTCCTTCTCCCGATTACCTCCTCATTGATGCCGTTGCTCTTCCTGGATCCAGAATCTCTGTGCGGCCCATCATCAAGGGCGACTCGCTGTCCCTATCGATCGCAGCGGCCTCCATTATCGCCAAAGTCACCAGGGATCGCCTCATGGCGGAGTACCACGAAATGTTTCCCGAATACGATTTTCTCTCGCATAAGGGGTATGGCACGACGGGGCATCTACAACGATTGGCGCGCCATGGTCCGTGCCGCATTCATCGCCGAACGTTCATACCGGTGAGAGATGCGATGATCGACGCCAACCGGGAACCGGTTCGCCGGATGAGCTCCACATTGTTCGAATAGGAAGTGCATGGCCACTTCAGACCCACGCCATCAGTTCGGTCAAGACAGCGAAATGCAGGCGGAACAGTTCTTGGTGGCCAAAGGCTATCGAATTCTTGATCGCAACGTGCGGACTCTCCTCGGCGAACTGGATCTTGTGGCGGAAGACCAGGGTGTCGTGGTGTTCGTCGAAGTCAAGGGTCGTGCCACGGAATCCTTCGGCGGGGCTCTGCTGGCGGTGAATCATCGCAAGCGGGTGAAGCTGACGAAACTGGCCGCGCAGTATTTGGCGAAACGGCATTGGTCTGATAGAGCCTGCCGATTCGATGTGGTGTTGGTCCAGGGGAGAGATTCAGACCAGGGACGGATCGAACATCTTCAGAACGCGTTTGACGTCGGGGAACACGGAGGGTTCTAGCTCTCCTTCAAAGGGGTTTCCATGGATGCCATCATTCAACTCATCCATGTGTCAAAATGGCATGACCGCAGAGCCGCATTGTCCGATATCACCCTGGAAATCGAAAAGGGAGAATTCGTCCTTCTCATGGGATCGAGCGGGGCCGGGAAGTCGACTTTGTTGCGTATGCTGATCGGCGAGGAGCAGCCGGACGAAGGACAGATTTTCGTTCACGGCAAGAATGTGACAAGACTAAGGCCGACTGAGATCCCCTATCTTCGGCGGAAGGTGGGCGCGGTGTTTCAAGACTTTCGTCTCCTGCCGAAGAAATCCGTCTTCGACAATGTGGCCCTCCCGTTGATCGTTCAAGGCGTATCCGAAAAAGATATCCGTCGCAAGGTGACGGAGGCATTGCGAGCGGTCGGTGTCGATCACAAAAACGACCAATCGCCCAACAGTCTCTCAACGGGAGAGCAGCAGCGCGTGTGCATTGCGCGAGCGATCGTCAACGGGCCGGTGGTGCTTCTGGCCGACGAGCCGACGGGCAATCTCGATCCGGAACGCACTAGGGAAATCATTGAGTTGTTCAAGTTGATCAATGCTCGAGGGACGACCGTGGTCGTCGCGACACATGACCCTCATGTTCTGAATCAAGTCAATCGGCGCGTGATCACCTTGGTGCAAGGGGTGTTGCTGTCAGAGCGGCGGATCGGACAAGGTATCGGAGCATGAGGCGACTATTTTATCTCGTGCGCGAAGCATGGACGAACATGCGTATCAACCGCACGACTACGATTGTCGCCGTGCTGACTACGGCGTTTACTTTGGCCTGTGTCGGTATTTTTCTGTTGGTGTATGTGAACTTACGGCATGCCGCGGGGTCGCTCCAGGAAGATGTCAAGATCATGGTTTATTTGGAGGATCGATTTCCCAGCGTAAAGGTCCAGGAGCTTGAGCAAAAGCTCAAGGCCGATCGCATGGTCGGCGGGGTGCTCTTTATCTCGAAAGAACAGGCGCTGGGAGAGTTCCAAGTTCAATTTCCCGGTGAGTCTCACTTACTGGAAGGGCTTGGCGAGAATCCGCTCCCTGCTTCATTCGTAGTGACGCTTGCGCCGAACTTCCGGTCCCCGGACGCCATGAAAAGCTGGGTTGAACGTGTGCAAACAATGGAAGGTGTCGCCAAGGTCGATTATAATCAAGAATGGCTGAGCCTTTTGGCGGAGCTTATCGGATACATTGAGCTGACGGCAATCGGGGTCGGTTTTCTCCTTTCCGCGGCCGCGGTGACCATTATCGGAAATACGATCAGGCTGGCACTGTTGGCCAGACGGGAAGAGATCGAAATCCTTCGCTCTATCGGGGCCACGCGCACGTTCATCAGGATTCCCTACTTCCTCGAAGGAGCCGTGCTCGGTGCCTGTGGCAGCGCACTGTCGCTGGGGATTCTCAAGTTTGCATTTGAACTGTTCCGACAACAGATTCAATTGACAGGTCGATTCAGCGGTATCGAAAACATGATGTCTTTCTTTCCTCTCTCGGTATGTCTGGCGCTTGTGATGGCGGGGATGGGGCTTGGCTTTGCCGGAAGCGTCGTGTCGATTCTTCGTATTGGAGAAAGACGGGCATGAGCATTTCCATCGCCATGCTGCTCGGATGTCTTGTGGTGGGAGGGTGGTTGTCCGTGGCGGGCGGAGCGAACGATCCCATCGCCGAAAAAATTGAGCGGGAGCGAAGGACCCTGGAGAGGCTGAAGGGTAAGATTGAAGAGAAGCGCAAGAGGGCCGAGGAAGCAGAGAAAAAGCGAGAGTCGGTCCTTCAAGGCATTGAATCTCTGGATGAGCGGCTGATCCGTCACCGGCAAGAGCATCATGATATCAATAGGAGGTTGCGGCAGAAAGATCGAGAAATCGAAGAGATTACCGAACAGCTTGTCGCATTGCGAAGCGGGATTCAGTCCCGACGTGAGGCCATCCTCGCACGTCTTCGTGTGCAATACATGGAAGGGCGGTTTGGGTATGTCAAGGCGCTGTTAACGGCGGATTCGTACGGTGACTTTCAGCGTCGAGGTCAGTACCTGTCCACCGTTTCGCAAAAGGACTACGAATTGCTTGGGACATTCCGAGCCGATATGGACCGGATGGAACAGGCCGAACGTCAGCGTGCAGAGGCTCGAGCGGGAATGGTCGTCTATAAGACAAACATCGAGAAAAAACTGTCCGACATTCGAGTTCTTCAAAAAGAGAAAAAAGTTTACCTGGCAAAAATCACGCACGAGAAAGACTCTTTTACTCGCGCGGTTGAAGAACTGGAACGGTCGGCTTCGCGCGTAGATAGTTTGTTGCAGGATTTGGAAACTCGCCGACGCGCGATGCCCGTGCCCCCTTCCTCGCCCGCGCCTTTGGCTCATGGGGTGAGAGGCACATTACCTTGGCCTGCCGATGGAAAAGTCGTGTCCTTCTTCGGGCGTCAGAAACATCCGACATTCAATACCTATGTCCAGCGCAAAGGCATTGAGATCCGGACCGCAGAGGGGAGCCTCATCCATGCCGTCATGGCTGGAAGCGTTGTGTATGCGGACTGGTTGAAAGGGTATGGACTCGTTATAATCCTAGATCACGCCAACGGGTTTTTTTCTCTCTATGCCCATGCGTCTAAGATTCTGGCTAAAGCGGGCGAGCAAGTCGGCGAAGGTCAACCGATAGGGGAGACCGGGGATACCGGCATGATTGGGGAAAACACTTTGTACTTCGAATTACGTGAAGGTGCCGAGCCGGTCGATCCGCTCCACTGGTTGGCAAAACGATAAGGCCCGTTGCCTGAGCCGATCGGGTTCAAGCGTTCCGAATGCTGAAAAGAAGGGATGTGAAAACTATGGAACAGCAGCCGCGGCGGAAGTCTTGGGTGGTCGGACCGATGATCGCACTTGCTCTGCTCTGTGGAGTCGTCATCGGGAAAGGCTGGGAGCGTACCGGTCACGCCGGCGAAACGTATGAAGAACTCAAAACATTTTCCGAGGTCCTGAATCAGGTTCAAAAGCACTATGTCGACGAGACGAAGCCTAAGGATCTTATTCAAGGGGCCATTCGAGGCATGTTGTCAACCCTCGACCCGCACTCCGCGTATATGACTCCGGAAATGTACAAGGAAATGCAGGTCGAGACCAGGGGGGAATTCGGAGGAGTCGGCATTCAAATCGGTGTGAAAGATAACCGGCTGGCGGTGATTGCGCCGATCGAAGGCACGCCTGCGTATCGAGCGGGGATCAAAGCCGGCGATTTCATCATTAAGGTCAACGATGATTCCACGAAGGATCTGACGTTGATGGATGCCGTCCAGAAGATGCGAGGGCCGAAAGGCAGTAAGGTCAACCTCACCATTCAACGGGATGGGACAGCTGACCCCTTGGTATTCACTCTCGTGAGGGACACCATCAAAATTGAAAGCGTGAAGTCGAAGGTCATCGACAACCTCGGCTATGTCCGGCTCACTCAATTTCAGGAAGCGACCGGTCGAGACCTTTCCAAGGCAATCAAGCAGTTCAAGGAACAGAAGGTCCAAGGAACTATTCTCGACCTCCGAAACAACCCCGGCGGTTTATTGACCGCGGCAGTTGATGTGTCCGAACAGTTTCTTCCCAGCGGGAAGCTGGTGGTGTACACCAAGAGCCGGGAAGGGAAAAAGGACGAATGGTTCGCGAAGTCCAAGGATCAGCTGGAAGACCTTCCGGTCATTATTTTGGTCAACGAGGGATCAGCGAGCGCGTCGGAAATCGTCGCCGGGGCGCTGCAAGATTGGGGTCGAGCCGTCGTGGTGGGAACTACCTCGTTCGGAAAAGGGTCGGTACAGACCATCTTGGCCCTTGGCGACGGCTCGGGGCTTCGCCTCACGACTGCAAAGTACTATACACCGAAAGGGCGTTCGATTCAGTCGACCGGAATTACTCCGGATATTGTGGTGAAGTTGCCGACGCCGGTGCTTGCTAAGGCATCGGAAGGAAAACCGGCCGAAAAGGATGCGGAAGTAAAGGGCGGCAAACCACCGACCGGCAAAGATGCCTCACCCCTGAATGGAAAGGCTCCCGAGGAGGCGAGCCCCAAGAACGGCACACCTCCACAGTCATTATCGGCCGAAGCTGGAGGAGAACTCTCGCTTGAGCAGGATGTTCAGCTGCAGAAGGCAGTAGAATTGCTGAAAAGTTGGAAGATCTTCAAGGAACTTAAGAGTTCCTAAACTCGTGATCATGGATCCGTTGCCGGATGGCCTGCAGCAAATGCTCCTCCGATCCAGAGAAACTCGGCAGGGTTCGAAGCAAGTGAGAGCGGATGAGTTGATCCAGATCGGCGAGCGTCCGTATGCCGAGTCGGAGGTACAGGTATGCAACGAGTGAATCGGAGAGCCCTGGAAGAGTCGCCCAACTCCTGACTTCCGTCGGAAGGGGGGTCTTAAGCTCTTCATAGGCTCGGATGGTTCCCGTCTCAAGGAACTCTTCGATCTTTTTTGCCAGATCGGTCCCGATCCCATCGATTTCTTCAAGCTCCTGGCGTTCGGCCACGGCTGCTACATCTTCATCGATGGCCAGCAGAGCATCCGCAGCCCGCCGATAGGCTCGCACCCGATAGGGGTTGGCTCGTTGGGATGAGAGGAGATCAGCCATTGATCGGAAGAGAGTCGCCAATCTTTGATTGTTTTCCTTCATGAGTAGGACCTTGCCGGTCTATTGTGCGGTTTCTCGGCCGTCCGGGCAAGGGGGCTTTGTTGACAAGGTGAATTCCGGTCTCATAGGATGACAGGCATGCAGGATGCTGCAATCCACATTCACGTGAACGGGCAGGCACGGACTTGGCGTAGTGGCGTAACGGTTGCCGATCTGTTGAAGGACTTGGATATCCGAACGGAGCGCGTGGCTGTGGAGTTGAATCTGGAAATCCTCGATCGGGCGGAATTTGATCAACGTCAGCTCACTAATGGGGATCGGGTCGAGATTCTCGGATTTATCGGCGGTGGTGTGGGGTCAATGAATTGACCCTGTTCTCGCCTCAGCTGTAAGTCTATGGCCGGCGGTTCCTCCGATATGTTTGGAGAGGACAACGATGACGGACGATCGACTAGTAATAGCGGGTCGTGAATTCAAATCTCGGTTATGGGTCGGTACGGGAAAATACAAAGACTTTGTCGAGACGCAGAAGGCCATTGAAGTATCCGGTGCCGATGTCGTGACAGTTGCCGTTCGCCGTGTGAATATTACGGATCGATCGAAAGAAAATCTATTGGATTACATCGATCCGAAGAAATACACGATTTTGCCCAACACGGCCGGATGCTATACCGTGGAGGATGCGGTGCGATACTCGCGCCTGGCGCGTGCGGCCGGTGTTTCCGATTTGGTGAAGTTGGAAGTGCTGGGTGACGAAAGGACGTTGTTCCCCGATACGGCAGGTCTCATCGAAGCAGCCAAGATACTCATTAAAGAAGGGTTTATTGTTCTTCCATACACCAATGACGACCCGATTGTCGCGAAGAAACTCGTAGATATCGGATGTCCGGCAGTCATGCCCTTAGCTGCGCCCATCGGATCCGGGCTCGGAATCCGTAATCCGTACAACCTGAAGATCATCATGGAAACCGTTAAAGTGCCCATCATCGTGGATGCCGGCGTCGGGACCGCCTCGGACGCGGCCTTGGCCATGGAATACGGGGCCGACGCGGTGCTGATGAATACGGCTATTGCCGGTGCACAGGATCCGCTTGCCATGGCGGAAGCGATGAGGTACGCAGTCCACGCCGGTCGCCTGGCTTACAAGGCCGGTCGCATTCCTAGAAAACTCTATGCGACGGCCAGTAGTCCGATCGAAGGCATGCTGTAAAATCATTCTCTCAAAACAAAGGACCACTTTACGTGAGTCGAACGGTTAAGTCGGGGCGCCCGGTGCTTAGTCCTTCGCTCGCAGTTTCTCTCTAATGCCTCCGGTAAACTTTCGTCTGCTGCTCATCACCGACAGGACGCAAGTAGGCGGTCGATCTCTTCCTTCTCTTGTCCGACAGGCGCTCGGCGCCGGGTTGCCGGCGGTCCAACTGCGGGAACGAGACTTATCAACCAGCGAATTGCTGCCGCTGGCGCAAGAGGTCCAGTCGATCACGTCTTTGCACGCCGTTCCCCTGATCGTCAACGATCGCGCCGATCTGACGATGGCCCTTGATCTGCAAGGTGTGCATCTTCGATCCGACAGTCTGCCTCCTCTCCCCGTGCGTCAGCTGATCGGACCGCGTCGACTGATCGGAGTCTCCACACATTCAGTCGAGGATGTGCGGCGTGCGGATCGGAGCGGTGCCGATTACGTTTTGTTCGGTCCCATTTTTGAGACCCCATCGAAACGTTCTTTCGGGCCTCCGCTCGGACTCACGCTGCTCGCCGATGCCTGCCGTCAGTCATCCATCCCCGTTCTCGCCATTGGAGGAATCACATGCCAACGAGTGCGTGATGTTCGCCTTGCCGGTGCTTACGGAGTCGCCGTGATCGGGGCGCTCTTGACCCGTGATGACGTGGGCGAAGCTGTCCGAGAGTTCACGCGTGCGCTGGAGACGTGATGCGGCGTGGTACAGCGGGGATGAATCGCACGCGAGATCGGCCGTTGGAGTTGACCACCCCTAGGTCGGATGTTAGAATCCGATCACCAGATCATTCGCGCGTCGACTTGATGTCGCGTTGTCCGTGTCGTCCTGATATGGCGGAAACCAAGGGCGAGCCAAATCGACTCCGGTCCCTCCGAGATTCTGTCAAGAAGATTACGAAGCGCTTGTCAGAGGGGAATAGGGAGATGATTCACAAGAACGACGAACACGCCCGGGAGCTTGAAAAGCTTCGCGTTCAGATCCAGTCGATGGAAGAAGAAATCCGTCGCCTCTATCAATCACGTTACCAACTCGACCAAGCCAATAAGCAGAACGAAAAACTCGTGGCGACGCTGCAGGAGGCAAAGGAGCAGATCGAAGCATTGCGTACAGAAGTGGAGAAACTGACCGCGCCGCCCTCGGCTTATGCCATTTATTCCAGCATGAATCCGGACGGGACGGGAAATGTCTACGTGTCGGGGCGAAAAATGAAGGTCAATCTTCATCCCTCGATCAAACGCAATGAGCTGCGGAAGGGACAAGAGGTCGTTTTGAACGAAGCGCTCAACGTGATTGAGGTCAAGGGATTCGAAAGCCAAGGAGAAGTCGTTCGACTCAAAGACGTGCTGGAAGGGGGCCGGGCATTGGTGACGCTCCATTTCGATGAGGAGAAGGTGGCCGAGCTCGGTGACCCCCTGCTTGCTGAACGGCTGAGCGTGGGAGACCACCTGTTGTATGATCCTCGCTCCGGGTATGTCATTGAGAAATTGCCGAAGTCTGAAGCGGAAGAACTCGTCTTAGAAGAGATCCCGGATGTCGACTATGAACATATCGGCGGCCTCCAGAAGGAATTGGAGCAAGTACGCGATGCCGTCGAGCTTCCGTTCCTACATCCGCAGGTATTCTCAGAGTATAAGCTCAGCGCACCGAAAGGGGTGCTGCTTTATGGTCCCCCCGGCTGCGGCAAGACGCTGATCGCCAAAGCCGTGGCCAATTCGATCGCCAAGAAGCTAGGCCATCGGGCGGGCAAAGAGATTCGCAGCTATTTTCTTCATGTGAAGGGCCCGGAATTGCTTAATAAATACGTCGGCGAGTCGGAGCGCCAGGTACGTGAGGTGTTCAAAAAAGCGAAGGAACGGGCCGAGGACGGTCATCCGGTGATCGTATTCTTCGATGAGATGGACGCACTCTTCAGAACCAGGGGAACAGGGGTGTCTTCGGATATTGAATCCACGATCGTCCCCCAATTCCTCTCCGAAATCGATGGGGTCGAACGGTTGCGCAACGTCATCGTTATTGGAGCCAGTAACCGACAGGATTTGATCGATCCGGCCGTGCTGCGTGCCGGCCGATTGGACGTCAAGGTTAAAGTCGGGCGGCCGGATGCCGCCGCTGCCCGTGACATTTTCTCAAAGTACATCTCGACAGATCTTCCCTTTGCCGCCGAGGATTTGGAACGGCATGGGGGCGACCGTCAGGCTCTGGTAGACCGATTGACGACCCTGACGGTTGAGACCATGTATGCAGCCAGTGAGGAAAACCAATTCATCGAAGTAACCTACGCCAACGGCGAAAAGGAAGTCCTGTACTTCCGGGACTTCGCCAGCGGTGCCCTGATTGAAGGGATTGTTTCGCGTGCGAAAAAATTCGCCGTAAAACGCGTGATCGCGCAAGAGGGGACCGGTCTGCGCTCGGACGATTTGGTCCGCGCCATCCGTGAAGAGTTCAAGGAACACGAGGATCTGCCGAATACGACCAACCCGGACGATTGGGCGAAAGTCGCCGGCAAGAAGGGCGAGAAAATCATCCATATCCGGACCATCAGTGGTGGGCCAGCCGAGCATCGGCAGATTGAAACCATCAGTACCGGCCACTACCTCTAGCTATCCTATGCCAGACCACACATCCACGAATCGCATGCGCGTGCTTGGCACAGAGACCGAGTTCGGCATCGCGGCAAAAGATCCATCCGCGGTGGACCCTGTATCGGCTTCATTCGCAGTGATCGGACATTATCCGAGACTTCCTGCTCCGGGGGCGCTATGGGATTACGAGAATGAAAATCCGCTTTTGGATGCCAGGGGTTTTGAAGTCGACGGTGAGCGGGAACGTCCGAACCCCGATTATAATCGGCAGCTTAACAAGGTGCTGGCGAATGGCGGGCGTTTGTATGTTGATGGAGCTCATCCGGAATACTCGACGCCGGAGTGCTCTAACGCCAGGGAAGTTGTTGCATTCGAACGAGTCGGGGAGCGCATTCTTGCCGCATGTCTCAAGGAAATGGCTCGGGTGAGGGGAAGTGAACAGCATCTTCTGTATAAGAACAACTCCGACGGCAAAGGCAACAGCTACGGATATCACGAAAACTATTTGGTCTCGAGGTCCGTGCCGTTCGATAGGATCGCGCGGGTGTTGACACCGTTCCTGGTCACACGGCCGATCTTCGCCGGGGCAGGCAAGGTGGGGGCTGAAAATCAGACTAGCCCGACGGAATATCAGCTCTCGCAGCGCGCCGACTTTTTCGAATGTCTCATGGACCTCAATACGATGGTCAAACGACCCATCATCAACACGCGCGACGAGCCGCATGCCGATGCGGCAAGATTTCGGAGACTCCATGTCATCACGGGCGACGCCAACATGGCGGAACTCTCAACTTATTTGAAGGTGGGAACGTTGGACATCGTCTTAGATTTGCTCGAGTCAGGAGCAGATCTGCCTCAGCTCGAACTGGATGAGCCTGTTCGTGCGTTCAAACAGGTGTCCCGCGACCTGGATGTGAAAGAAACCGTGAAGCTTGCCGGTGGACGGCCCACCACGGCTCTTGCCGTCCAGCGGGCGTACCTGAGCGCCGCCAAGACTTTTTATGCCTCGCAGGATGACAGTGCTACGATTCAGGATGTGTTGCTCCGTTGGGAGGATGTTTTGAACCAGCTCGATCGCGACCCGCGGTTGTTGGTGAACGCACTGGATTGGGTGGCCAAGCGGCACATGATCGAATCCTATATGGAGCGAAAAGGCTGCGGATGGGAGGATCCTCGAATGAAGCTGATGGATCTCCAATATCATGACATCCGTCCGGACAAGGGATTATTCTACACCCTGGAGCGCAGTGGCCTCATCGAGCGAATCGTTGACCAAGACGATATTGAACGAGCGGAGCTCAATCCGCCGACTGGTACCCGTGCCTATTTTCGTGGGCGTTGTGTCAGTAAGTTTGCGAAGGCGTTGTACGGAGCCAGTTGGACGTCGGTGCTGTTCGACGTCGGCAATACGACGATCAAGAAAGTGCCTTTGATGGATCCTCATCGGGGGACGCAGGCATTGACACGGGAACTGCTTGATACGACAGACTCAGTCGATGCCCTGATCGAAAAGCTGAAGGTTTGACGATGGTGTTTCGACGACTACGATGAAGCTGCCCTTTCTCCCCGATCACGACGGTTCCAGCTTTTTTGACTTCGTCTCCACACATCATCCCCAGCTGGCATTACGAAGCCACGAAATCGCGACCAGTTCCGACCAGATGCGCACCGCCGGGGCGATCGCTGTGCCCTCCGCCACGACCGTGTTGGCGATCAAGTATCAGCAAGGTGCCGTCATTGCCGGAGACCGCCGAGCCACGGAAGGGTTTCAGATTGCGGACCGCCGAATCGAAAAGGTCTTCAAGATCGACGATTGGTCCGCCATGGCGATCGCGGGCGCGGCCGGTCCTTGTATTGAGATGGCCAAGTTGTTCCAAACCGAATTAGAGCATTACGAAAAACTGGAAGGCATGCCGCTTTCCTGTGAAGGGAAGGCCAATAAGCTGGGTCAGATGGTCAAGGCCAATCTTCCTATGGTTTTTCAGGGACTGGTCGTCATGCCGTTGTACGTGGGGTATGACGTGAAGCGCGGCGAGGGTCGCATCTTCAAGTACGACATCACCGGCGGCAGGTACGAAGAGTCCGATTATCACGCGATCGGCTCCGGAGGAAAGGACGCCCGCAACACCATGCGGGAGCATTTCCGGAAAAATCTTTCCGAGTCGGAGGCGCTCAGACTGGCGTTGCTGTCGCTCTCCAACGCCGCGGATGATGATGTCGGAACGGGCGGGCCGGATCTCATACGAGGTATCTATCCAACCGTGAAGTTCGTGACCGATCAAGGCATCACCGATGTCTCGGATGACACGCTACGAGCCGTGTACGACGAGATGATGGCAGCCCGCCGTTCAAGGGAAACGTAATCATGCCCATGCCCTATTACGTGTCCCCTGAACAGATGATGCAGGATAAGGCTGAGTACGCCAAAAAGGGGATTGCCAAAGGCCGCTCGATCATCGCGATGGAATATGTCGACGGCATTCTTTTGACGGCCGATAATCCAAGCGCCTCACTGCACAAGGTTTCCGAGATCTACGACAACATTGCGTTTGCAGGAGCCGGCAAGTACAGCGAATTCGAGAATCTTCGAAAGGCCGGCATCCGCCACGCAGATCTCAAGGGATTCATGTATAGTCGGGAAGATGTGACTGGCCGGTCACTCGCCAACGGGTATTCACAAAGCCTCGGGACCGTGTTCAGCCAGGAAATGAAACCGCTCGAGGTTGAAATTCTCGTGGTGCAAGCCGGAACCGATCAACACCCGAACGAGATCTATCGCATTTCGTTCGACGGCAGCATCATCGACGAGAAGAACTTTGCGGTGATTGGCGGCAGGTCGGAGGCGGTGCAAACCGTGTTGAAAGAGAAAAGTCCCAGCCAGGCTCCGCCCTTGGACGCTGCGTTGAAGTTGTGTGTCACGGCGCTGGAGCAGACGGCCAATCAAAAGCTGCAGCCGGAAGGGTTGGAAGTCGCGGTTTTGGACCGAACTCGTACCGGTCGAAAGTTCCGCCGGTTGCCGATCACCGACGTTCGCCGCATCCTCTCTCCTTGACCCTCTGCGTTTCGTAGAGGCTGCCTTTGTTGAAGATCCGACAGGCGGCGTGTAATCTGTCTTAAGGCTATACATCATGTCTGCCGGTCCTATGAAGCAACGGATATTCGGGCTCGAGAATGAATACGGCCTCATTTTTTCCCCCAACGGCCGTATCTATCTCCCCATGGAAAAAGTCCTGGGGTACATCTTCGAAGGGCTGATTCCGAACAGCTGGCCGTCGAACGCCTTCTTGGTCAACGGGGCGCGGTTTTATCAAGACACCGGCTGTCACCCTGAATACTCGACGCCGGAATGCGACAACATCCTTGACCTCGTGGTCCATGATAAAGCGGGGGAACGCTTGTTGGAAGCCTGCTTGCCTGCGGCGGAAGAACGGCTCCGAGAGGAGGGATTGTCGGGGGAGATCTATATTTTCAAGAATAACACGGATTCTCTGGGGAATACCTACGGATGCCATGAGAACTTCCTCATGCGGCGCGACGTTGATTTCTGGAAAGTCACCGAACAACTGATCCCCTTTTTCGTGACTCGGCAGGTGTTCAGCGGAGCGGGAAAAGTATTGAAAGTTTCCGGCAAGCCGCAATATTTCATCTCTCAGCGCGCGCAGCATATTCACGAGAAAACGTCATCGTCGACGACGTCTTCCCGAAGCATCATCAATACCCGCGACGAGCCTCATTCCGATGCCGAACGATATCGACGCCTCCATATCATCGTCGGGGATTCCAACATGTCCGAGTACGCGACGTACCTCAAAGTGGGGACGGCCGCGCTTGTCTTGTCGATGATCGAAGAAGGGTACACGGTGCATGGGTTGGAACTCGAAGATCCTGTCAAGGCGATCCGAGAGGTCTCGCGGGATCCGACGCTGAAGAAAAAAGTAAAACTCGATGATGGCCGGCAGATGACCGCCATCGAAATCCAACTGGCTTATCTCAAGCGGGCCAGAGAGTATCTCAATCAACAGACGCATGAGCCCATCCTCGACGATGTGTGGGACAAATGGGAAAGGATCCTCCTGCAGCTGGAAGACGATCCAATGCAACTCATCCATCAGGTCGATTGGGTCACGAAGAAACATTTGATCCAATCCTACGTAGACAAAAAGAATTGCGGGTGGGATGACCCAAGGGTATTCCTCCTGGATTTGCAGTTCCATGACGTGAAGCGGACGAGAGGGTTGTATTATCTGATGGAGTCGAGAGGGCTCATTGAACGGGTCGTCGAAGAAGAAGCGGTCCAGCGGGCAATGTCCACCCCGCCGCAGACGACGAGGGCCAAAGTCCGCGGGGATTTCATTCGGTTTGCTCGGGCCAAGAATCGATCCTACACGGTCGATTGGACCTATCTGAAATTGAACGGGTATTGGGAGGAAACCATCCTTTGCATGGACCCCTTCAGCGCGGTGAATCGGCGGGTCGAGGAATTGATTTCTCAAGTATCCGGAGGACGGTTTTATCGATGAAGCTGACGTTGAATATCCTTCATCTACGACGCGTCATACCGGCGCGGGGCCCGCTGGGCATCGCCCTGCTGCTCACCGGGTATCTTCTTTTCCCTCTCGTTCCGGATTCGGTGCCGACTGCTGAGGGTGCCGATGAGCGTTATACCGCGAAACAAGGGGACATTATCGTCGTGAAGATCCCGGTCGATGATCCAACTACCCCCGTGCAGGGGAAATTCCTTGGACGGTCCATCAGCTTCTTTCCGGACACGCGACTCGAAGAACCGAAAGGATTGGTCGGACTGGTCGGGATAGACCTTCAAGACGAGCCGGGGATTCATGAATTGATCGTTGATCTAAAGGCAGGCGAACAGAATCGAACGCTACGCTACAGCGTGTCGATCCTTAAAGGGAAATTTCACGTCGAGCATCTCACGCTGCCCAAAGACAAGGTCGATCTCGATGAAAAAAGCTTGGCGCGCTGGAAGGCGGAGCAGGAACAGGTGAAACAGGCGATCGAGACGGATTCTCCGAGCAAGCTCTGGCAACCGGGTTTTATCGAGCCGGTCAGCGGCAAACGAACGGGAATCTTTGGGAGTGTGAGAGTCATGAACGGCCAGGCGCGGAATCCGCACAACGGTGAAGACATCGGGGCTCCGCTGGGAACCGCCGTTGCAGCGACAAATGACGGAGTGGTCCGGTTGACCGTGGACCATATTTTTTCGGGCAAGGGCGTGTTTTTGGACCATGGACTGGGTTTCTATTCCATGTATTTCCATCTGTCCGAAGTCCTGGTCAAGGACGGCGAGCGGGTCAAAGCCGGGCAGATCGTGGGGAAAGTCGGAGCCACTGGTCGTGCCACAGGACCCCATCTCCATTGGGGTGTGAAACTGAACGGCGCGCGGGTGAATCCCTATGCCTTGCTCGATCTGCCGTTCAAAGGCGCAGTCCAGTCGGCGGCCCCCGTACCAGTCACCCAACCCGCCTCCGGTGTCGGCTCGCCTGCCCAGTAACGTCCACGGTCTTCAGATCTTTGTCCTCGCATGATTTCCGGTTGACCCTTCTCTCACCGCAGGCATAATCTTTATAAGACCCTTTAAGTGCGAGGCAACCGGCATGAGAAGTTTCTTGTTCCTCTGCTCGGCCATCTCGCTTCTACTCGCCGCGCACCGATTCTCGCTTGCAGAGGGGACTGGACAATTCAAAGGAGGCCTCTTCTTTCTCCTCATCGGTATCCAGCTGCTGATTGCCGCAGCACTTATCGGTGGCCATCGAGAAGACCGTACCACCAATTCACCGAAGGCTACTGATAAGGAAGACAGTAAAGAAGCCGGAGCACGTGGTGAGAACGCTTTGAGGGAACAAGATAGGAAGTCTTAAGCTGCAGCGATCTGCCAACTCGCCTGAACAGCGGATTGCTCGAGGTGTTTGACTTATGACTATCCGACAGAAGAGAGTACGGAAATCCAGGCATATGGAACTGTCGCTTGCGATAGGAGTGTTTCTATCAGCATTCGCACTGTTCGAGGAATCCCCGCTAGAGATGGAGATACCGTTTGATACGGACGGCGTCCAGCGCGCCGTCGTAGAAGCCGACAGCTATGCGTTCATTCCAAATCATCTTACAGTGAATGCCGGGAAACCCGTCGAATTGACTTTCAAAAGCCTAACCTGGGTCGTGCCTCACAATGTCATCATCGATGATCCACGATCCGGACTGAATATCCGGGAAGAGATTCCAGCAGGGAAAAGTCTGACGCTCACGTTCATCCCTACGGTTCCAGGTTCATTCGCGATCTATTGCGACAAGAAGCTACCGTTTTTCAAGAGCCATCGTGAGAAAGGTCAGGAAGGAGTATTGGAAGTGCGATGAGCTACAGGACGCAATGAGGCAGCATTTTGATTGTACGATTGCAGGACAATCCTATTTGGCCCATAAGCTGTATAAGTCAAGACTTTATCTGACAGGCAGCGAATCCTCTCCATGTTAGGCTGCTAACATGTTCTCCTTCGCCAGCGGCACACTATCGAGCAATGTGTGGCTCGGCGTCTTGCCATAGCACCAACGACCTTGATGAGGTCTGTGCTCGTTGTATTCCCGCCCCCACGTCTCCAAGTCAGCCTGGAGTTCCTCCAGCGTTCGATAGATCTTTTTCCGGAACGCCACTCGATAGAACTCGTTCCACATCGTCTTGTGGAACCGTTCACAGATCCCGTTGGTCTGGGGACGCTGCGTCGTGGTCCGCATATGATCGATATTCTCGACGGCCAGATCGAGTTCATATTCATGCCAGTCAGGGGCGCCGCAGTACTCCGTGCCCCGATCGGTCAGGAGGTGGGTTACGGGTATCTCGTGTTGCTCGAAGAACGGGAGTACGCGGTCATTGAGGAGGTCCGCCGCCGTCACGGGCGTCTTGCGCTCGTACAGCTTCGCAACGCCCACCTTGCGGTAGGTATCAATGAAGGCTTGCTGGTAGATCCGGCCCACGCCTTTCAACGTCCCGACAGAAAAGGTGTCTTAGGCCTCACAGTACCCCGGGCATTCACTCTCGGATTCCCCGTGCGCTTCTTTATCGGGTGTGGCCTTTTCCAAGGCAACGACCTGCGTCTCGGTGAGAACGAGCCCCTCTTGAGCCACCTTGGCCTCCAAGGCCTTCAGGCGTTTCCGCATGGTCTCCAGATCATGTCGCAGCCAGATGCAGCGGACCCCGGCTGGTGAGACGGTCAGGGCCTTCTTGCGCAACTCGTTGGCTACCCGGGCTTGCCCCCATGCCGGTGGGTCGAGCGCCAGCTGGACACTGGCCTGGTCCACCTCAGGAGCCACACGATTTTTGAAAAGCGGTTTCTGTTGGGAGATCTCTTGCAGGGCGGCCTCGCCCCCGGTCTCGTACAGCTCCTTGAAGCGGGAGAAGCTATCGCGACTATACCCCCTCAACCGACACGCTTTGGAGACATTGTCGAGTTGCGTGGCCAACTCTCAGGCACCCACCTTGGTCTTGATGATTTGTTGTTCTGTCGTCATCGTCCTCGTGCCTTTCGTGAAGAGGGAAGACTCTAGCTGACTGTCAGATTAAGCTCTAGCACATACAAATAAAAAGTTTTGTCCTACTTATGACCCTACCTGCGTTCTAAGAAATCGCAGGTCATGACCATAGAATTGGCTATGCTCCTCAACCCCGACTGTTGACTCAAACGGGTATCCCTAGATAAGAAGGTGACCAATGGAAACGGTGGATTACTCTGTTCTTACCTGCCCGCGTTGTGGGAATAGGTCAAATCAGGAAATGCCCCAAAACGCGTGTATTGTCTTCTTTCGATGCCCATCATGTAAAACGGTGCTGCGTCCGCTGTCGGGTGACTGTTGTGTGTTCTGTTCTTACGGAAGCGTGAAGTGTCCACCTGTTCAACTTCAGACCAATCTTGAGCTATAGCTGGCTTCCAAGTATTACAACCTCTCCTTGATTCCTCGACTGACACGCGGTACACGCCATGCAATGAACCCCTCGCCCATAGGAGGAACGATGAGCGTTGCGCATTCGATTGCTTTGTTTCGCGTTGCGGGCATTTTTGAAATTGGAGGCGGATACCTTGTTTGGAAATGGTGGAGAAACGGAGCGCATCACCTTACTCGTCTTGCTTTTGCTTCGTCGGTGAGTCTGCAACGCCACCCTTTGTCCTAGTGGCGCAAATCCCAAAATGGATTCTGAACCCGTGACGGGTCAGGAGTGTGCCTATTCAAGTAAAACCACATCGTTTATGTGTTTCTCGTTCCGTAGTGCCAACCTACAAACATAGTTACCCCTGGCCATAGCAAGAAAATGAATCGCCGCCCATGCCCTGACGAGGCGGCATGGGTGCATTGCACCCCATGTCATGAATCAGACTTTTCGTTGAAACCAGATCCAATTCACGTACACTTCGACAGATTCTATAGAGGTCCACGGGTCATTGTTATGGCCACGATATTAGTTATTGATGATGAAGCGCCTATTCGTGCGTTGTTAATGGTGGTCCTGCAATCCGCTGGACATGAGGTGGTGGAAGCATCAAGCGGACGTGAGGGGCTGTGGTTGTACCGGCAGAGACCTGCAGACTTAGTCATCGTGGATCTGCTGATGCCGGAGTTGAGCGGGCTCGATACCATCTTGGAGTTCACGCGCGAATTCCTGAATGTGAAGGTCGTGGCCATCTCAGGCGTGGGCAATGGTGATCAGTCACTGCTTAGTACGGCCAGGCTGTTAGGCGCACGCCAGTCACTACGCAAACCATTCGGAATTGAGGAATTACTGTGCGCGGTCCGTTATGAATTGACGCATTGATCCTCCACGACCAAAAGTGGAGTCAGATAAGCAGAGGTACACAGGCAAGTTCGGAATCTCTCCTCCGTAGAGACACAATCCTCCCTCTCCATTCA
>DATIGP010000246.1:0-2783 GCA_035454625.1 Nitrospira sp.
AGGCCGACATCCGTACCCGCCAGAATGCGATGCGGGTGATCGGGATAGACCGACAGCGACCTGACGTTACTTTCCGAGGGAATGGGATTGCGGATCCGGTTCCACGTCTCCCCGCCATCCGGGCTGCACGACAGCCCCCCACCTACGGTGCCGACACAAAGCGTGAAATCCTGCGACATATCGTCTCTCCTACGAAGCATTATTACAGTTAGGGAGTGACTTAGGCGCACCCCGATTGTCATCACCACTACCGAGTGGCTTCAAGTTCAATTCTCAATCAAGTTATGCGCTTTGGATTCAGGTTAAGCCGCCTGCTTCGGCTCCAGCTTGACCTCGTAACCCAATCCCTCCAAGCGGCTGATTAAATGCTTAGTGGTGCGATCACGGCGACGACGGTCAAAATAATCCGAACCTAAATCGCAGTAGTCCACCTCGTCTTTCAGCATGTGATAAGCCGCCACCAATATCGTATGACCCAACGCCACGATTGCCCGTTTCTTTCCCCGCCGCGCTGCAAGCTGACGATACTGAGCCGACAAATAACCCCCCTTTCGCTTCGTGGCGGCCCAAGCCGCCTGCGTCAACGTGCGCCTGATCCACTTGTTGCCTTTAGGCGTTCTACTACTACGCCGCTTGCCGGCGCTTTCCTCGTTACCCGGTGACATCCCCGCCCAGCTCGACAGGTGATCGGCACTGGGATACTGCGCCATGTCCGGACCCAACTCCGCCAACAGGCACTGCGCTCCCCAACGATCCACGCCATCAATCGTGTCGAGACGATTGATGGCCGCCTCGAAAGGGCGCATTTGGACTTCGATACGCTCGTCGAGCCGCGCGATCTGCTGCTCTAAAAAGTCCACTTGATCGAGAAGCGTCCCCAACATGAAACGATGATGCTCTTGAATATGGCCGAGCAAACTCTCTTGCAGGGCTTCGGGCGTCGCCTTCAAACGCTTGTCACCCATCGCGGCAAGGGACAACGGGTTACTTTCACCATCCACAATCGCGCGGAGCATCCGACGACCGGAGACCCCCATGATGTCACTGATCACCGTGCTCAACTTGATGTTGCCATCTTCAAGCACTTTATGAATCCGATTGACCACCGCCGTGTGTTGATCGCTGAGCTTGGTGCGATGCCGCGTTAAATCCCGCCATTGGCGAACCTCGGGCGAGGGCACAAAGCTCGCCTTGAGTAAACCGTACTGCATCAGTTGCGCGATCCACTCACAGTCTTTGACATCGGTTTTGCGACCCGGAACGGTCTTGAGATGGCGGGCATTGACTAACACCAGCTCCATGTGACCTTCGAGCATGTTCCAAATCGGTTTCCAGTATACCCCGGTCGATTCCATCGCCACATGACTCACCTGCCACTCTCTGAGCCAATCGAGCAAGGCCAACAGCGATGAAGTCGTGGTGCCGAAGGTCTTCACTTCTTTGTCTACCTTGCCATCCTCAAGCAGGCGACGCCGACACGCCACCACTGTCTTTTTGTGTACATCAAGGCCGCTCACACATCGGTAGATCACTTCCATCGTATCCATGGGCAAGGCTCCTGTGAGTGAGGGTAGGGGGGAACAACCCGATTTGACGATTCTCCTACGCGTTCTCCCTGTACCGATGGGGAAACAATTTCGGGCACCCAGGGTTGTCCCAGTCAGACTCCTCTTCGAGCTCGAAGCATCAGGGAAAAATCGACCTCCCTCCCCTACCGATTCACCAACCAATGTAGCATTTGCCGGAGATAGCTTCATCATTTCTGGGGGACGCCAACGGCCTCATGGAGACTCCTCTGATGGGCTTTGGAGTTTCATGGTCGTCGCGTGCCCCCGTGACGCGATGTGGCCGAGGACTGACACCGAGGCCACAGCGCGGCTGAGAGCCGTGCACATCTTATGAAGGCGGAAACAACTGATGCGACTCTCTCTCCTATGCCTGCACCGGAATTTCCTTGACTTTCGCCTTTTCACCCTTCGGCATGGTGATTTCGAGGACCCCGTCTTTCAGTTTGGCTTCGGCCTTCTCCGACTCGACGACCGCAGGCAGCGGAATGGTTCGCGAAAAGGAACCGTAGCGGAATTCACGCCGGTGGTAATTCTTCTCTTCCTTTTTTTCCTCTTCTTTCATTTCGCCTTTCAGGGTTAAGGTATCGTCGGTAACTGAAACCTGGAGATTGTCTTGACTCACACCCGGCACTTGGGCCTTCACAATCACGGCCTCTTTGGTGTCGGATACCTCGATATTCGGGGCCAAGGCACCCTCGCGTTCGAAGTGGAAGGGGCCGTTACCGAAAAAGTCGTCCAATAGACGATTCATGTCCCGGCGCAACGTCGAGAGACCCTCAGAGGGTTCCCATTTTATCAGAGCCATATGCCTTCTCCTCTTGCGATTGCGTGTTACCAAAGGTGTATGATCCTTTGTGTGGTATTTGTCGGATTGTATAAGCAAAAGCCATGCCAGGTATAAAACGACATAAACCAAGGGATAGATGCCATGAAAGCGAGATACAAGGAGTCAACTTGTCCGCTAGGTGGACAAATTGTATGGAACGTGTTCCTCCCTCATCAGGTTAACACCGCCAAGGCGTCAGGTTTTTCCTCGCAGCGTCAAACAGTTGCATGCCAGTATCTGCATGGCATGAGAATTGCTCCACAGCTTCACGTGAGGAAGCAGACATCATAAAACGCCATGAGACACAGGTTACACGCATCGATCCTGTGAGTCTGTAGGGCGTTGTGTTTGAAGTCATATCACTCGTCATGGAGGGAGAAGAGGCGATG
>DATIGP010000247.1:0-8780 GCA_035454625.1 Nitrospira sp.
ATGAGGCCATAACTGCAGGCGTGGGCGGCAATGACGGTCACCCCTTCTTCGAGCGCCGGGCGGAGGCGGTCGGGATCCCCAAGAGATTGGTCTTTGCCGATCAAACTGAATTCATACCCGACGTGGCTGAGAAGCGGCAACCTCCTTTGGGCGAGTGCACGATAGAATGGTTTGTATCTCTCATCCGCCGGGTTGAAGTGCTGAGCGTTCGGTAAAACCTTGATCAGGACGGCTCCGGCATCGGCGCAGCGGTGAACTTCATCAACGGCGTCTTGACGCTGCGGATTGACCGACGGACCGGCCAGAAATAGATCCGGATGAGCTCGGACGGTTTCGAAGACATAGTCGTTGCTGACGAGAAAGTCCGTCTGTTGAAGCTTGAGCAGGCCGGTCTGGTCGTAGAATCCATCCATGCCGAGGAGTACGGCCTGAGAGACGTGCTTCGAAGCGCGAAGCTCCGTCATCAGATGTTCGAGATACCTCCTGTTGGTTTCACGGGGATGGGCTTCTGAAAGGTCATGTTTCCATAGGAGAAACCGAAAGAGCGGACTCCGGAGGAGCTTCGGTGAGATGAAGCAACCGTTGTCGCCGTCCGGCAGCGCGGCGAGATGGACGTGGCAATCGATGAGCGATCGGGTCGAATTCATGGTCAGTCGTCATAGGTGGTCTGATCTGGTGCTTCATCCTGGGATGAAAGCCGCTCCATCGCGATTTGCTTCACGCCCCGCAAATCGAGCTTACCGGTCCCGAGGACCGGTAATGCATCGACCTTGACGAACCGGTGTTTTCCGGGAATGAACAGATTGGGCAAACCGCTCGCGGAGACCTTTTCCAGAATTAGAGGAATGCGGGATTCTTCCAACGTATGGAGGACGGCGAGACGCTCCCCTTTTTTGTCGTCGCGTAAGCCGGTTACGGCGAATACTTGTGCATCGGCTCCGGCTGCCTGTTGCAAGGCTTCCTCGACTTTGCCGTGGGGAACCATCTCGCCTCCGATTTTTGAGAAACGTGACAACCGGTCGGTAATCGTCAAGAATCCGTCTTCGTCGAGAGAGGCGATGTCCCCGGTAATGTACCAGCCATTCCGCATGACCTGCGCCGTTAGGTCTTCGCGTCCAAGATAGCCGTTCATCACATTCGGTCCCTTTACCAGCAACATTCCGGGTGTGCCGACGGGAAGCGGTGCGTAACTATCAGGATCGACCACCTGCACCGATATACCGGGAAGCGGCTGGCCCACGGTCCCTCGGCGCGAGGCCGGTTGATAGTAGCCGGCTGCGCGGAAATCCGGGCAATTCACCGCTATGACAGGGGCGCATTCCGTGACGCCATAGCCTTCGATCGGGCCGATTCCGAATTTCTCCTCGATCGTTGCGGCCAGGCGCGCCGACAACTTTTCTGCACCGGTGAGGATGACACGCACCGAGCTGAATTGTTCCGGCGTGCAGCGGCGAGAATAGAGTTGCATGAACGTCGGGGTGGCGACCAGAAAAGTGACGTGGTACTGTCGAACAAGTTCACCGATTGCCGTCACATCGAGCGGTGAAGGATGAAAAATCATGGCGGCGTTATTGGACATCACGAACCAGAACACCATATATCCGAAGGAGTGGAAAAACGGCAGGATGCCGAGGACGCGTTCGTCGCGATAGAGATGAAGCACCTGCGTGGCACCTTGACTGTTCATGTCGATGCTGAAGTGGGAAAGCATGACTCCCTTGGGCTCTCCGGTGCTGCCGCTGCTGAAAATTATGGTGGCGAGACTGTCCGGCGTGAGGCGGGTCGTTTGCCCGCAGGCCCGTTCGATGAGTCTGCACGGAGCGAACAGGGCCAGTACGGCCGCCAGCACTTTCTGCCCGGTGCCGATTGTCTTGGCCACGTCCTCAAGCCAGATCACCGACGGTCCGTCCGGCAGCTCCAGTTTGGCCCTTTCGATGAAGGTATGACTGGTCACGATGGTGTGCAAACCGGCAAGATGTACAGCGGCCTCTAGGCCCGATTTCCCCACCGTGTAGTTCAAGTTTACGACGATTTTCCCGCAGAGCGGGGCGGCGACATTGACTAAGGCGGCGGCGACCGTTGGAGGAAGCAAGACGCCCACCCGGTCTTGGCCTTGCCAGTAGGCTTGAAGCGTTCTCGCAAGGACGATTGATCCGATCAGGGCCTGTAGAGACGAGACGTGCGGACGGGTCTGATCGGCCATGGCTAAGCGGAAGGGAGATCGACGCATCGATGAAATGAATTGACGATGCAGAGGACGGCGGCTCGGTTTCCTGAGTTGCCAGGCCGCTTCGCCGAGCTCGCGGATCTTCCCGCGCAGTTCATGCGCCGTCGTACTCGTCGGCAAGGGAGCACCGAACGAGACGGTGACAGGATAGGGAATGCGTTCCGGCATTTTCCAAAGAAAGCGGCCGCGATTGAAGCTGAAGATGCTGCCCCACACGCGATCTAAATAAACCGGAACGACGGGGGCTGTCCGTCCTTTCACGATCCGTTCAAATCCACGCCGGAAGGGCAGCAGCGTGCCGGTACGGGTGATCTGGCCCTCGGGAAAGATGCAGACGAGCTCTCCCTTGTCGACGGCCGTCCCGGCGTCGCGGAGCGCCCGCAGGATGACCCGCAAGCCGTCATGAGAACAAATGGGAATGACCCCCAGCGTCTTCATGAAGGGCTTGAGGATGGGTTGCTCGGCATATTGGGAATCGACCACAAAACGCACGGGACGATCCACGCTGGCCATCAGGAGTAAGCCGTCGATAAAGGAGACGTGATTGGGCACCAAGAGAGCGCCACCGGATTGCGGCACATGCGTTTCGCCGATAATACGGAGACGATAAATGCTGTTGGTGAGGACAACCAGCACAAAGCGAAGAAATGTGTCAGGCAGCAGCCAAAGCGCCCATCCGATACCTGCCAGGGTCATGAGGGCCGCAGCCAAGAAGATACCGGTTGTCGAGATGCCGAGATTGGCCAGGGAGCCTCCGGCGAGCGAGCCCAATAAGATGCCGGTGAAGACACAGGTATTGGAGAACGAAATAACGGCGCCGCGCCGATCGGACGGGGATTTCCATTGGAGAATGGCGTTCAACGGAACAAAGATGAAGGAACTGGAAATTCCAAGCGCGACCATCATGACGAACGTTCCGGACAACGGCGGAGTCAGAGCGCCCAGCAAGAGCAACGTGAAGAAGACCCCGATGGCGCCCAAAGGAATCAGCCCGTACTCGACTCGGTTCCTTGAAACTCGTCCGACCAGTATGGCGCCGATCCCAATGCCTACCGATAGGACGGTAAGCGGAAGGCCGGACATCGCGTCGGACAGATGTAGGACGGCCTTGGCATACACGAGCAAGTTCTGTCCGAACAGGCTTGCAACCGTCCAGAACAGGATTTCCATTGGAATAGCCATGCGCAGCATCCGTTCCGACTGAATGGCTGCCCAGGCGCCTCGAATAGTGGCACTGACGCCGCCGGCCGTGCGGGCAGGCGACACCGGTGGAATGCGAAAGGCGGTGGTGAGACCGATGACTGAGAGTACGGTCAATGCGAGCGGAGCCAACCAGGTACGATCCCCAGCCATCTGTAGGAGGAAGCCTCCCGCGGCGGTTCCCGTCAGGATGGCCGCGAACGTCCACATTTCCAGCAAGCCGTTGCCGGCGGCGAGCCGTTCATGTGGGATCAGTTCAGGAAGAATGCCGTATTTCGAAGGGCTGAAGAGTGCGCTGTGTATCCCCATGCCGCAGAGAACGATGAAGGGTAGAGCACCGCCTGCCGGATTCCACCAGAGCGCGGCGGTGCCGGCGCCCATGAGGAAGACCTCCACAATTTTGATTGAGATGATGACCGTTCGTTTGCTGACGCGATCGGCCAATGTGCCCCCGACGACAGACAAGAGCATCAACGGCAGCGTGAAGATCACGAACGCCATAGCCGTCTGCGTCTGGGCGACTGTTTCCAGTTCCGGACCGGGCGCCAGGCCCGCCGTGGCTTGGCGGATTGCCAGCAACGCCACCATCAGCTTCCAGGCGTTGTCGTTGAACGCCCCGCAGAATTGCGCGACCAAGAGGCCTCGGAGGGGATGAGAAACGGATGGAAGTTCTGGACCGGCAGAAGTCGTCATTCGTGCGGCTATTGTGCCTGATTTGAGGGGGGCGGTGAAATAGGTAACCCTTCGAGGTCCATGATGCGTAACGCGTTGGTCGTGGGGCAGGGGCCCGGTCTAAGCTTGTAGTCAAACTCCAAAGCGCCGGCAGAGACGGTTTCTTGAAAGTGCGCGTTGACCAAGCCCGGCACTGCCGACTCGAGATCCGCCAGTTCCAAATCATGGGTGCTGACCAAGCCGAAGCCGTGTCCTTGCGACAGGGCGGTGATGTAGGCCCGGCTGCCGGTGAGCCTCTCCCGATTGTTGGTACCCTTGAAGATCTCGTCGATCAGGAACAGGACGGGTGGTACGGTGCGGTCCTTCGTGGCATCCAGGATCGTTTTGAGACGTTTGACCTCGGCATAGAAAAAAGAAAGGCCGGCATCCAGCGAATCGTCGACTCGAATGCAGCAGGCCAGCCGGCTCCATGTCCACTCAAACGCATCCGCACACACAGGGGCGCCGGCTTGCGCCAGGCAGAGATTGATGCCGATCGTTCGCAAAAATGTGCTCTTGCCGGACATGTTCGACCCGGTAATCAGGTGAATCGAGCCGAGTCCCTTCAGATGAACGTCGTTAGTGACCCGGGTCTTCGCCGGCAGCAACGGATGGCCGAGTCGGTCGGCATTAAAAGCAGGCGGGGCGCCGTTCTCTTCGCCGGCCGCGATGAAAGAGACGGGCCAGCTGTAATCGGGATGAAGATCGGCAAAGGTGGCCAGAGCCGACGCCGCTTCGACTTCTGCAAGACAATCGAGCCACTGTGGGAGGCGGTTTTTGATCGCTCGTTGAATGTGCGACAACCGTCGACTGAACCACAAATCCCAGGGGCATAAGGCATTGACGGCAAGATGGACGAGGGGATGGGCCTTGATGCTGATGGCATGAAGAGTCCGTGCGGCCTGGTGGAGGTGCAGCATGGGGCTGGCTCCCGCCATCAGATTCGCACAGGTAGCGGCGAGAGCGGTGCCTTGTCGCCGGGCGTGGCGCTCGAGATAGCCGAGGACGATGGCAAGTCGTTCGGTCTCATGGTGCAGTCCGACCGCATGTTCCAGCAACTCTTCGCCTTGATCCGTCATAAAATAGATCAACGCATAGGCACCAAATGAAAACATCCAATAGCCGGGAAGCAGGCCGAGCATCGAAGCAGAGGCGAGGCTTATCGTAGAGAGAGCGAGGGCGCTTTGGACGGAAAGTATGGCGTTTAAACGAGGCAAGACGATCGGATGTTCCAGTACTGCGGTTAATCGCCTGCCGTTGATTTCTTGGTCTCCAGCTGATTTCGCTTCAAGCGCCAAGCGGTCGCGAAAGAGAGGGCGAGACGCAAGTTCCCGTACCAAGGATTGCCGTGCCCGCCACTGGGGAGGAAGAGGTGGTTGATCCAGCAACCAGCTGTGCAAACGCTCTCGGCCATGGTCCGACACGGTCGTGTCCAGAAGATGCGTCAGGGAATGAGTTCCAAAAAGGTCGAGATCCGAGGCGTAAGGATGAGACTTCGGAGCCGCGCCGGGCCTTGGGGGAATGGCCGGCCAATCCAGGGCGATACGCGCATGATGAACCTGCTTAAGCTGTTTCCATTGCCGAAGCCGATGAATCCTTGTTTCCACCCTGTTATGATACGCGGCCACGGTGACGAAGAGGACCAAAAATGCGCCGAGAGCCAGATTGCCGCTGTGATACCAATCGAGCTTGTAAAGGCTCACGGTACTGACAAGACCCACGAGGAAAATACCCAACCGCCATCGGGTGAACGTTGCGCTGACACGGGTGCCTTGAGCAATGAGGCGGTCGGTGCGCCGAATAATTTTGTTGATTTGCTCGATGCGGGAGCCTGCCATAACGAGCGACCTTACTGGGAACAGAGGGGAACGTCAAATCATGAGACGGGTTGCAAGCCGGGGATGACGGATCACGATGTCGACTCACTGGGTTGAAGTGTGCATTCAAGACAATCTGGATGCAGGGGAGCTTCTGAGCAGGCTCAATGATGCTGCTGTAGAAGGTGCCTGGGAGGATGAAGGCACGGTCCATCTCTATTGGCCTGAAGACCGATGGAATGAAGAACTCCTGGCGTCAATTCGATCGGTTCTTTCGGATCTCAAGCAATCAAGTTCCGAGATTCCTTTGTCCGTGATACGCGTGCCGGCGCAGGATTGGAATGAAGCATGGGCTCGCTCTGTGAGGCCGCTTCGCATCGGTCGGCTGGTCATTCGTCCCAGTTGGGAACCGGTCATGCTGGCCGCTGATGACATTGAAATCATATTGGATCCCAAGCAAGCATTCGGCACCGGCCACCACGCGACCACGCGTATGATGTTGAAATGGCTGCAAAAAGAAGTCCACGGTGGAGAAATGGTCGTGGATGTCGGAACGGGCAGCGCGATACTGGCCATGGCAGCGGTCAAATTGGGCGCAGCGTCCGCGCTGGGAGTCGAGATTGATTCTGTAGCTGTGGAATGTGCGAGAGAGTCCATCCTACACAATGCGTTACAAGACCGGATCGACATCCTCTGCGGCACGTTGGCTGATTTGCTGCAGGAAAGACGGAGGCCTGCTGATCTTGTGCTGGCCAATCTTGATCGGCAGACGATCTTGGAGCTGGCAGAACAGGTGGCAAGTTTTGCGTTACGAGGGGCGAGAATCATGGTCTCCGGCATTTTGGTCGAGCAGCAACCGGAAGTCATCGAGCGGTTTTCCCATCTCGGGTTGGTCTGCTCCGAACGTATTGAAGACGAAGGTTGGGTAGCGATGAAATTTCTCAGGCCCGAATCCTGCGACCGAGAGGTCTGACGATGACCACCAGGCCGCCCTATCCGCATGTGCGTCAAATTAACGTTTCCGACGGGGGTGTTCCGAAGCGTCCGGTTTGGGAGGCCGTGGTAAGTGAACGGGGTTTGGATGGCGATCGTCAGCGCAATCTGAAGTTCCATGGTGGGCCGGATCGGGCCATCTGTTTGTACTCGTTCGAACTCATCGAACAGTTGCAAGACGAAGGTCATCCGATCGATGCCGGGTCGTCCGGAGAAAACCTCACCTTGTCCGGCTTGGACTGGAATGTAATTCGACCAGGCGTGCGACTGACGATCGGGCCAGATGTCGAACTTGAGATAACGAGCTATACGACTCCCTGCCACCACAATGGTCGCTGGTTTCGTGATGAGGACTTCTCACGCATTTCCCAGAAGCTCAACCCAGGTTGGAGTCGTGTCTACGCAAAAGTCCTGCGAGGTGGCGTGGTGCGGCCAGGGGATGCAGTGGAATTAGGAGGTGCGTAGTGAATCGCGTACTTGAGCCGGAACTCATGGACGATTCGAAGCAGGCCGAAGCTTATGCGCGGGCTGACTTTGCAGAAGAAAACCAAGGGTTCGTCGATCGTTTCAAAGAATACTTCCCGGAGTTTTCCCAGGGGAAGGTATTGGATCTCGGCTGCGGCCCGGCTGACATTCCCATTCGGTTTGCCAAGCTCTATCCGGCTTGCCAGGTCATTGGTATTGATGCCTCAGCCCCGATGATTCATTTAGGCGAACAAGCAGTGAAGCAAGCGGGATTGGCTGATCGCATTACGTTGCGCTGCGAACGGTATGAAGAAGTAGCAGGCGCGAGAATCGTCGATGCCGTGATTTCCAACAGCTTGCTCCATCACCTACCGAATCCGTTGCAGTTTTGGCAGAAGCTGCGCCAACTGGTGAAGCCCGGGGCGCCAGTGCTGGTGATGGATCTGCTACGCCCGGAATCGCCGGAAGCGGCGCAGGCAATCGTTGACCAGTATGCCGCCAACGAGCCGGCTATCCTGCGTCGCGACTTCTACAATTCGCTGCTTGCGGCCTTTACCGAAGACGAGATCGGTTCGCAACTGGCCCGCATGAATCTCACCCGGCTATTGATTGATATTCCAGATGACCGACACTGGGTGGTGGGCGGCATCATTTATTGAGGGAGTGTATGCGAGAAGATCTATGGCTCACCATCACAAGACGATTGCGCGATGGCTGCACCCTTGCAGCAGGCTTCATCTTCATCGCAGTTGTTTCTGCTGGATGCGGTGAGCGAGAAAACATTCTTGAGATCGTGAAGCCGACGGATGTTCGGAGTATCGAACAGTCATCGTCTTCTCTTGGGTCGGCGAGTACGGGCTTAGAGCCCGGGAAGGTTGTTGCAACCCTGAAAGCAGGTGAGACGGCCCGGGTCGTCGGGGTGTATCACGGTCAGGATTCTGACGGTTTCAAGGTCAAGCTTGTCGATGGCACCGAGGGGCTCATCATGGCTGGAGATACCTTCAAAGTCGTGTCACGTTAAGACGCGTGATCGACCTAAGCGGATGCCGTGAATCCGAGAACTATAGCGACCTCTTTCGTGAAGGGTAAGGGGAGGCAGATCCTGCTCTAAAAGCATGTTCAAGAATGGACGCGCTATGAAGTGGTGCCCCGCTCAACGTGGGCATTAGATCGCATGAGCGAGCAAGAAACGCGCGAATATTGGCAGTCGATGACGCACGAAGAAAAATTGTTCTTCGTGGTGGCAAACGGGGATGCGGCGTCATTTTCTTATGGTCGTCTTCAGATGCACAGCGAAATACTGTTTGTTGTCCATGCCAAGATCGATGAGAAATTCATACGTAAAGGCGTGCCGGGCTAACAACGGC
>DATIGP010000248.1:0-11239 GCA_035454625.1 Nitrospira sp.
CGGAGAGGGCGAGGCAAGATTGGAATGGGTCACCGCATCAAGATAACAACGAGAGCGATGAAGCTCCACAGCGTCACCGAAAGGCGGAATCCATTGATGATACCTCTAGAGGTTCCCAATGGATCATGGTCCAGCTCCTCCTGCCGCTCGACCCTAACCACTCGCAACCCCTTTTCCCTCCCATTACTGTTGGGCATGAGCAACGCTTCCAACGTCACTTGCGTAAGGGCGGCATTTGAGGCCAAGGGGGGATGCGTTCCTCTGTCCGGGATTTGCGAAAGCGCCATGATGGCTCCTCCTTGATGCCGGTTATGAAGCGGTCTTCATATCTAGTAGAGCAACAACGATACCGTGGATCATCCGCTTCTCATAGCAAAACCACTTTCCAGCGTCTGGGGGCACCATGCGAGGTGCCCGTAAGTCATGGAAGAATATCGCTTTGTATCTCTAGGGACGGCCACCTCCAAGTAACGCGGGCAGCTCGTTCGATTCCTTATCGGCTATTTTCCGGCCGCTGGACATTTTCGGCATGGACTCGAGGTAACTTTTGCACAATGAGAGCTTGGACCACGAGAGATTGGATCACTGCGCAAACCGGCACAGCCGATAAAGATGCTATTTCGGTATGCGAAAGACCGAGCCGTCACACCTGCCGGCCTATCACACGGACGGCAAACGAACCCGGTTCAACCGGAGCAGTGGAGAAAGGCGCGAAGGAATCCCTAGAGTTGTAACGCTAAATAAAACTCCGCCGAAACCGCACCTACAGTCGTAGAAATCCGACCACAATCGTAAATCGTATTCAAGCTGACAAGCTGTCCTAAGCCGGCTGCAGATCGCCGAGCCTGACCGACACCAGTTTGGATACCCCAGGCTCTTCCATCGTAACGCCAAAGAGGGAATCGGCGATGCTCATCGTCCGCTTATTGTGCGTGATGACGAGGAACTGCGCGTTCTGCGCCAACTCCCTCAAAACCCCCGTAAACCGGCCGATATTTTCCTCGTCGAGCGGGGCGTCGATTTCGTCCAACAGACAGAACGGCGTCGGCCTGATCAGGAAACTTGCAAACAGCAGCGCCATCGCCGTAAGGGTCTTTTCTCCGCCCGACAGCATGGTAATGCTCTTCAGCCGTTTACCGGGTGGTTGAGCCACAATTTCAATACCCGGTTCCAGACTGCCGACCGGTTCACCGTTTTCCGGAGGCGGTTCATCGACCAACTGCAGCTCGGCGCGCCCGCCGGGAAAGAATTGACCGAAGACCTCGGTGAACTTCTGCTGCAGTTCCTCATATGTGGCCGCGAACATCTCTTTCGTGGTTCGGTGAATCCGCTGAATTATCTCCTTGAGCGACGCGATCGAATTGGACAGGTCCTGCTCCTGCGCAGACAAGAAGGTGTGCCGCTCCTCCAGCTCCTGATGCTCGCTGATCGCGGCTAAGTTGATCGGCCCCATACGATCCATCCTGGCACGGAGCTTCTGCAGCTGTTCTTTCAACTCGGCATTTGATCGGTGAGGAGGTTCCTGCACGGCCGCGCCGTCGGTCTCACTCATCGGTTCACTGGCAGGCTCATCGACCAACGTCAAAGGATCGAGCTGATAGGTTCCCGACAACGTGCCTTCGACAGTCGTTAATTGCGTGCGAATCTCCGCTCGACGGACCTCAGCGGTCATCCGGGCATCTCGTATGACTGCAATCCCCTGACGCAATTCCTCCAGACCGGACTCGAGCGTTTGGCCTGCTGAGATCTGTTCCGCCTGTCGCTCCTGAGAGGCCACCAATTCCCCCTTTATCCGCCCTGCCGTTACGCCGAGTTCTTTGCAAAGGTCTTCCTGACGGGCTTGTTCGGTCCGACTTCGCTCGATGAGTCCCTCGAGACTGCTCAGGTGCTCGCTCAATGCACGACGCCGGTCTTCCGTCTCCTGAATCTGTAGTATGACGCGAGCCCGGTTCAGCCGTTCATGCTCTTGTTTGGCCCGCAACCCTTCGGCTTTCAGTTTGGCCTCCGTCACACGTTCTTGGTGCGTTCTCATATCTTGATCGAGCAAACTCAGTTGCTCGCGCACCCGTCCCAACATCGTGTCCTGCCCGTTCTTCTCGGCAAGCCACTGCCCCAACTGGGCCTGGGCCGATTGCGATTCTTGTTCTAACCGTTGCCCTTCGCTGATACCTTTCTGAATGTCCGTTTCCATCCCGGCGAGTCGATGATCAAGATCGTTCAGCACGTGCTGAAGTTTTTCTTCATCCTTGCGCAACGATAGATTCTGCATTTCGGCGTCGCGAAGCGCATCTCCAAGCCGGCGATCCTGCTGAATTAGCACCTGAAGCTGGGCAGATACCATATCCCGCTGCTGTTTGCTCTGATCGAGCTCGATGACAAGCGAGTGACGTTTGGTTTCAAGATCGATCACTTCTCGTCGGCGTTCCAGCAAACCGGGTGTTCCTTGGACCTGACCACCCGTCACGATGCCGGATGCATCCACCACTTCCCCATCCAAAGTGACCAGGACGGGGCCGTTCGGAGCGCTCCAGGCATGTCGATCCCACAACTGCATCGCTTGGTCCAATGAGCGAACAATGACCACACGATCAAACAGTACATCGCGAGCCGCCGTTCTGGGCGCATCGGTTTGGACCAGGTCCACAGCGAGCCCCACGACGCCTGGCTGCGCTGCGATCGACGGCCACCAATCATGAGTCCGCCCTCCTTCCCATCGTGGAGACTGCGGAATAAAACTGCCTCGCCCCAGCGCCTCCTCCTGGAGAAAACGGATTAACCGCCGTCCGACGGACGGTTCTTCCACAAACCATCCGCGTACACGCTCCCCCAGCACCGCCTCGACCGCCCGCTCCATCCCCGACGGAATTACCAGCCATTCCGCCACCGCATCCCGCACTCCGTCACAAGACTTCAAGGCCGGTCCTTGCTGAGTTCCCTGCCGACCATAACCCATCTCCTCACGAACCACACTCTGCAACGCCTCAAGACGCGAATCCACTCCGGCCAGCTCTTCCGAGCGTCGTAAGATCACTGGATCCAACGACTGGAGGGTGCCGGTAGCTTGAGCGGCTTCCTCTTGCACGGTTCGTTGTTCCATCCGCAGCTGTGAAACCAGGCGATCCGCCTCTCCATATTCCTCGCGCAATGCCTCGTGACGACCTATCGCCGCTTCGCGTTGGCTATGCAGTTCGTTTCGTTCCGACGACAAGTGCGTCCCACGCGCCGCGAGATCTTCCATCCGCTTGGCCAATTGTGCGATGCCCTGTTCGGTATTCGCGATCAGAACAGCCAGTTGTAGGACGTCCTTACGCCCTCGCTCTTCCTCTATGGCGGCTGCAGCCCGCTGATGGAGCAAGCGCGCCATCTCCTCATCGAGCTCCCGGAGCGCCCGATCCCGAATCGCCATCTCCTCCTCAACCGACGTCAATGACGACTCGATGGCGTGAAGTGAGGCATCCAAACATCCCTTTGATCGGACCAACTCTTCCAGCTCAGCCGATTCCTGTAACTCTTGTTGGCTGAATAACAAACCTCGGTTCCGTTCGACCTCTGCCGCCGTCAAAGCATGGGCCTGCTGTTGCTCGACACCGGCTAGTTCCTCCCGGATCTGGGCGATGGAATCGGAAGTCGCAATCGCATCTAGACGGGCCTGTTCGAGTTCCGTCGTGAGTCGAGCCTGTTCTGCCGACTTCTCCGATTCTTGTAGGTCCAGATTCAAGACCTCGCTGTCCGCCTCTTGCAACGCTTGCCGCAAGACCCTGAATTCGCGGGTCAACAAGGTGATTTCAATTCCACGCGCTTCACCCTGCAACGTTTGAAAGGTGCGAGCCTGACGGGCTTGGCGTTCCAAAGAATTGAGCTGTTTCTTGACCTCTGCCACGATGTCTCGGACACGGAGGAGATTTTGCTGCGTCGCTTCCAGCTTCCGCAGCGCCTCGGCCTTTTGTTTCTTATAACGGACGATGCCGGCAGTCTCCTCAATGAGCTCCCGGCGATCTTGCGGCGACGCATTCAGAATCTGATCGATCTGGCCTTGGGCAATGACGGTATGCCCTTTGCTCCCGGCCCGTGTATCGAGCAACAAGCTCCGTATATCCTTCAGCCTGCACTGAATCTTGTTGATGAGATACTCGCTGTCGCCGTTGCGGTACAAACGGCGGGTAATCATGATCTCTTGCGCCTCAGTCAGCTCGTGCGGAAGTCCCGAGCTACCATCGAGCTTCATCACCGCCGGATCAAGGCCCCCGATTACCAACGACACCTCCGTCATCCCCAAAGGCTTCCGAAGTTCGGTGCCGTTAAAGATAACGTCTTCCATCTTCTCACTCCTGAGTGTTTTGGTGCTTTGCTCGCCTAACACCCACAGGATGGCGTCTACGACGTTGCTCTTTCCACTCCCATTCGGCCCGACGATCGCGGTAACCCCCTCGGGAAATTCGATCTTCGCTTCAGCGAACGACTTAAAACCCAGCATGTTCAACGATCTTAGATGCATCGGCTCACCTTCGTGACGTATACATTAGGGCGCGTACTTGGAAACAAAAGTACCGGGCCCTTGTATCACAAGGGGCTCTGATAAATCAAAAACAAAACACATTGCATAGTGGAATAATCGATATGGCCCTACAATATATAGGGCCATATGGCATTTACTGGAGTAGCACCGCCTACTAACCGGCGATACTGGCTACCGGCTTCTTGGAGGGTTCTATTTGGACGAGTTCCTTGGGCAGAAGAAATTCGACATCTTCCTCGATGACGGTGAGTTCTTCGACATCTGATGGTTCCGACGCCGTCAGGAATGCGACCACTTCCGTGACCAGGATTTCCGGAGCAGAAGCACCGGCGGCAATTCCGACTGCCTTGGCCCCTTGCAGCCATGCAGGGTCGATGTCGGCGGCTGAATCGATGAGGTAAGAGGGAATCCCGCACTGTTCTCCCAGTTCGCGTAAACGATTGGAATTGGAGCTGTTCGGCGACCCGATAACCAAAATGACATCCACCAAGCGAGACAATTCTTTGACGGCATTCTGCCGGTTTTGCGTCGCATAACAGATATCTTCCTGGTGCGGACCCTTGATATTTGGGAATCGCTGATGCAATGCGCCGACGATGTCCCGACATTCATCGACACTCAACGTGGTTTGAGTAACATACGAGAGATTCACGGTGTTATCCACGTGCAACTTTTCCACATCTTCTACCGAGGAGACCAAGTGAAACTTGTCGGGGATCTGACCTAGCGTGCCGATCACTTCCGGGTGACCGGCGTGACCGATGAGAATCAACTCATACCCCTGGGTGTAGTCGCGATTGACTTCGTTGTGCACCTTGATCACCAGCGGGCAGGTCGCGTCGATCACATGCAGGCGACGCTGATTCGCTTCCTCCCAAACCGACTTTGCCACGCCGTGCGCGCTGAAGATCACCACCGACCCTTCCGGCACTTCGTTCAACTCTTCCACAAAGACCGCGCCTTTTTGTCGGAGCGAATTCACGACATGGCGGCTGTGGACGATCTCGTGGCGAACATAAATCGGAGCCCCGTACTTCTTGAGCGACAGATCCACGATATCGATCGCCCGATCGACGCCGGCGCAAAACCCACGGGGATTGGCGAGATAGATTTTCATAGTCGTCGCAGCTCCTCAGCTCAACTGGAACAAGGTCATCATGGTCGGTGTGAAGGTCCACGATACGTCAGACTAACAAGCCTCGTCAACAGAATAGGCTCAGAGATTAAGATGTCCATTTGGGATAACTGCCCTCGCTTGACTCTTTCTCTCCTCCCTCGTACGCTCCCGTCCGTAAAGCTTCTTATCATTGCCAACTCCGAAACTTTCCCATTTTGATCATGAAAGGAGGCGCTCCAGATGGCTCAACGCCCTTTTCAAACCGGAGCAGTCGTCAATCTGAGTGATGGAGAAAGCATCAAGGAAACTGTACTCGTTACCGTCCCCCGAAAGAAACGATTCCATACCCAATACCTGGGCATCAATGGTTTTGGGCACCCCAACCAATCCCTTTTCTATGCCGTTCACGTAACGACTCGCTCTAGAGTCGGCATCTATCCCATCGCCCCTGCCGGCACTGCCGAAATAGATGAACCAGAATTCCCCGTGAGGTATTTTGGGAGTCAGGTAACAATACTCTACGCGGACCCCGGATCCAACCTCATCTTCTCAGTCGCACGCAAGAATACCAAGGGCAGCGTTAGGGTCATGATCGATATCTGCGGACTTCTCGTCGACGTTTGAGCAGAAAGGAGATTGCTGGATGAAAATACTCAATGAAAGACAACAAAGAAATTGCTTTTGTATGAATACAGTGCCAACCTCTCTTCCATTTTGCCAACCTCCCGTGGCTCTATGAGCTCCAAGGTCGTCATAATTGCAGGAATTACCGGGGGCATAGTTCCTTAAATTCAGCAGCGGATTTTGGGTCAGCATGAGCGCCGAAATTCTCTTTGCGCGTACAGATTTGCTCTTATTTCTCCCTACCCGACCCCGCCGCTATGGAACTCATGTGCTCACCATTTCTAAGTCAGTGCGCATGCCGACCCATTCTGTCGTAAAACCGACTCGATACCTGTAGCCCTCACTTGCTTGATTCTAAATCAGCTTGTGGGGCAAAAATTTTTTCTTGACAAGAAACCTACCTACTAGTAGAGTGTCGTTCATGCCTACGACAGACACCAGGACGGCCATTATGGATGCGGCGCAGGAGTTGATTCAGCGCGGCGGCGCCAACGCGATGAGCTACCAGCACATCAGCGACGCGGTGGGTATCCGAAAGGCCAGCATCCACCACCACTTTCCCACGAAGGAACACTTGATCGAGGCCGTCATTCAACGGTACGCGGCCTACTTCCTGAAGCTCGTCGATGCCATCGTCGACTCGAAACTTAATCCTGTCGCTAAACTACGTAAGTACGCCGAACTGTTTGAGGCCACTCTGTGTGAGGGCCAACAAGACAAGGCCTGTCTGTGCGGCATGCTGGGTGCTGAATTGGCCACGCTTGGTAATCCTGCAGCGGCAGGGGTGCGACGCTTCTATCGAGACAATGAAGCACGACTTGCGAAGATTCTTGAGGAGGGGCTCAATAAAGGAGCCTTTCGTTTTAAAGGCGACACAAAACTGGTGGCTGCAATGATCTTCTCTCTACTGGAAGGCGGCGCATTGGTCGTTCGGGCAGAAGGCGGGCATAAGCGATTGCATACGATGGTGGAACAGACCATCACATTGCTGCAACAGTGACAGGTGTTTTTTTACCACCAAGACCTACCTACTAGTAGGTCATCTATTCACAATCACACTATTTTATGGAGGGATGCCATGAGGACAATCGGGATTTTGGGGACGGGCCGTATGGGAGTGCGGTTGGCAGAGGCGTTTGCAAAAGCTGGCGTGGGGGTCACACTGGGTTCGCGCGATCCTCGGCGAGCAAAACGGATTGCCGAGGGGCTGAACATCCTCGGCATTACACCGGGAACCTACGAGCAGGCAGCTCAAGCAGAATTTGTCCTGCCCGCCATGTTTCTCAGGGATGGAATGGTGACGACGCTGCAACCTTATCGGCAGGCCTTGGCCGGAAAAGTCTTCATCGACATTACGAATCCATTCAACGACGACTATTCGGATTTCATTCTGCCTTGGGACACCAGCGGGGCAGAGGAGCTCCAGCGGCGTTTTCCTGAAACCCGGATCGTGGGGGCATTCAAGAACGTGTGGTGGGAAGTCTTCGATGCGCCACAATTCGACGGCACGGTGAGCGATGTGTTTGTTGTCAGCGATGACCAGGCCGCCAAGCAGGCATTTCTAAGCATCGTCGAATCGATGCCATTCCGTTTCATCGACGCCGGCAAGTTGGCCAACGCGCGTGTCGTCGAACGGATGACACTCTTGAGCGGTGAGCTTGGCCTACGCTATGGCTATTTCCCGCGCATGAACTATCGCTTGGTGGGCGAGCCCTGGACACCCGGCCGTGCCGACCGCTATGCCCATCTGATCGAGGCCACGCCGAAGGAGGAATCGCGGTGACGCCGGAAGCGTGCGTCCAAGCACTGCGGCTCATCTTACCCGATCCGCCCGTGCCGCTCGGTGCCTACGTGCCGGCGGTGGAAGCGGACCGGCTGCTCTTTGTCAGCGGGATGCTACCAGTTCGAGCGGGACGCCCTGCCTGGAGCGGACGTCTCGGCGAGAGACTATCGGTCACAGAAGGCCGTGACGCCGCAAGATTGGCGGCGCTGAACGGCCTAGCCGTTGCTCAAACCGTGCTTGGTTCTCTGAACTGTATTAAACGGTTGGCGCGACTTACGGTCTACATCGCCGCCGTACCAGAATTCAGTGAGCATGCTGCGGTCGCTGATGGCGCTTCGGAAGTCTTCGCAGCAGTGTTCTCGGACGGCGGAGGCCATGCACGGCTGGCCGTGGGGGCATCGTCACTACCTGCCCACATGCCGGTCGAACTGGAGCTCATTTTCGAATTGCGGTGAATGGGCTGGATTGAAGGAGGACGGTATGGAGACGACTATCCATCGCGGATTTCGGACCATGTTTATTGAGAGACACCTCACGCTCGGCATTTTTGCCCCCATCGAAGCCTATCAAGGGAGTATTCCCACGATGCGCGATCACCTGGCGCGCATCCGGCAAGCTGAACGGCTGGGGTTCGCCGCGCTCTGGGTACGCGACGTGCCGCTGCACGATCCGTCGTTCGGCGATGTCGGACAAATCTACGACCCCTGGGTCTATCTCGGATATGTGGTGAGGCACACCCGGTGTATCGCACTGGCCACGGGTAGCATCGTCTTGCCATTACGGCATCCGCTGCACGTCGCCAAGGCAGCGGCTTCGATCGATCAGTTGTCGGGCGGCCGCCTCGTGCTCGGCGTCGCATCCGGCGACCGGGCCGTGGAGTTTCCAGCGTTCGGCCTTTCGGCGGAAGCGCGCGGCGAACGATTTCGCGACTCGTTCAAGCTGTTACGTCGAGTGTGGGAAGAGTCGTTTCCCGACATCGACAGTCCCTTCGGTTTGCTGCACCAGGTGGATCTACTACCCAAGCCGACTGCGGGCATCTTGCCGCTGCTCGTGACAGGCAGCAGTCGCCAGTCGATGGAATGGATTGCGGCGCACAGCGATGGTTGGGTGACCTACCCGCGTCCACTTCCCGTGCAGTCTGACGTGATCGCAATGTGGAAACGCCTAGTGGAGGACCATACGCCCGGCCAGTTCAAGCCCTTCGTGCAATCTCTGTACATCGATCTGGTCGAGGATCCACATGCTGCGCCGAAGCCGATCCATCTTGGTTTTCGCCTGGGCCGGAGCACCCTCCTGGATTTGCTGAAGAATCTGGAAGCGAATGGAGCCAATCACGTCATCTTCAACCTGAAGTACGGCAGTAGACCTGCCAAAGAGGTACTGGAGGAATTAGGAGCTGAGATCCTACCGTGGTTTCCCAGACAGGAAATGGAGGATGCCACAATTGCGGCCGTAAGCTTAGGGCACCGTGCTCCCTCTTGTGAGTAACACTAACCCTTGCTTGGCGTCACCACGCTGCCCCGCGACAGGGGCTTGAGAGCAATTCCGTGAACGCGCATACTCCAATGCCATTTCCTGACCCGTGGATCACAGGAGGTTTCGGCTAGGCCACCGATCGACGACTGGTCAGCTGACAGCCCGCTAATTAGCCAGTCTCGCAGAGGCAGTTGACCAGCCATCCAGGCCAAAGTAATATTTGAGCTTCCGTATCTTGCATGCAGGTCATCACATCACACAAGTAGTCCTGGTTTGTGTAACCTAATCGAAGTTGTCTTTTTGCCGATGAGAGCAGCTGAAATTCATGAGTATTGACGTCTTGCAATGTTCAGAACCCTTTGAAATTTCGTGCACTGTTCCGTGGCTTGCTTCAGCGAAGGGCGAGTCGATGGTGCATTTCCATTTTGAGGTAGGTCCCAAATGAATCCATCTTCCATCTTGCAGACTGCCTTCGGTTTTTGGGGTTCAAAGGTCCTACTCACGGCCGTCGAGGTCGGTCTCTTCACGAAACTTGCCGGTCGCCGGCTCACCGGGACCGAGTTGGGCAAGGAATTGAACTTTCACTCCCGCGCTATTCCGGACTTTTTTGACGCCCTCGTGGCGATGAAGTTCCTCGACCGGGACGGCGACGGCCCCGCCGCCAAGTATTTTAATACGCCGGAAGGCGCCGTGTTCCTCGACGCGGCAAGCCCTCGGTACATCGGAGGGCTTCTGGTCATGCTCAATGCGCGACTGTTCAAATTTTGGGATGACTTGCCCGAAGCGTTGCGGACGGGGCGGCCGCAGAACGAGGTCAAGCATGGGCAGAAAGGCATGTTCGAAGAACTTTATTCGGACCTGCCCAGGCTGGAACAGTTCATGGGAGCGATGACCGGACTCTCGCGTATCAACTTCGAAGCATTCGCAGAGAAATTCGATTTCTCGAATTTCCGCACTCTCTGCGACGTCGGCGGTGCAACCGGACTGCTCAGCATCGAAGTCGCGAAGCGGCACCCGCATCTTACTTGCACCAGCTTCGATCTTCCGGTCGTCGAACCGATTGCAAAAAAACACATCGCCGCGGCAGGATTGGAAAGCCGCGTGAGCACGGCGTCCGGCGACTTCTTCAAGGATCGGTTGCCGAAGGCCGACCTGATCACGATGGGCATGATTCTGCATGACTGGAACCTGGAAAAGAAGATGCATTTGATCCGATCAGCGTACGAGGCATTGTCGCCGGGAGGCGCGCTGGTGGCCATCGAAGCGTTGATCGATGACGCTCGTCGCGAGAACGTGCAAGGATTGCTGATGTCACTCAACATGCTCATCGAATTCGGTGATGCGTTCGATTATTCCGGCGCGGACTTCCGCCGTTGGTGCGGCGAGGTCGGTTTCAAACGATTCGAGATCATTCCCTTGGTCGGACCGTCGAGCGCAGCCGTAGCCTATAAGTAATCAGCCGTCACTACGCGGCGCCCCTAATGGCGACCACCCGTTCTCTTGACTCTCTCTCTCCTCCACCGTACGCTCGGTATCCTATGGGGCTTACCACCAACAAGAAAATTCTCGTCGTTGAAGACGAGCAGGATATTCTCCAGCTCGTCAAGCACTATTTGGAGAAAGAGGGGTTTCGGCCGATCACCGCGATGAGCGGGCACGAAGCCTTGAAGAAGGTCAAAGATGAGAAACCTGATCTGGTCGTCCTTGATCTCATGTTGCCTGA
>DATIGP010000249.1:0-11772 GCA_035454625.1 Nitrospira sp.
GTTCCGAATTTCGTAATACTGTACCAGAGAGACAGGCAAAATAGCTACATAAGAGTAGGCCTCGTAGCCTCTTGTTTGACATTGACAGCGTGCGGTAAGATTTCATATACATACTCGATCTAAGCCAGTCTCGCCAGCGTATGGTTCATTGTGTCTGCGGTAAGCAAATGTAGTTTATGAGTTTCTACTCGGCTGATGGGATAGGGGCGAAGAGAGCAAGTCAAGGATTAGGTGGTTGGTCTATTACTAAGGAGGCAGTCCAATGAAGAGTGCGCTATCAATCATGTTGGGTGTAGCAGCCGTCGCGTTGATCGCGGCGCCTCTCACCTCGTATGCGGGAGGAACAATTTCCGGGAAGGTGACCTTCTCGGGGAAGCCGGAGCAAAAAGAGTTTCTCTTTTCAAAGTTCCCGAACCCAAAGTTCTGTCCCAAGATTGCTGAGAAGGATAAGAGCAAGGTGGATGGCGACAAGCGGTTCTTGAAGCAGGTCGAAGTTGCAAAGGATGGTGGTTTGAAAGGTGCAGTTGTAGCGGTTGCGGATATCGAAGATAAGGCTTGGATGGATGGCTATGCCGGCACGGAAGTGGTGGCAGAGTTCTGTGACTTCCAGCCGTTCAGTGGCATCGTCGTCAATACTCGGCCCTTCAAAGTTGAAAACACCGATGCCGATCCTGAAGATCCCAAGTCGGTGGCCGGCGTCCTCCACAATCCCCATAGCTTCACGGTGAAGGGCACGACTTCTGCGACCGGTTTCAACATCGGTCTCGCGAAGAAGGGTGATAAGCTGGATAAGCCGGTGACCTTCCGTGGAGGTGCAGAAAAGGAAGGATATTATCGTTTACAGTGCGACCAACATGAGTTCATGCAGTCCTTCTTCCTGCCCGTCACGAACGCCCATTTTGCCGTTGCCAAGGATGATGGTACGTTCGAGATCAAGGATGTTCCGGCGGGCAAGCACAAGGTAGTGGCCTGGCATCCTTTCGCCGGTAAAGCCAAGAAGATCGAGTTCGAGATAGATGTAACCGATGGCGGTACCGCCAACCTCAAGGCTGAAATCAAGTAAGCCTGGCTCCATCTAGGCTGATAATATGAAGGGCAGCGGGACACTCGCTGCCCTTCGTGTTTTCAGCCGTTTTCGCGTCAGATGAGTCACCTTGCCTTTCTCTTTCCGCAGTAGGTAAGATGCCAATTTTAAGCGCCAGCTTAAGGAATTGGTGTGTCAAGAGAACTCTCACTCGCCGAAATTTTCCAGCTTGGTTATTACTGGGAGACCAAAATCCTCCTAACTGCTGTGAAGCTGGATGTCTTCTCCGCGATCGATGAACGGCGCAAATCCGTGCAGGACATCGCGGGTCGACTTAAGGCCGACCCCCACACGCTAGGCCTTCTCTTGAATGCGCTCGTGGCGATGAAGCTTCTATCGAAGAATGGGGGGGGGTACGCGAACTCGTCTATCGCACTGAAACATCTGGTCCGGCAGTCCCCGCAGTACGTCGGCCATTTGCTCCTCTTGCATGATGCGGAGTGGAATAATTGGGGCAAACTGGAGGAAACGATTCGCAGTGGGAAGCGAATGGTTGAACGCCATGTTTTTGAGACCGACCCCGAGCTGGGCGGCCATGTATTGACGGTCTTGAATCGGATCGGTCAGCACAGCGGCCCCGATTTGGCAAAGCGGCTGAAGTTGAACGGGTGCGGACGGTTGTTGGATCTTGGCGGAGGAGCCGGGACCAACGCGATTGCCTTTTGCCAGGTGTATCCGGAACTCCACGCGACTGTGTTTGATCTTCCAGAGACGCTGAAGTTGACGGAGAAAAACGTGAAAGAAGCGGGATTGGACTCAAGGATCACCTTGCTACCCGGTAATTTCAATCGCGATCCGCTCGCGGGACCGTACGATGTGGTCTTGATGTCCGACATCCTGCACTATCAAACGTTTCAAATGAATCAGGACCTGGTCAAAAAGGTTTTTACCTCCCTCACCGGGAGCGGGCGCTTGGTGATGAAAGACCGGTTCCTGGATGAAGCCGGTACCGGCCCGGCATGGACGACCGCATTCGCAGTCCACATCCTCCTCAACACTGAGCAGGGCAGCTGCTTTAGGACCAGCGAAGCCATGCAATGGCTCCACGCGGCGGGGTTTGTATCTGTTGTGGAATTGGAGAGGACGGCCGTGGTGCAGGGCCTTAAACCGTAAACAGGGCGATGGGCAATCATGATGTGTTGGACACGTCGGTCTGTGGGCAAGCGGAGCAGGTCGTTTCATGAGCAATAGGCGTGCGTAGTGGGATCTTACGATGGATTGGCTGCGGGAACCGGGGTTCTTTGGAACACATGCAACGACGGGAGCCGATCTCAGTCAGCTGATGGCGACGCTTTTTACCGCGCTCTTCATCGTGGGATGGTTTCAAGCTCGCCGGCGAAAAGCCGATGCGCACCATTGGCTGATGTTGGGGGGCATGATTTCCATGCTCAGTTTTTTCATCGCCTATTATCTTTTCCGGCAGCTTGGCGTGCTGGCGTTCGAGGGCAAAGAAGGATTTGGCGGCTCTCAATCGCTCTATGATTACGTCTTCATTCCCATACTCACCATCCATATCATTCTCGTGATCATCGGGTTGATTATGGCGGTGTACATGATCGTGTTGGGCTTTCGCTCTCAGCAGTTCATCGACGGCGTGCGATCCTTGCGGGAATCACGCCTGCTTACGACGTGGAAGAAGATCGGGCTCATCTTCGGCGGAATCGCGGTGGCGGTGCTCGGGCTGTTTTTCTCGCGTGTGGTCACTGCGGGCTTTTCCATGCGGAAGCTGGAAGTGTATGTGATCTTTCTCGCTCTGGTGGCTTTCGTGTTTGCGATCGAGATGACCATTCAGCGGATTTGGCCTGATGGAGCGAAACGTCATCGGGCACTCGGCCGCTTTACGATGGTCATTTACTGTGTGTTGTTCGTCACCGGGAGCTTCACTTACACCATGCTCTATATCTTATATCCGGGGAAGATCGGTTGAAGCGATGCTTAGACATTCCGAGAAGCTTCAATTCTCACGTTTCTCGCTTCACGGTGCGCTGTCATGTTGACCTGTGGTTGTGGTCGCTGGATGCATACCGAGGGGATTGAGGAACGTGATGGTGAGACCGGCGCGCTGCAGTGGTTCATCCGCTCGGAATGTCGTGGCTGCGGGCTGAAAGTCGGCGTCGATGTGCCGGAAGGGCAGACGCACGGACTCGTCGATCGAGTGCTCTGGACCGATGAGGCATTGCACCGATTGGATCGCATGCCGCCGTACGTGGCGGTGCTGGTTCGAGAAGAGGTGGAGGAGGATGTCCGTCGCCAAGGCCAGCGCGTCGTCACGTATGAAACGCTGCTTCGTCCCCGAACTGAGGAGCGCATCGACTGGGAACCTGAGGCGGAACGGCGGTTGGAACGGGTGCCGGCAGCGGTTCGCGCCATGGCGCGAATCGAACTTGAGCGCACTGCGGCGGATCGTGGGCTGTCTCGCATTACGGCGTCGCTGATGGAAGAAATCAAAGCAAAGTATTTCGGGATGACAGCGAAGGGTTGAACCAAATTCGTCGTCGAGAAGCTCCGTAGCGGTGTGGAGAAGAGATGCTGCATCGGATGACATTGCGCGTGATTCCCAGCTTAAGTTTGGCGGTGACGGAAGAGGCGGTGCGCCGGCAAAAGCGGATCGTCATGTTCGTGCCCGGGCTGGTGGCCTTCGGGGTCTATCGGCTGGCGAAGCACCTCCTGCCGATCAGCGAGCCGTTGATCTTGCTCGCGGTGAGCAGTCTGGTGGCCATGGTGACATCGCTCTTGTCCTATCGTGTGGGGCGTGCGGCGCCCTGGTCCGCCATTGTGCGACAAGACGGCCTGGGTCTCCTTGGCTGGCTTACCGGCTGGATCGGAGCCGTGTACGGCATTCAACTGTCTCTATTGGTGCTCACGTTGTTATGGATCATGGACTACAGTTATCTCCAGCATCCTGACGGGCCGGCGATGATGGCGATCATCATCTCCTGCACCTCCGTTGCACGTGATGCCTTCGAGATCGGCCATGTGCGTCAGCTCTCAGCGTCGGGGCGACCGTTTTTAACATTCCCGGATGGTGAACAGCTTCGTGTGTTGATGCAACGCCGGGCCCGGCAATTAGTTCCGTGGGTGTTGGCCGGGCTAGGTGTCGGGGCCGCCGCCTCGTTGTCCGGGGTGGCAATGGCGAATGAGCAGGGTGCCGCCTTGGCTCAACTGTTGAGTGTGACGCTGTTTGGGGGAGGCCTTGCGCTCTGTGCGTATTTTGGTGGACTTTATCCAGCCAAGACCTGGCTGCAATCGCTCCGTCAGACCGCACCGGGTGAACTGCTGAAGTATTGGTGGTGGCCCGGGATGGCCTTTGCGTCGACCTATTATCTGGTAGCGATGGGCCTGCTGTTGTTCGTGGTTCGGCAACCGACGATTACACTGGGGGCCGCGGCCGTGATGAGCGCGTTCGTGGCGGCGATCATGGCGGTGTATGGGTATTATTTGGGCGTTCGTCGTCATGTCGAGGATGAACAGGCGCCTCAGCTGTCGAATGGCATGCTACGGTGCCCGTTTGTGATGGGAATTCTTGGGAAATCTGTGCACGCAGCGGAGAGCGCCGGAGGAGCGTTGCCCTTCGGCAAGAGCGGAATCAAGGGGTAGGGATATGGGCCCAGGATTGATAATGACCCGTTTTGTGATCAGCGTTGCAATCTGCATAGTGCTTCTTGCCGTCGCCATTGGATCCATGTGGAATGGCCCCGATTTGTCATACGCGGAATCATCAACCGATGTGTACTTCGGCACGGAGGGAACTCCGCAGGGACCGGCGGCTCCTACACCTCATGAAACGGTCTATCCACAAATCGGCTCTTTGGATAGTCGGTTGCTGGTGTGGTTCGTTACACAGCAACATACGTATTTCGGGGGTTTTGTGCTTGCGCTCCCCCTGTTTTGTGCATTGCTCGAGTTTCTTGGGTTGATCACCAAGAAACCCGCCTTAGCCGTTCGATACGACGGTCTCGCAAGAGACCTTGCAAAGGTGGCGGTCTTGGCGCTGTCAGTCACGGCACTCATCGGAAGCCTCATGCTGACGATGTTCATCACCCTCTATCCCAGTTTCATGAAGTACATGGGTGGTACGTTCAAGGGATTCATGCCGGCGTACGCCGCCGTGTTCGTCGGGGAGTCGCTCTTGCTGATCATCTATTACTACGGTTGGAACCGGATGGCGAATCGTGGCATGAAGTGGATCCATGCGGCGATCGGTATTCTGACCAACATTGTGGGAACCGCGTTATTGATGATGGCGAACGCCTGGTCGGCTTTCATGATGTCACCCGCCGGGGTGGATGCACAGGGACGGTTTTTGGGCAATGCCTGGCATCTCCTGCACTCCGCGCTCTGGAATCCGCTGAACGTCCATCGCTTTCTTGCGGACATCATGTCTGGGGGGGCCGTGGTGTTGGCCTACGCCTGTTATCGTTTTTTCACCAGCAAGACGGACGAAGAGCGAGCGTATTTCGATTGGGTCGGCTACGTGTTCCTGTTTGTGACGGTCTGCGCGCTCATCCCGATGCCGATTGCCGGCTATTGGCTGATGAAGTCGGTGTTCGTATTTCGCCAGACGATGGGTGTGACGATGATGGGTGGATTGCTCACCTGGCTGTTCGTGGTACAGGCGCTCTTGATCGGCGTCTTGTTCTTGGGAATCAACTACTATCTGTGGCAGAGCATGGCGCGGATCAAAGGCGGTGAGCGCTATCAGCCCTATTACCAGCTCTTACTGGGTGTGTTGATGCTGGCGCTTTTCATATGGTTGACACCTCATACGCTTTTCATGTCCGCCGGTGAGGTTAAGGCGATGGGCGGCGCTCAGCATCCCGTAATCGGCAATTATGGTGTCATGTCCGCCAAAAATGGAGCGGTTAATATCCTGATCCTCGTCACGGCCCTCAGCTTTCTGTACTACCGCCGCGCGAATCGAACAATGACCATCTCGTGGGTCAAGACCGGGAATATCGTGATCGCGATGTTGTATTTGGTCGGGGGGGTGAACATTATCTGGTTGTCGATCTACGGGTTCTATTTGCCGGCGAAGCTTCGGGTCGGCCTGTCGGCACCGCAAGCCTTCACGACACTTACGGTGATCATAGCCGGCGTGGTGGTCAACCGCCTCATGCTCAGAAGAGCCGTGGTGCATGGCACGATTCAGTGGGGGAAAATTCCGCTACGGGGCATGGTCGGATTGTTCGGGTTGGCGGCCTCCTTCAGTTGGGTGATGGGCTTGATGGGGTACATCCGCTCGTCAGGACGCTTGTCATGGCATGTCAGTGAATTAATGGCTGACGTCTCTCCTTGGGCCTTCACGCCGGATCTTCAATACGCCACAAAAATGGTGACGCTGAATATGCTCGTGTTTTGGGCGGCTGTTCTCGTGTTGTTCTGGATGTGTGAGCGGGGGCAGCAGCCGGTGATGGGCGAGGAATTGCGGGAAGAACCGGTTCCGTTGCTTTCGCCGGTTCCATCGCAAGAAACGTAGAAAGGAAATCGTATGGAGCGCCGTGTGCCGATTTGTATGGCAGCCGTACTCAGCATCCTAGCCGGTGTTGTTGGTTGGCACGTTCCCTGCCTTGCACAAGGGCCGGCCCTGGTGCTTGAAGATTTTCAAGCGAAGGAAGCAGACGGGTTCCCTTCTTTGTGGGATCACGAAAACCAGCGAAGTCAATCAAAAGGTCGGGAGGCCTACAAGGTACGGTCGGAGAACGGCACGAACTTTCTGTCCGCCAAAGACGCTGGGCAACGAATCAAGAAAAAGAAGATCGAATGGGATCCCAAGGCCTATCCTATTTTGACCTGGCGTTGGCGTCTCAACAAGGCCACTTCCGGCAACGAGCCGCTGGCTGCGGTTTATGCTTCCCTCGATACCGATCTCCTCTTTATCCCCGTGTTCACGAAATATGTATGGAGTGAGTCGAAACCGGATGGCACCTTAACCGAAGGCGGTATGTTTAGCGGTTCGGAGATCGTCGTGCAGACTGGGACGAAGGAAATCGGTCAATGGTTCGAAGAGCGGGTAAATGTGTACGAGGACTTCAAGCGGATTCATAAGCATGAACCAGCGGAAAAGGCTTGGGGGATTTCCATCATCGCGGCGCCTGGCGTTGAAGTCGATTTTGGCCCGCTCGTTGCCGTCCCGGCAAAGTAAAGCCGGCTTTTTGGTCCATGAAAGATCACGGTGATGGCAAAGAGCGCAGCGGTTGATATTGCACTCGGGATAGCCGTAATGGGTACCGTCGGTACTCTGATCGGGCTAACCATGGGCGGCGGACTGATGCCGGTTGCTATTTCTGTTGGGCTTGGTCTCGGTGTTGTGATCGGCTTTCTCGGCGGCCGCCGATTTCTAGTCAGTATCCTTGTCGGTACTGTATTAGGAGGTGTATTAGCCTGGACTATGGCCGGTATCGAGCGCATCTGGGTCGGCGCCGGAGCGGGTGCCGCCATGGGCGGCTTTTTGGGTGTTCAGATTTCAATGTTGCTCGATGTGCGTGCTGCCAAGAAAGCGGCGTCGGAACAAGCCGAGACCTCGCCGTCCTATCGTATTTGAGAGGTATTTGTGGAAAACAAGGGCGTCTTAGTCGGGTCCATCATTTTTGTGTTTGCTTCGTTCTTTTTGATGATCGGTCTGCTGGCCTATGAGTCCTATAAGGCAAAGCAAATGAGACAGCTTGCCGTTTCAGTGAAGTCGGAAGTCCGACCGACGGCGAACAGCCTTCCGGCTCAGGATTTCTCGATGTACAAGACAAGAATCGGAGATGAAGGGCGGGAAATGGTACAGATTCCAGAAGGTCCCTTTACGATGGGAAGCAATGACGGGGATCCGGATGAGGCGCCTGAGCATCAGGTTTATTTAAAGGGCTTCTATCTCGACCGTAAGGAAGTCACACAAGAGGAGTACATGCGGTTCGCCAAGATGACCAAGCGTGCGGCGCCGAGGATTGAGGTGTTTGACGACGATCAGTCGAAGATCTTGAAGCCGGAATATGCAGCCATGAGCGTCTCATGGGGCGAAGCGTCGGCCTATTGCAAATGGGCCGGCAAGCGCCTTCCGACGGAAGCAGAGTGGGAAAAAGCCGGTCGGGGTGAGAGCAAGAGGAAATATCCGTGGGGAGACAAGTTTGTCACCAACGCCGCCAACGTCGATGGCGGCGAGGATGGGTATAAGTACCTGGCGCCCCCTGGATCGTTCGATACGGGCCGTAGTCCCTACGGTCTCTATGACATGACAGGTAATGTTGCGGAGTGGGTCGAGGACTCTTACGACGAGCACTACTATAAGAAATCACCATTTCGTGATCCCAAAGGACCGGAGAGCGCCGATCTGAAGGTCGTCCGTGGCGGGTCATGGCGTGAAACCGAGCATAACGCGAGGCTGTCCAAGCGGTTTGCAGCCAAGCATTGGCGGACGGACGTGACGATCGGTATTCGCTGTGCGAGCGATCTCGATCAACCCGGAGGGTAAGTCATAGGACAGCATGCTCGAGTCAAAGTTTAAACTAATCTTTCTGTTTGTGGTGCTGGCTTGTGCTGCCATGCCCATCGTTGCCATTTGGCGAGGTACTACGATCACGCCCTATGAAGAGCCACCGGCAGGAACAGGTTCTGAAGTGGAATCGGTGCCGGAGAGCGATTTGAGAGAGGTGCCTATCCAAGATGAAATGGTGATCATTCCATCGGGCCCATTCATTCGGGGCACGGATGAAGGGGGGTTCGATGAGCGTCCCCAGCGGACCATCTATTTGGATAAATTTTCCATCGACCGGACTGAAGTGACGAATCATCAGTATCAGCAGTTTGTCCTGGCGACCGGGCATCGGAAACCTGGATTGCCTGCGCGGTACGCCAAAAGCCTCGGCAAGGTGAAGGGCATAAATCAGCCGGTCGTCTATGTCTCATGGGATGATGCGATGGAATATTGCCGATGGAAGGGAAAACGCCTTCCGACGGAAGCAGAGTGGGAAAAGGCAATGCGCGGCAGTGACGGAAGGCTCTGGCCATGGGGTAATAAAGAACAGGCTAATGGTGCCAATTGGGCCAGAGTGCAAGACGGGTATGAGGTCTCAGCACCTGTGGGAAGCTTCCAGACCGACAAGAGCCCGTATGGTGTGATGGATGGAGCTGGAAACGTTATCGAATGGGTCGCCGATTGGTATGAAGAAACTTACTACAAGAGTTCGCCGGATCGAAACCCACCAAGCCCCGAGTATGGCACTTACCGGGTTCTTCGTGGTGGAGGTTATACCACAACCGGAGGGGATGTTCGGATTACCAGCCGAAGCAAAATGATGGCTGATTTTCGAGATGAGACGATCGGATTCCGTTGTGCGCTTTCGAAGACCGGAATGAAGGAAGAGGGAGAACGGAAGGCCGGATAAATCTTATAGAAAATCGAAGTAGTAGAGGATCAAAAACACGGCCAAAATGATGTTGACAACCATACCGGCCAAAACTATAATGTCAAACACTTTTGAGTTTTTCGTCACGGTTGCTCCTGTTGCTTCGCTCACAAGCGACAAAAGTCTGATAACACAGGGCCGGGTACCTGTCAAGAAAATGCAGTAATTCTAAACCCCACCCACATCTATCTCAATCGGAGTAACACAACAATGGCCACCGCTACCCCAGACAGCGACATTAAGATCAAAGTCGGCAAAATGATTTTCTACATTACATGTGCCGTTGGGCTATGGTTTTTCTACTGGTTCGCCGGCATTCAGTGTCCCTGTTGAGTTTTGATTGTGTCGATTAGCATGGGCATGACTGCACAGTTTCTATTGATCGATGAACCAGGTCGGCGGAGGAGAGACAAGAAATGAGCGCACTGAATAACCCTGTCATTGCAGTAGTTGTTTCTCTTATTGTTACGGTTGGCTATTTTATTTTGGTCGACCACTACCTCATGGATATGCAGGGGTTGGACTTTTGGTACCTGTTCCGAAATTAACTGTCCGAAAACAGCATATTACCAGAGCTCTGTAAGGGCTTTGGTAATTCGTACGGCACTATACTAACGCGAGTGTATTAAGGAGGTATTCCATGGGCCTTTTAGCCGGCAAGCGCGTCTTTTCAATCATGGCGCTATGCATGATGGTTGGCCTCCTTCTGCTTCCGATCGTCGTGGCTCTACCTTCGCCGGCCATCGGTGAAGAGGCTCCTGCCGGCGATGCGGCAAAGAAGGATGGGGATAAAGTTGAAAAAGGTCGGGATGTCTACTACAAGACCGAGGGTATTGTAGTCGGTGCTCCTGCGCCCAAAACAACGGATGGCCCTAAGGACTATCCGAGGTACAATTTTGAGAGCCGCGTTCTCCTCTGGTTCGCCAATCAACAGCACCTCTATTACGGCAGCTTCGTGCTGGCCGTGCCGATCTTCTGCATGATCATCGAGTTCATGGGGGTGGTGACAAAGGATAAGGCGCTTGCCAAGCGCTACGATCAGTTGGCGTATGATTTTATCAAGATCAGTCTTACGGCATATTCTCTCACGGCTATTCTAGGCGGTATTCTGATCTTTACTTTCCTGACCCTGTATCCTGCGTTCTTTTCCTATCTGTCCAGCATATTCCGTCCGGTCATGCACATCTATGCATTGATGTTTGTGGCTGAAAGCGGAACCCTTTACATCTACTACTACGGCTGGGACAAGATGAAGGAGGGATTCCTCAAGTGGATTCATTTGAGCATGTCGGTGATCTTGAACATCATCGGCACGTTGCTCATGTTTTTGGCGAATTCATGGATTGGATTCATGATGTCGCCCGCCGGTGTCGATGAGCAGGGGCGATACCTTGGAAATATTTGGCATGTAATCCATACGGCCCTGTGGAATCCGCTCAACCTTCATCGTATCCTCGGCAACATGGCTTTCGGAGGCGGCGTTGTGGCCGCTTATGCCGCATATAAATTTTTGGCGGCAAAAACTGAGGAGGATCGTGCTCATTATGACTGGATGGGCTACATCGCCATGGCACTGGGTGTGGCTTTCTTGATTCCATTACCCTTTGCAGGCTATTGGCTGATGCGGGAAGTATATGCCTATCGTCAGCAGATGGGTATCACCTTGATGGGCGGTCTACTCGCTTGGTTGTTCATTATCCAAGCTACGATGATCGGGATTCTGTTCCTGAGCACGAACTATTATCTCTGGCAGGCCATGGGTCGGATGCGAGGTGCCGAGAAATATCAACGGTACATAAAGTATCTCGTATTCCTGCTGGCATGCGGCTTCATTGTTTTCATTACTCCCCATACGATGGTTATGACGCCGGCGGAATTGAAGGCAATGGGAGGACAACAGCATCCCGTGTTGGGTAATTACGGGGTCATGTCGGCGAAAAACGGCGGAATCAACGTCATTATTACGACGACTGTGTTGAGTTTCGTCTGGTATATGCGAGGGAATAAGGTTTCAACTGTATCGTGGGCGAAGTTCGGCAATATCTTTATGGGTGTGTTTTTCGCCTGTGCCTACATCAATATTATTTTCCTGGCCGTGTATGGATACTATATCCCCGCAAACGTACGCGTAGGCCTTTCTGTTCCACAGGTTGCAACGACGTTGTCGTGTCTCTTCTTCATGTTTGCACTGAACAGCTTCATGATGAAAGGGGCGAAGCAAATGGGGCCGATTGAGTGGGGCAAGATCTCCGCTCGCTCTCAATACGCGCTCATTATGTTGGCGACCGCATTTACCTG
>DATIGP010000250.1:0-11404 GCA_035454625.1 Nitrospira sp.
TATGACGAGAAACCTCGACTGTGAAGTGACAAGTGGTGGCAACTGCGCTACGGTTATTAATCCAAAGCATTCTAAGAGCTACCGCATTCGCAAAGTTCGCCTCGCCATCTCGACGTATCCCAAATGATCGAGCTGCTGTGGACTGTAACGCACGATACACCCATGCCCGGAATCGGGGCCGATGTAGATCGCGCCGAGCCACGGTGCCCGAAGATATAGAAACTTGGCGATCTCCAGCTCAAAATGCTTAGTTCGTAAGAGCATAATGAGCCTTCCTATATCAGGTCTACCGGTCATCGTCTAGCCTCTCCAAAGTACTCCCGTTGGCCAGCTGACGCGTTTTGGCGCATCGTCCTGCCCTAGGGTGGCTTAATGGAAGAGTTGCAAAGCATCCATGGTGTCGGAGTGCCTCAACATTGCAGAGACGCTGAAAGGACATTGAGCTGGTGTGATGTCGCCCCTGATGAAGGCAAGTAATTGATCGCATGAACTGAACAGAACCCTGGTGTGGTGGACGTTCGGACCGCACGACCCGACTAAAGTCCGCTCATGAGCCACTTGCCCTGAGAGAGTTGTGCCAGTTCTCGGTCATTCCGTAGAGTCTTCCTATCTATGCGCTATGGAAGGGGGGATATCATGGATGCCAATTGGCTGACATTCGGAGCGGCGATTCTGGGGTTGGTGGTGGCGGCTGTTATTGTTTACAAAAAAGGCCAGCATCCGTAACCTAGGCTTATCGGGCGAGCCAAGGGAACCGTCTACAACCTACTAATCATAGACGGTTCCATTGGTGAACAGGAACAACGCGATGTTTGGTATGGTGTCGAGCGGGATACGGGAGCTATCTTCGTGACGAAGCAGAGAACGTAATGGCGCTGAAAATCTTACGCCAATTTGGAAAGACCAACATGCTGCGTTGGACCACATTGCCGATATGGAATACGCTCTGAACGAAATAGATTATCAGCCTGCTCGGTTTATTTCCCCGCGAGTGGAGTTCAGACTGCTGAACGTGGGGCTCGAGTGAATCAACGATACGTTGCGCCTCTTCCAGCGCCACCGCCGACGCCTCTTCAAGGGACGCAAAACTGCCGTCGGGACAGCCTTTCCGGTACCCCCAACAGGTTTGTCTGAATTCAATAATGCGATACGGACAACGCCAGGTCCCATCGCGTTCCCGTCTAGGAGTCAATTCGATTTTGCGTCGCTTATAGTCCAGCATTGTCGTAGCGTCTTTCTCCGACGGAAGCAGGAGCAGAAGGCGTCCAGCCGCCGAAGTGAATATTGTTGAAAGTGAATATCTCAGACCGAGGTTACATTTGTGTTACCGTCGTCTTTATTTTTTTCGCCTTAGCAACATAGAGAAATAGCCGGATGTATCTTCAGAAGGCTCTACCTATATCACGACCGCACATCGGCGCTGTGACTCTTTGATGCATGGGGTCCTTCTTCGTACAAAAAGCAATTCTGATGAGTGGACCGAGATCTTTCTACTAGGAAGGACCATAGATGGACTTCCCGGCCGAGCCCTATCCTCCCGAGCTCGATCCCAGTTCCTTCGACCAGAACAAGAACATACCATGGCCGCCTCGTGTGGGTGATCCACTATCCGAGTCGCGAAAGATTCCAAAATTATAGGTGTAGTTCAGTTCGATTTGTGATCGCAACGGGGCTCCTGAAACAATGCCGACACCCACGGTGGGCATAGGGTCCGTCGACTGTTTGATCCGGCCATCTGAGGTAAATCGCGGGCGATCAACGAAGGCGAAGGCCGCTTCCACATAGGGATAAAGAAAGAACAGAGCTTCATACCGATATTGCACATTCGCAATCGCGTAATGTCTGGGAAAGAGTTCATTGAATGCCACGCCGCGGATCATAGGCAGTGCCACGGCGTCCCATTCGTAGCCCGTAGGGCGTCCGGGAAGACGGAACGCCGTAAATCGATCAAGATCCTTCCCAATCCCTGCGTGAAGGCTTGAAACCAGACGATGTTTCTGACTGTCGACGAAGGGCAGTCCGGATGCAGCCATCAGGTATCCGCTTAGTGCCAGGTAGGTGCGTTCTTCTTTGAAATCGGGTGTTTCGAAGGGAGGGCCTCCCCACGCAACCCATTTGGCGCGATGTCCATAGATCACATCACCTCCGAGCGTCACCCCCTCATGAGGTAACTCCATGAGGTTGCGGGTCATGGCATCGATGCGAGCCTTGAAGTGAATGCGACCTTCATAGGTGTCGCTTGGGACGCCATACTGAGGCGAGGTCTGGTCGGTCCCCTTGAACCACCGGTAACCCGGCTCATACGTCACAAAGAGATTGACGGCGCTGTCTTGTCTGAACGGGTGAATCGGAAGACGGTATCCGAGTCCCACGCCACCGAACGCGTAACTCCACTCGATCTCCGTGTCAATAATCCGCTGTCCTTCAACGTTCTCCGACCGTCCCAGCGGTGCGATAAAGTTATTCAAGGTAAAAAGCACGGTCCAATTGGGATACGCCCGGAGCCCGATCGAATAACTTATGTCATTGACGACGCCCGAAATGGCTCCACGGAGTCGACGGTTGTCATCATCCCAGTTTCGCCACACATACAGCGCTCCGAATGGAAGCAATTCGAGCATGGCGGGGCCTTCCGGGATCCACTGTATGCCAAAGCTTGCGGCTGTGACCGAGCGGCGATCTCTTGGCGCGACGTGAATTTCCTGTCCAAAAAGTTTCGTGCGAAAGTCTCGCCCGGCAAACGGAGTCGGTTCCTCCATCGGAGTGGGCTCTTCCGGTGCTGATTCGGCGTAACTCAACCCCGACATGATGAGGACGAGCGAGAACCAGAGCGCCGTGCAGGGAAGGGTACGACGGATGGTGAGCATAAGGCCTCGCAGCTCTCTTGTGTCTCTTTGCATGCGGCCCCCGGCTCGTCCCACGCATTTCTGCGAAACAGGCGGCATGGAATAAAAAGCCGCTGTACGCACGCGGTCCCCCACCATTGCTTATGGCGACTATAGACTCACAGTAATGATGGGTAGTCCGCTTTGTCTCTATTGGACGCACTATGGAGAATGCACTACCAGGCAAACCTATTACACACGAGAAGAGCGTGATGTCAGGTGTAGCTGGGAATTTGTATTTCTTCACTCACTTCTTGTGAAGCATTGCAGTTGCCACACCGGAGTATAATGCCGACGCGATCGTTCAATGCTTCGGCGGTTAAGACAAGGCGGTAGCGCTGACTTCCACAATGTGAGCATGAATAGGCACCCTGCTTTCCCGGTAATTGTTGAGGATGCCTCTGCCTACTCCGCGAAACCTTCAAAACGTTATGAATGCCTTGCATTGATTCTCTCCTTTGTCACGTCGATAATCTGTCTGGCCATTCACGACAAGTTCAAACCAGTGAATCCTCCAGAGCTTCTTCTTAAGGAACCGCATTGCCTGACTCAAGACCGTGATCATTCCTACGATCCGCTGAGCTAATCGACAAAATGTGATTCTGCCCATCCACTCTGGCCTCGACGAGATGACCCGGTTTGAGATTGGTCTCGCTCATCTGGGTGGCTGAGCTAGCCTCGAGGCTGAACTCTTTCCCACCCTCCGTCTTAATGACATATTTCTCTCCGTCGATACGAACAACTTCGCCTTTAATGGTTTGCCCTCCCTTCAAAGTCTCGGTCTTACCACTAGGATGCTTTGCACCAGACAAAGTTTCGGTCTTACCGAGAGAGGGTTTGTCACCAGGCTCTGGATTTCCTTGCCGACGATCCGCCTGATCGATCTTGGAATCTCCAGACGAAGAGCCTGGCTGACCGGATTGAACTCCGTTGGTTAATCCTGCGGATAGCAAGAGGCTACACAGTAGAACCACTTGGATCTTTGCCGTAGCCATTTATTGACCTCTTTTTTTGAAGATCACCACACAGGCCAGACTTTCCATTCTGTCTTTCGCGAACCATCAGCGATGCGATATCAGGGAAATCGACCGTCTAGGTTTGCCTAGCTTCAGGTCAATATCGGAGATGCCTGTCTCTTGATGCTTTATCGTATCGGTTTCCAGTTTTCCAAATCCTTCCGACCACGCCGCATTCACAAGGCGAACCCTCGCTTCGCGGGGCGGAAGGGACTCATTAAAGATCGTCGAATAGGCATCGCGCATTCTCTCCTGGAATTGAGCGTGACGATCAGCAGGAATGCCTGCCAGGACAGCGAGGGAAACGACGTGTTCACCGGATCCTCGAGCGGTTTCTGCCCGCAAGTGCTCATATGTATAGCCAACAAAGAGCTCGGTCTTCTCTCTGGCACGAGTGAGACGATCAATAGCGGCTGCCCCCGGCGTCGTGCTCGATAAAAACTTCTTCGTCGGTTCCAGTAGCTCCCCTATGGCGTTCGATGTCCCATTAGTCACCTCCGTAGTTGCATCGAATGGAGCTTTAGTCAGTTCCGTCGTGGCCTCAGTAATACAGCCGGACGAGACGAATATTGCACAAAGTAGTGCGCATGATTGCCAGCTTTTCATAGGTGTACCCTCCTCTAGTTTGAGCGGGAGACATTTTGTCTAATTGCTATACCCTATATATATTTCGTTCTAGTCGAATCCACACCTAGGACAAACCATAGGTCAGTTCGTGGGTTCAGATGTCGAATGCAAGTTGATCAAAGATTCTTGTGTCAGCGAAGCGAGCTCTATGGGGATGAGCCGGCTATGGTGTGCATACACCGGCTTTGTTAGAGAAGTGGGAGCCCCGTCTAATTATCAGCGATCCGATCCCGACCGGCCCTTTCACAAGTCGTTTTCATGGCGACCATGCCGCAGAGGAGACGGCGTGCCTCGTGCAAAGTCTTCTCAGGCACGCGGTTATGGATGGAATGGCACTTATCCTCATGATGGCAGTCGGCGACATGGTTCCAGGACGGGTCAACAGAGTGACCGGTCGTCGCGGTTTCTCTCGTGGTTTCTATTGCAAGACACCTCTCAATAATGTCCTCCATGGAGGGAAGGGAAGGCTCCGGCGGGGTCGCCTCACTACATGGCGCCTCGTCTCCAGTCTGAAGCGGGGTCTCCCGGTCGGTCGTTCGTGACATCCACATGAGCCCGAGCTTTTGCCGGAGGAATTCGGTGACCCAAGCCTGATCCGTTGTGGTCATCTCATGGGCTTCAATCGCAAATTCATGATCGTGTACCCACAGCACAGTTGCTCGACGGACACAGAGCGGTGTGGATCGCTCCGGGACGGATACCTGCAGGCTCAACTCCATGCCGGGTACCACCCGAATCGATCCCGCTACTCGCCATCCGAGAGCGGTGAGATCCAACACCGTTCCTTCCGCCACAAATGTCTTGTTTCCATACAACAATGGCCAGCTTACCGGAAAGCGACTATGGCGCCGTATGGGATTTGTCCTGTTCTGCATAATGAACTCCTTTGCTTGTACCCATCACGCTGATAGACCAAGCGTAGCGCAAGAGTAGGTGAGCGCATCCCTCAAAATATCTCCCTCGAAAGAGGGGTATCGCAGGTGTCAAGCAATAAGCTTCCCTCATTCACAGAATTTTTCAAAGTTCGAGTGATGGAGGCGGGATAGTGAACCATATGTGTGTGGGCCGCTGTTGCAGGTGCCTATGCACGGGGGTCAAGAGCCCTGTGCCCAAGTGACAAAGCCTGGTAACATAGCGGTCAACAACATGATGGTGGTGTGGCGAGTCACCGTCATTGCACGAGAAAAGCACTGCTATGTACCGGCTTGTATTCAGAGTTTTGGGCGGTCTTCTGTTTCTGGCTATGACCTTAACCAGCATGCACGATTCCGCCCTTGCTCTTCCACCGGTGCAAGGAGAAGTGGTCTCCATCACAGCCGGTATTCCAGGGACGATGGTCATTCGAGACGACAAGGGGCAGCTCCATATCTTAAATCTCACGCATCAAACCCAACTCGGTGGCCGGTTTAAGGTAGGCGACAAGGTGTTGGCCTTCTTCAGTCCATATGGCGTGAGTGCGGTTCAGCTTCAGACGGGGAATCGTTAATCCGCTTCATCGTTCGCTTTGTAGATCTGAACTCAACATCGTAATCAACACATGCCTACTCTCGCCGAAACGCAGCCAAGAGTCCCGCAGAGCCGATGAGTCCGCCCAAAATGATTAAGAATGACGATGTATCGGGGATGTTAGCTGCCTGGGGAGGGGGCCAATCGACTAAAAGGCCGACCGCGATGAGTACTGCACCAAGGGCCTGTAAGGTTTTACACCGGATGGAAATCCGCCGAGCCGTTTTAAGTGATTGCTCTTCAGTTTCTCTCAGCATGATTCCCTAGCCCATGCGATGCAGCATAGCATGGCGAGTAATCCGGATGTAGGAGGATGATGGCGTCCGCATCTATGGTGGGAAATGCACGCTACTCCCTCGTGATGGGGAATGTAGAATCAATAGCTGAAGCTTCATCACAGACCCCACGGCTTCAGGCCTGGCGGCCTGAAGCCGTGACACTCGTCGTATTTAGGGAGCTTCCGATGGTCTCTCGATGATTTCTTCGTCCGGAAGGCGCGTGGCTTGAGACGACTCCCTATCTTGTAGCCGTCCTTGTCGCTGCGACTCTTGTATCCCTTGCTCGACAGGCAATTGTCCGGAGGCACTGGCGGTGCCTTCGAGAATGATATCGGCCAGCAGAGTATTCTGAGTCGACGTCACTTGAGCCGGCTCTTGACGGGCTACCAGTACATCCAGCTGCAGCCACCCGCTCTTATGCTGTCCACTGATCGCCCTTTTCACGTTTCCAAGTTGCTGCGAGAGATCAATGGCAGCCGCTTCCTGGAGACGAGCCTTCAATTCTTGATCAACCATCTGCCAATAGCCTGGTTTGACATTGTCCAACTCCGTTTTCGTTTCGGCAGCCATTTGGAGATCCGAGATTGTGATGAGGTTCCCGTCTCGTTCGAGGCGGGGCGCACCCCAATAGTACAACGTGCCGTTTACACTGCCGTTGGTGTTCACCGCCAGGAGCGTCTGACCGTTCGCGTTGGAGGCCGTAACTTGTTCGATGAGAAAAGTGTCCTTCAATATTGTGGGAAGTTTGATTTCTTGATGAAACAACCGCTGCTGCAATTGCTGGCTGAGTACGTTATAGGGCACCGGGACGGTGAGTAGGATTTTGTAGGGTTGGCCTTCCTGTGCGGCAACGACGGAGCGATCCATATGAACCTTCATCGGAGGAGTGTCGTCGGATGTTCGGCAAGGAGCTTGGTAGAGCACGATGGGTGTCTGTTTGGCCACGCCCGTGATCGTGGTGCGTTGAGCAGCACCTTTCATGGAACCCACGATGAACTCTCGGGCATGACCATACAGACAAAATTGTGTATTGGCTTGGCTGACGAGAATCGGTTGTTGCAGTCGTTCCCAGACAAGGCTCAAAGGAATGATGTAGGCGGCTTGGTCGACCGACTGCCCGATTCGCTGCGTGAGCGTATCGCGGTCGAGTATTTCGGCAAGCTGGTCCTTCACCGGGATATTAAACATATTGCAACTGCTGTCGCTTTCAGGCTTTAAGTCGATCGTCGTTTGAGGGTCGATGAGTGTGACGAGTAATCCTTGGTCTAGTTCACGAAACGAAAGTCGTCCAGTTCCTTCGATCACCGGATAGAGGGGATTGAGCCGACAGGCCCGTGCAGCGGAGGACTCGATATCGCCTTTATAAGTGGCGCGGTATGTCACGATCCCGTCCTGAATTTGCACCTGTGGTTCACCTTCCCGCACGAAACGCCACAAGTAGTCATGTCCCAGGGGATGATTCTCTTCCGTGAGACGTTCCGGAAAGACACCTTGAATAATGCGCGATATCGGCGACAGGTCCGCTGTCACCGTCACGGGTAGTGATGAGTCGGGAGCCTGGGCCCGTTTGACACCTGCAGCGACCAGCGGAGCCGCCGGAGATGGGCTTCCCAATTGGGGAGGCGGTTGAGGTTTTGTTGCGGCAGGCGGAATGGTATGACTGCAGCCTACAAAAGCCAGAATCGAGGCACAGATCAGTGTGGTGACATATTTCATACGGCACCTCCGGTAGTATGATCTGAACAAAAATGCAAACCATGTACCGATATCATCCTCACCAGATCATTCGCAGCTACGCATACTTCATCCCTTGGAGAAGGACATCGGCGCAGCTCACGCCATTCCCTGGCGGGACAATTTGTCCTATGTAGGGATAGAGTGAGACCATGAAACCGGCGGCAAGGCCGACGGATGTCGGTCGCTTCCAGACGCTCTTACAGAGAGTCTATGTTTAGGAATGTGTCAGGTGGTAAAACACTTGCTGAGGAACCTTCATGGATTGGCTGAAGAAGAGCTGGAAATGGTTCTCGGATCAGAGTGTCTTCAATAAGATCGTCATCGTTGGTCTGTTCGCGGCCTTTGTCCCATTTGTCCTGCCTACGGTCGTGGCCTGGTTCAGACCGACTATGGTTCATGTCGGCGTCGCGTTCTACTCGTATGAACGGGGAATGCAGCCACAGGGTATGAATTCACTCTATTTTTTCGAAAAACGCAACCTGGTGTCCAACTGCAGCATCCGCCGTGAGGAGCAATCCGTCCCGAGCGGTCGTGCGGAGGCGCCTGATCCTCAAGCCTGGGTGTTGATCAAACTGCTGCTGGAAAATGTGTCCGAACGCGATATCACGAACCTCCGAGTCGGTGTGCGATCGCCCGCCATCAATCAAAGAACGCAGTTATTGACCGCTCCAACATTGGTCGCCTCGGGTACCCAGGAGGCCCCGCCCGATGTAAGGCCCTTATATGTCATCTCGATCGCCGCAATTCCAGGCGCTCGGTCGGTCGTTGTCAGCCTGAAGACGCCTATCGATGATAATTTGCACGATTTTATCTATGTCAAGCGCCGCCCTGTGACGATACAGGTCCCGTATGTCTCGGCGGATCAATTCAGACAGTATCCCCCGATCGTCTCGCGCACGAACGCGGTAAAGATGTTGAATCGGGAAGGGGTGTTGCGAACCGGCGACGATGCCGTCGCCGACGAAAGGCTTCAGGTAAGGATGTTGCCGCTCAATGAGTCGAAGCCGCAACAACCGCCGTATCGGGCCCTTCCTCGATCCAAGACCTGCTCAGAGGCGGAAGCGGGCGTGTGGTGACAGTTTCAAGGGAAAGAGAAGTCGAGCTGCCTCGTATCGATCACGCGCTGTGAGGCGGAGGAACCCTCGTGTTCAGAACAGCCCTCGCCGCTGACCGACCAGCCAGCCAGCCTGTCGCCCATGCCCACTGAAAATTGAACCCGCCGATGCGGCCGTCACAATCGAGCAGCTCTCCGATCAGATAGAGCCCTGAAACCCGCTTGGATTCCATGGTGCGGTAGTCGATCTCCTCTAACGGCACCCCGCCGGCTGTAACTTCCGCAAAGTTCCATCCGCGGTCCCGCTCGACGGGAAATCGGAATCTCGTCAGAGTATTCAGTACCCGCTCCCGATCACGACGGGCGATCTGTGCTACAGGTTCCTGCGGGCCGCATGCACAATGACGGCAGAGAGATTCGGCGAATCGATCCGGGACCAGCATCGACAAGGTCCGTGTCACTGAACGCCGTGGATGTTCCGTCGCGCGGGCGACAAACCATTCCTTCAAGTCTACCGAGGTCATGCCTGGAACAAAATTGCCGTACAGATCAACCTGCGCGCCGCGATCCGTGGCCAAGGTCCAGAATCGGCTGGCGTCCATGACGGCGGGCCCGCTGATCCCGAAATGCGTCCAGAGCAGGCTTCCGGTCCGACGATCGACTTCTCGGCCATCCACCAGGGTGGTCAGCTCGACGTTCTGCGATAGGCCGGAAAGGGCGGCGTGAAACATGGAACGATCGAGTACCAAGGGAACGAGGGCCGGTGCAGTCGGTGTCGCGCGATGACCGAGATTACAGGCCAGGCGATATCCGAATCCGTCGCTGCCGGTTTTCGGCAACGACCGGCCGCCGGTGGCGAGGATGACTCGGGATGCCTTCGTCGTGCCGTGACTGTGCCGCACCAGAAACCCTGCGCTTAACGCCGAGATGTCGGTCACTCGATGGTCCGGACGGATGATGACGCCAGCTTGGCGGGCACGAGCAAGCAATGCGGCGAGGACCGTCCGCGCGTCGTCGGTGGTGGGAAATATCTTGCCCGTCGGCTCGACCTTGAGGCCGACCCCTAGCGAAGTAAACCATGCGACCGTTTGTTCGACTGAAAATCCCGCGAGGATATTCCTGACGATGTTCCGGTTCCCGAAGAAGTCTTTGGGGGTCACAACCTCGTGGGTGACGTTGCAACGCCCGCCGCCTGAGACCAGTATTTTAGCACCTATTCGTTTGGCTCCATCCAGCAGGAGTACAGGGCCTGAATGGCCCTTGTCGGCGAGTGTCGCAGCCGCTACGATCGCGCCGGTCAGTCCGGCCGCGCCGGCTCCCACCACTGTCACGGTTGCCACGTCGTCAGTCATTACAAACGAATCCTGCCCTATGAATCTTGTGACCCGTGTAACACATAGGCTTCTACTATATGTTCTTGTCGTTTCTTCGGGGTGCAGCTCTTCCAGCCAGTCGCCCGAGTCCATCCCAGTGTCCGATTCTGCGCCAATGGAATTCAATGCGCGCCCGGTGTATCACTTCACTCCGCCAGCCAACTGGATGAACGATCCTAACGGGCTCATCCATTTGGACGGAGAGTATCATCTTTTCTATCAACATAATCCGAACCAGCTCACGTGGGGCTCCATCCATTGGGGCCATGCCGTCAGCGCTGATCTTGTGCGTTGGACTGATCTGCCGACAGCGCTGGCGCCTGACCCGGTGCTGGGGATGCCGTTCTCCGGCAGTGCGGTCGTGGATAGCGAACGAGTCAGCGGTCTCTGTGGCGCCACGACCATCCACTGTGTCCTTACGGTGTTTACTCACCATGGTCAGGCTCAAGTCCAAAGCATCGCGGTCAGCAACGACAAGGCCCGTACGTTCACTCCATACTCTTCCAATCCGGTCCTTCCCAATCCCGGCCTGATCGACTTCCGCGATCCGAAGGTGTTCTTCCATAAATCGACCACACAGTGGATCATGGTGCTCGCGGCGGGCGATCGCGTCATGTTCTACGGTTCCATGAATCTGACGGCCTGGTCGCATCTATCCACGATAGGCCCGAACCGGCTGTGGGCAGCGAGCTCTTGGAATGTCCTGACCTGTTCGAATTGCCGGTCTCCAATGAGCCGGGCGTTTCCCGCTGGGTGTTGAAGATCGATCATAACCCGGGCGGGCTGTACGGGGGTTCCGGCTCCCGATATCTGATCGGTGACTTTGACGGTCGGCATTTTATCCCGCTCGCCCCCTCGGCACAGTGGGTCGATTTCGGCGCCGATTTTTATGCAGCGCAGTCCTTTTCCAATCTGCCGGCGACGGACG
>DATIGP010000251.1:0-4704 GCA_035454625.1 Nitrospira sp.
GATGTCAGGGAGTGTGGCTGCGGGAACGGGGGTCCCCACAGGGTCGGCGACGATTTCCCTCGGGGGGCCGGGGACAATCACCCGTATATCGATCATCGTCACTGCGCCGAACGGAGTTTCACGGACCTACACGATCACGGCGAGCAGACCGTTCCGCTAAAACATTGCAAATGCCTTCCCTAACATCCGCCTCCCCAGAAATGTCTTCGGAAGGCGGATGAAGAAATGACAGCAAGCCACCCTCGGCCTCTTCGTCTATTCGTACCCTAATATATCGCGTTCCAAGCCATTGACTCGACCCGTTAGGACCATGCGCGCCCCTTGCCTATCTATACGCAAGTAGGGATAGACCGTATCGAGAACGCTTCCGTAATATCCCAGCAAGATTGAGGGCCGGGTCCATCATGAGATGCTTCTTCACCATCCTCGGGCGATATTCCGCCATCATGCTTCTCCTGGCACCCACCTATTTCGGCCTCCATGGTTGTAATGACACGGCGTCGATTGATCCTGGCCCTCAACTCGCCGGCCTTTTGGTTTCAGGCGCATCGCTCCAACCGCCATTTGCCGCTGAGACGATGGGATACAGTGTCGATATCCCCGGCAACACTCCAGAGGTCACCGTCTCGGCCACGAAGTCTGATCCGAACGACGTGTTGTCTGGGGCAGTCACAGCCCCGGCAGGACAAGCGGCCGGTCAAGCGACGATTTCTGCTCCCGGACCCGGGTCAACCAAAGATGTCTCGCTGACCGTCACGTCCCCCGATGGAAGGGCGAAGATTTACACCATTACCTTAAAGGCCATAACCCCTGGCGGGGACAACAACCTCAAGAGTTTGACCCTGTCTCCGGGTACGTTGTCTCCAGCCTTTTCTTCGGGAATCCAGGTCTACACGGTGGACGTGGCCGCCGCTGTCGCCGAAGTGACCGTCTCGGCAACCAAGTCCGATCCAAATGCCGTACTCTCCGGTGATGTGCCGGACACGGGACAAGCGACCGTCACACTCGACGGGCCGGGGACCACAAAAATCGTATCGATCATCGTCACGGCACCGAATGGCACCTCCAAGACGTATACCATCACCGTCAAACGAGCGGCGCCTTCGAGCGACGATAGGCTCTCCGGCCTGACTGTGAACCCAGGGTCCTTGAATCCTGATTTTTCTTCCGGCATCCAAGACTACAGGGTTGATGTGGACGATGACGTGGACAACGTGACCATCTCCGCCACGAAGTCCGATCCCAATGCCGTGATGTCTGCATTCGGCTCAGTCATCGCACCGGCAGGGACGCGGACAGGGGAGCTATTCGTCTCGCTGAGAGGGAGACGTACCGAGGTGGATATTACCGTCACCGCGCAGAATGGCGTGAGTGCCGAGACCTACAGCCTTACCGTCGTCCGATCTCGTCGCTAGACCGTCGCCAAAATTACGACCTGCCCGGATATTTCATCTCGCAGCGTTGACAAATTCATATCTTCCGTTTCTATCTGTTGACCCGCCCTGTTGGATCGGTTATAGAAAGAACCACTGCTCGGCCTTACGAAGTCCTGACAGATCGGTTTTGAACCCTCTGGTAGCTCGACACCTACCGTTTGGGTTCAGCAACAGAAATTGACTCATAGTGTATGCGATTCAAAACGGCCTGCACCTTAAAACGAACCCATCGCTTTATCAGGGGATGTGTAGCTGTCGCGCTTCTTGTCGCCAGTGCCTACGGCTGTTCAGACTCAGCGACTGTGAACCCTGAGGTAGAACTCGGCAGCCTAACGGTCGACTCCGGCACACTGCAACCAGCCTTTTCGAGCACAACGACCGAGTACAGCGTCGAACTCCCCAACAACGTCACGAGCTTGACCATCACCGCGCAGCCGCGAGTGGACGGCGACACCGTGAACATCGATGGCCAAACGACGACGAGGCGCTCTATTACCCCAGCCCCAGTCGGAGCCCCCCCCACCGTCGTCAATATTGTGGTATCAGAATCAACCGCGAAGTCCAGAACGTATACCGTCGTCTTCAACAGAATACCGTTAGCCGCCAACAACGATCTGTCGGCGTTGACTGTGGCACCCGGCACTTTGTCCCCCGCTTTTGGCTCGGGCCAGCTGAACTACACGGTGGACGTTGCGACCGATGTCACCAGTGTGAGCGTCTCCGCAACCAAGGCTGATCCGAATGCCGTGATATCCGGTGATGTACCCAACCAAGGTCAAGCGATAATCCCGCTCGATGGACCAGGAACCACGAAAGACCTGTTTATGACAGTCACGGCACAGAATGGAAACGCGAAAATCTACCGCGTCACCATAAAGCGAGCGGCGCCCACGGACAACAATAATCTGTCCGCATTGACGGTGGCACCCGGCAGTTTGACGCCGGGCTTTTCTCCGAATATTCTGGAGTATGATGTCAGCAGCAGTGCCGGCAGCCTGACCGTCTCTGCGACCAAGTCCGACCCCAATGCCGTAATGTCTGGTAGCGTGACTGCCGGCACGGGGGTCCCCACAGGACAAGCAACCGTTCCGCTCGGTGGGCCAGGGATAATCACACGTATATCGATCACCGTCACGGCCCCGAATGGAGACTCAAAGAGCTACGTGATCACGGTGAGCAGACCGTTCCGCTAGAATGAGAACTGCGCGGGGCATTCTCCTGCCGTCCTACCGCTTGCCCGTCTTGTAGACGGCATCCAACAAGACACTGTCCGTTGGCGGACCCATGTCTCCGGCAAGTACTCGGTTCTAGTTAGAAGATGAGATGCTAGCGCTTCGGATCCAGCTCGATTAGTCCTTTGCGGATGGCGAGAATGGCCGCTTGCGTACGATCGTAGACTTGCAGCTTATGGAAGATGTTCCGCACGTGATTCTTCACCGTTTTTTCGCTCAAATCCAGGCTGTTGGCGATCTCTTTGTTGGTTTTCCCGTCCGCCACCAGCCGCAGCACCGTAATTTCCCGCTCGGTCAGATCATGCTCTGCCCAAGCCGGCTTCTTCCCTTTCTTTTGCGCCATCAATGAAAATTCCGCCAAGATTTTACTGGCGACGGACGGATGGATCAGCGATTCGCCGCGGTAGATGGCTCGGATCGCCGCCACGATCTGGGTCGATTCGGAGTCTTTCAACAGATACCCTGTCGCTCCCGCACGGACCAGATCGAAGATGTATTGTTGTTCTTCGTACATGGTCAACGCGACGATGCCGATGTGCGGAAACTCACGCTTGATCTGTCTCGTCGCCTCGACGCCTCCCATCCGCGGCATGCTCACGTCCATGAGAATCACATCCGGAAGCAATGCCCGAGCCTTCTCCACCGCTTCGATGCCATCTTGCGCTTCGCCGATGACCTGAATGTCTTCCTTGGTCTTGAGGATGGCGGCCAAGCCCTCCCGAACCACCCGATGATCGTCGGCGATCAAAACCTTAATTTTATCCATTCCCTCTCTCCTCCTTGTGACCCAGCGGCACCTCGACGATGATTTTCGTGCCTTTCCCCGGTTTGGATTGCACGTGCCCCTCGCCGCCCACCAGTCGCGCCCGTTCCAAAATACCCTTGATGCCGAAATGATCCCACTTTTCGGGATCCCGCAGAACGCTTTCAAGATCGAAGCCGATTCCATTGTCGGAAATAGTGACGCGCAACAGATCCATATCGATGTCCAGCTTGATGGAGACTCGGTCGGCTCTGGCATGCTTTTCCACGTTACTCAAGGCTTCCTGAATGATCCGAAACAGGAAAATCTTCGTCCGTGGGAAAAGAATTTGTTCGTCCCCGGTGACCGAAAACTTCGTGGCGATGTGCGTCTGGGTCTGGTACGACTTAAAATAATTCGTGAGGGCGGGAATCAATTCCATTTTGTCATAGTGCAGGGGACGCAGGTTGAAGATGACTTGGCGGGCCTCCTGTATGGCCAGCTTCAGCTGGGCCTTGCTCTCCTTGATGGTGGCGAGGCTGGCTCGCGGATTTTTCCGGAGGAGTTGCTGGCAAAGATCCAGTTTGAAGTTCACACCCGCGAGGCTTTGCACGAGCCCGTCGTGGATCTCGCAGGCGATCCGGGTCCGCTCTTCCGTCACGGCGGCTCCGGTCTCTTTGACGTACAATCGATAGAGGGATTGATATTTGTTCAGCGTCTTCTCGATCTCCGCCGTCGCGCGAATGCGGGCTCCGATGAGTTCCCACATGAATTTTGCGCTGGCCCCGCCGATGATGGTGACCCCCATACGATGAAAATCCTGGAGGACCTGCCAGACTTCTCCATTGCCGGACACATCGATGATCAGGTCGACACGCTCCATCGCCAAGAGCTGCCGGTAATCGCGTGTAACGGGGATATTGAGCTGCTTGGCCAATTCGACTCCCGGCGCGTCCGGATCATGTTCGGCGACACCGACGATCTGCACCAACGGGTCGTTCGCGAAAATTTCCATGAGCGCCGTGCCTCCGCGTCCGGCCCCGATAATCGCGACGTTCGTCGATCCGGAGGTCGGCGCGTTCCGTCCCGCCCGTTGCTGGGGGAGCGGCTTATTCATCGGTTCTGCACCTCCCTGGCATGGTTTGTCGAAGCAAAGGGCGAACGCCGAATCGAATGGAATGAACGGGGTCGGAAATGGAGTTGATAGACCCGGGAGCTGCGTTACGTTCAACGTTCGCGACGTTGCTGCGCGAGCGTTTTTAACTCGTCCATGAATTGGTCGATGTCCTTGAAT
>DATIGP010000252.1:0-2146 GCA_035454625.1 Nitrospira sp.
TGGGCCTGAGTTCCCGCCCGAACAAACAGGAAGAGCGCGAATAGGATGATCCCGCAACCCAACATGGGAATGTGAATCTCTCTGAATGGAAGAGTGATCATAATAATTTTGCCGAGGCCTTACGACGCATTCAGTCGCCCCGCTCCGGTGACTTGATAGGGGTGTGCCCACAATTCGATGTAGAACGTGCAGTGCAAGACATAGACCGTTGTGAAATCCCTTCATTTTTCAATCTCCCTTCACCGTGTACGATGACACGAATTCGAGTCCGGCTGCTTCGTCAGGGACCGAGGAGAACAAAATCGCGGAGGAATTAGATGAACTCTCCACTGCAGGCGCAACTCGGACAAGATGTCCTCGCCTGAGACAAGTCTTCCAAGGAAGATGCTTGAAGATGCGGGTGGTGGAGCCGTCATCGAACAAAATAGTCATTCACCTTAGGCACTTGGCTTGCAGAACGTTCTGGCCGGGGTGGTGAAATATGGAAAGTATCGGACGCAGGCGATGGGCTATTGCAGAGGGTTATATTCCGGTCGGCAGCCATGGCCCTTCTCCGCAAATGACCAGCCACGAAACCGTATGTCTGTTGAACGCATCCGATCAAGACGCCCATGTCCGCATCACGGTGTTTTATAGTGATCGTGAGCCGGCCGGCCCCTACCGACTCGTGGTACCGGGACGACGGACGAGGCATATACGCTTCAACGATCTCACCGATCCGGAGCCGATCCCGCACGATACCGATTTTGCCAGTCTCATCGAATCCGATGTGCCGATCGTGGTGCAGCACACCCGCTTGGATTCGCGCCAGGCGGAAAACGCCCTGCTCAGCACTATCGCATTTGCAGGTGATACGTGATCCGGGAAACGGGCAATGGCCGGTCGTCTCTCCAGGCGGCCCCCATTCTCTCCTCGGTGCCTTTCATCGTAATGGTGGCCCCCCAGCGGACCCGATACGGCGCCACAAGAGCGCTGGCCGGCGCAGTGAGTGAATGAGTTCATTTCGTTCCGCGCCCACGTCCGAGAACAGGCCCACGTCGACGTCCTCACCACCGGAAGCGACCATGCACGACAAGCCGGGCATCGACCGACACCTGTGGGAGATCCGCCCCATCCGCGACCTGTTCATCTTCGGCGCCATCGCCGGACTCCTCTGGTCATTCTACGCATTACATACCGTCTTTTTGCCAGTATTTATCGCCCTTCTCTTCGCCTATCTGGTGAACCCGTTCGTCGACTACGCGTTGACGCACTGGGCGCTGCCGCGTCCTCTGACGGTCGGGATACTCATGTTCCTGCTCGCCCTTGCCCTCATCGGCATCGGACTGTGGCTGGTGCCCCTCGTGATCGAACAAACTCAGACGTTGATCCAGAAAATACCGGTCTACACTCGAAGTCTTTCACAACGCTATGAAGCGTTGCTCAGCAACTCATCTTTCAACCTGCGCGATATCCTGGGTCGGATGTACGACGACCCATTGGCGACGCTTCAGCCTCTCCTCCTAGGGACCGGTCATGCCTTCGGTCTGTTGGGACAGCTGATGGGGATCACAGTCAACGCCGCCCTCTATATGATCTTGATCCCCATCTACTTTTTCTTCTTCTCCTGGCACTTCAACAGTATGAGCCAGACCGTCGTTCGCCTGATTCCCTTCACGCATCGGCCGCAGACCCTGCACGCCTTGCAACGAATGGACACGGCCGTGCGCGGCTTCGTGTTCGAACGCCTCCTCATCACGGTCATCACGGGCGTCTTGTACGCCGCCGGTTGGGCGTTGACCGACGTCCCTTACTGGTTCCTCTTGGGGGTGGTTACAGGCTTGGCTTCCCTGGTCCCCTACCTTTCAGCGATCGGATGGCCTTTAGCCGTCATACTGAAGTACGCCGATGCCGTGACTGCCGGTCAATCCGTCCCGATCGAATGGATGGCGATTTTAGTATGGCCCAGCGTGGCCTACTTGGTGGTGCAATTTATCGAAAGTTGGATTCTGACTCCCTGGCTGCAAAGCCATTCCACGGACATGAGCGCGGCGACGATCCTCATCGTCGTCTTGCTGGGCGGAGCCGTAGGCGGGTTGTTCGGGCTGATCTTTGCCATTCCCATCGCGGCCTGTTTCAAGATTCTGATCGAGGAATTCGTACGACC
>DATIGP010000253.1:0-2561 GCA_035454625.1 Nitrospira sp.
ACTGGTCGAGCTGGCAAGATGTCGGCCGTGTGAGGGCTCGCGTTTCTCTGAATTCATCTCGAAATTCGTCGCGCATCTTCCTGCAGTTCATGCCGAATATCCGAGTGGCCATCTGCGATTTGACGGATGTCGCTACGGAGAGCCTCAGCAATCACCTCCTAAATGCCGTCTACACTCTTCGACCTGCGCGTCGTTCATGGGACGACGCTGGGATAGCCTGATCGAACAGAAAATGCCATGTGTTGTTTGAGAGTGACAAAGGATTAGGATTCTCACATGGTGTGTAAGTACGGATTACAAGTCGTGTATCGATCCGTAAACCAACGATGATCTCACGGTAGGTTGAGGGTGTACCATGTGTTACAGTCTGATGTATGGATTCAAAGGATTCGCGAAGATACATGATCGCGCAATCCTTTTTCGAACGCCGTGGCTTTAGTATGATGGATGAGAGGCCTCTAGGGACGGGAGGGATCACGTTCATGAAACATTCTCTGTGGTTTCTAGCGACCGTATTCGCGGTGTCAGCATTCTCTGAATCAGGGTTTTGCGACTCGGGGGCGGTTAAGCCAGACAACGCTAGATTACCAACAGATACTCCCATGCTGACTTCTACAACAACGCAGACAGAGAAAGTCATCGGTCAGCCGATGATCGATAAGCTCTCGAATGCAGTCAGCAGTGAATATGTGATCGGTGCCGAAGATGTGTTGGACATTACCGTGTGGAGGAATCCGGACCTGTCGAGACAAGTGCAAGTACGTCCTGATGGCCGTTTTTCAATGCCGATTATTCGTGATGTGGTGGCTGTAGGGAAGACGCCCACCAAATTGGCTGAAGAAATGACGAACAGACTCAAGGAATATGTCCAAAACCCGGTTGTTGCGGTGAGCTTGAAGGAAGTCAATAGCTCCAACATCTTTCTGCTCGGCGAGATCGCTAATCCTGGCAAGTATCCACTCAAGAGCAAAACGACGCTCTTGCAGGGAATTACCATGGCAGGTGGATTTAAGGAGGGTGCGGCTAGAAATCAGATCGTCATTTTTCGGTTTACGGATGTTGCCCCAGGGCTGAAGCGATTCACGGCGAGTTATGACGATATCGTGCTCCGCAGCGGAATAGCGGATAACTTTGAACTGAAGCCAGGTGATACCCTCGTGGTCCCAAGTGAATCAATGGTGGTCTTTCCCGGTCGGTAGGGTAGATGGGAAAAGGACGACTGTGGGAAACAACGGGGGAATCTTTGGAGGACTAGTCGCGCTCCTGGTCGGGTCACGTACGCGCTCACTCAGTCCATTGGCGCTCCGCTGGCCGATCTGCCAGAAATTCTCAGGCGGCGCTATGGCCGTGTCGCCATCGAAGTTTGGCGCCGGGTCGGTACGGTGCCGGCCTCCATCGGGTGGGTGCCCTTCCACAGCCGGTTTTATGACGACTGCCTGAGGCACGACGCCTACAAAGCCGCTGCGCAAGTGGCGGCTCCGACGCTGATCGTACATGGCAGTCAGGACGAGATAATTCCGCTCGGCCAGGTGCAACGGATCTTTGATACGTTGAAGACGCAGAAGTACCTGGAACTGATTGCCGGAGCCGATCACCGGTTCTCGCGCCCGGCCGACTTCTTGCGGATGACCGAGATGCTGGCCGCCTGGCTCGTGCGGCACTGAGGGGTAGATACGCGTTGTCTCAACGGCGCCGTCACGACCAGTGAACGATTCGCAGGCTGAAGATCCTGCGAAAGTGCCGGTGCGGTTCCTTTCACGTGTGAGTCAATATTCCTACCTCGCGGCAACCGATTGGGATTCTCGGACCGCCAGACTCGCTCGGCGATTCTTGGAAATAGTCCGGTCTATGATGGCGCCACAGTTGATGCACTTCCAGGCATAGAACACGATAAAGAAATCCGAGAACCGCTCTAACATCATCGTCCCCTGACACTTCGGACAGTCCATTGATCCCTCCCAGGTAGTTGCGTTCACAGCTGACAATGCACTGAAGCAAAAGCCGCACCACAACTCGCATGTCGGCATTTCCACGACATTACGCATTACGTAGTTGACCTGGGCCTGACATCTCACAAAAATTTGACGAAGTGAAGAATGAAAACCGTCAACCTGTTGTCAGTACGAAGAACGAGGAGGTCGGATCTTGCATCGACACGTGCGAGGTTCAGATACTTTTGAAAGTCACGGAGCAGAAGACGTGAGGTTAAATATAGCTTCTGCATGCGCACCTCGTCCGAGACTTTGCCGAAGACCATCCGGCGCCGAAGGGAGAGGCCGTGCCGTCTTGATGGAGGGCGACATGGCGAAGACATGTTCGGTGACCGAAGTAACTTCAATCACCGGGATATCGCCTGTCGATTTCCCGGGTCTCGTTCGACTACAACATTGAAGGCAACGAGGGAGACTGAAGGCACACCAAATTAATTAAGGGGGAGGACCATTCATCATGGGAACCAGTACTATCCGGCTTCATCGCGTGTTTCGTGCCACGCCAGAGCGCATCTACAAAGCCTTTCTTGATGCGGACGCCATGGTGAAGTGGCTGCCGCCGAACGGCTT
>DATIGP010000254.1:0-11409 GCA_035454625.1 Nitrospira sp.
AACCAGCGGTCTGGCCGTTGCTCATTAGCGAATGGGATTGCCACTTTATGCCCTTTATTAGTCTCAAAAACAGTTTTTCCAAGTGGGGTTAGTCGATAGCCCCGGTCGGCTCCTGCATCAAGAAATGATTCTCTCGCCATAAACCCTGCCGAGAACCCATTTTTCATTCGGCTGCAGTGTGTCGGCTTAAGATACGGATTCAGTCCGGAGAAGGTTTAAGCGCACGCCTTCACGATCGTCGAGGAGAAGGTACGGAAGTCGTCCAACTGTTTGGTAACAATGGAATGGACGATTTCAATGTTGAGGTGGGTATATTCGTGTACGGCCACATTGCGAAAGCCCTCCATCCGCTGCATGCGGGCGGCTAGGTCGGACGCAAGTAGTCCTGCCGTCTGCAAGAGGGTGAATGCGTCACGGCTGTCTTGAGGCACGCCGAGTTTCCGTTGACTCACCACATACATGGCCAGATCGATGGCTGTTTCACAGGCACGCTGAAGATTGAGAACGATTGCATCTTGCTTCGTTTGATTCCCGACGAGGTTCTGCTCATTACCCGCATATTCTTCCTCAATGCGGTGAAGGCATCGCTCGATGCTAGCGGCTTTGTTGAGAATCACATCGTCAGCCATAGACCAACCCGCTCGCGCTAACTCTTTTCAAGATCTCGCGCCGTTCTTCGTTGAGCCTGGCATAATCTGAATACGCATACATTTCGAATTCTCTACGGGCTGCTTCATTCGGCGCGGCAAGACATTCCCCGGTCGAGAGGACCTGCATGCGCATCACCGTCGACGCGGTACGAAGATCTACGAGATCCACATCGCGGTGCAGTTGGGCGGCCAGCTCCTGGGCAAGTTCAAATCGACGCAATGCCGGTATAGGATGGCGTGTCAGCACGGCAAGATCCACGTCGCTGTCCGGGCGTGTGCCTCCCTTTGTCTGCGAGCCAAATCGGTACAGAGCTATGAAATTAGGGATTGCTTGTCTGGCGAATTCGATCAATGCGTTGTCATTCATGTCGTACACCTTGTTTCAACCAGCTCAGGCTACTGGTTCAGTCTCATCCTGTCAATTGAAAGACCTCGACCCACGTAGACAAGTAGGCTCCGGTGGATCTAGGCGATGCAGATTGCCAGTGGCAGGAACCTTCAAGTTACGGTATTGTTACAGCTTCCTAAGCATGGAAGCGTATGATTGCCATCGTTGATTACGGAATGGGAAATCTTCGCAGCGTCTCCAAAGCCTTTGAGACGGTGGGACATCAGGCGATTGTGACACGCGATGCAGCGGCGATTCAGAATGCGAGCCACGTTGTCCTGCCCGGTGTGGGAGCATTCGGCGACTGCATGGCTAACTTGAAACAGTACGACTTGATCGAGCCCATCCTAGCCGCCATTCGATCGGGGAAGCCGTTCTTGGGGATCTGTCTGGGGTTCCAGTTGCTGTTTACGGAGAGCGAAGAGTTCGGGAGGCATGATGGACTCAACATTTTTCCTGGAAAAGTGCGGGCCTTTGCTGCCAACCAGGCGTTGAAAGTCCCGCATATGGGATGGAACCAAGTCAACATCCAAAGCGACTGTCCGTTATTTAAAGGCATAGCCGACAGATCTAATTGGTATTTTGTGCATTCCTTTTTCGTGGATCCGCAAGATAAGGACATTACGGCCACGGTCACTACGTATGGCGTTTCTTTCACGTCAAGCATTTGGAAGGACAACGTCGTGGCCTGCCAGTTTCATCCGGAGAAGAGCCAAGCAGTGGGGTTGCAATTGATCAAGAATTTTGGGTTATGGAAGTGATGAGGCAGGGCGTGTACTTCCGCGTGATCCTGGCAATTAGTGTTGCGGCGGGGCTCAGTATGACGATGGGCTGCAGCGGATCAAAGGTCAAGACTAAGTCGTCCAATGAACTTTCCCGCTACCACATTCGCTCCATTGTCTTGATACCCTTTACATCGATGGCTACGCCGCAAGCGCGAGATCAAGAGGATCTCTATCTCCCAACTCCGGATAGCATCCGTCGGTCGGACATCTCCTTGGCGATTCCGCGCGACAAGCAACCTTCGCCCAGGCAAACCATGATGGTGCCCGGATTTGCGGCGGAGAAGGTGACGGAGTTGTTCTGGGGACGCTTACAGGATCGGCACGGAGTTCGTATGCTACCTCCCGGTGAGGCGGTCCGAGCCTCCTCAGTAGATGACGAGTTGACAATGGGGCCGGAAAAGGCTGCAGCTGCGGTCGCCACGCGACTGAAGGCGGATGCGGCTTTATTCGGTCGCGTGTTGGTATACCAAGAACGGGTAGGCAGCCGGTTAGGGGCCAATCCTCCCGCGACGGTCGGCTTTGAGGCGAAGGTAGTAGCGGCGGATGGGCAACTGCTCTGGGTCGGGGGGTATTATGAACGACAACGACCCATGAACGAGGACCTTTTCGGATTCCTGCAGCGATGGGCCTTCGTGACGGCGGAGGAGCTCGCAGAATACGGGGTTGATGAGGTCTTGCGAGACTTCCCGTTCGGTGGCGAGGAGGGCAAGTAGAGTGCTGATTATTCCAGCAATTGATTTGAAGGATGGGCGTTGCGTGCGTTTACGTCAAGGCGATATGGCGGCCGAAACGGTCTATTCTGACGATGTCACAGAAGTTGCCCGCAGGTGGCAACAAAAAGGAGCCAGTTTGATTCACATCGTGGATCTGAACGGCGCAATTGACGGCGAGCCAAAAAATCTGCCTCAGATCGAGTCCATCCTACAAGCGGTTCGCGTAAAGGTTCAGGTGGGTGGCGGCATCAGAACGACTGAGACGGTTCGCCGCTATCTCAATGCCGGCGTGTCGCGCGTGGTTCTTAGCACAGCGGCACTGACGGATCGCGCTCTTTTGGAGCAGGTCTGCCTGGAATTTCCGAGGCGAATCGTTCTTGGGCTCGATGCGCGAGACGGCCGGGTCGCGGTAAAGGGGTGGACCGCGGTATCCAATGTGAAAGCGATCGATTTGTTGAAAGAGCTTTCGGGTTGTGCGGTTGCCGCTGTGGTGTATACGGACATCGCACGCGACGGTATGCTGAATGGACCGAATCTCCCCGCGTTGAAAGAAATCGCCGAATTCTCCTCGTTTCCGCTCATCGCTTCGGGAGGCATTACGTCTCTGGGGGACCTAAAATCAGTGCAATCGATCGGCTCCAAGATTGAGGGAGCGATTATCGGCAAAGCCCTCTATGACGGCAAACTGGATTATCAAGCCGCTGTGGCGGCGGTTTCCTCTTAACCGACAGTCGCATGTTGACCAAGCGCATCATTCCCTGTCTGGACGTCAAAGAGGGCCGCGTGGTCAAGGGCGTCAGCTTTGTGAATCTCCGCGATGCCGGTGACCCGGTTGAAGCGGCAGTGGGTTATGATCACGAAGGAGCGGATGAACTCTGTTTTCTCGATATTACGGCGTCGCATGAAAACCGGAAGACGATTATCGACGTCGTTGAGCGAACGGCTGCCCGGGTATTCATGCCGGTAACCGTCGGTGGAGGAGTTGGAACATTGGAGGATATTCGGGCCTTGTTGAATGCCGGAGCGGACAAGGTGAGCATCAATACCGCTGCTGTTGGACGTCCGGAATTCGTGAGGGAGGCTGCACAGCGATTCGGTACGCAATGCATCGTGGTGGCCATCGATGCGAAACGCACCACCGCGGGTCAGTGGGAGGTCTTCACACACGGCGGTCGCCGTGCGACGGGACTTCATGCGGTGGAGTGGGCGAAGCGGATGAAACAGTACGGTGCCGGCGAAATCTTGTTGACGAGCATGGATCAGGATGGCCGGCAAACCGGGTATGACTTGGATCTGACGGCTGCCGTGTCAGACGCCGTGTCGATTCCCGTGATCGCGTCGGGCGGAGTGGGCACCCTTGACCATCTCTATCAGGGTTTTGTGAAGGGAAAGGCGGACGCGGTCTTGGCGGCTTCAATTTTTCATTTTCGGACCTATACGATCTCCCAAGCGAAGGCTTATTTACGTGAACGTGGTGTCCCCGTCCGGTTGGATCACCTACCTCAGGTGGCGTGACATGATGAGTAAGGGAGCGGCTGATCGGTTTAAGTTTGATGGTGGGGGCCTTCTCCCCGCCGTCATTCAGGATTGGCTCGATGGGACGGTGTTGATGGTCGGATACATGAATCAGGAAGCGCTCGAAAAGACAATCGCGACGAAGAAGGTGCATTTTTGGAGCCGGTCTCGAAACAAACTCTGGGAGAAAGGCGAAACATCCGGTCACACACTGCATGTCAAGGAAATCTTTGTCGACTGCGACCGCGACACCATTCTGGTGAAGGCCCAACCAGCCGGGCCGACGTGCCATACGGGCGAACGAGCCTGCTTTTTTTCCCGAATCGATGAACATGGCCAGATCGTCCATCGGAATGTGCCCGATGCGCATGGCGCGATTCTTGAAAATGTTCTGAGAACGATTCGGGACCGCCGCTCCAATCCCCAAACGGGGTCCTATACCTCCAAACTGTTCCAGGGGGGGCATGACACGATTCTGAAAAAGGTAGCGGAGGAGGCCGGAGAAGTCCTTTTGGCCTCCAAAGGCGGCAAGAGAGAGGAAATCGTGTACGAGGTCGCGGATCTGTTTTTCCATACCCTCATGGTCTTGGGATATCATGACGTATCGTTGCTGGATATCTACGAGGAATTGGGCAGAAGATTTGGCCAATCCGGGCTAAGGCCGGAGAAGTAATTTACCCGGGCATAGGGACCATCTGGTAGATTCACGGCAACGTCGAATGGCTGTAGAGGTTCAGATGAGCGACTGCCTCTTTTGTAAGATCGTGGAGAAGAAGATTGCTGCAAAGCTGGTTCAAGAGGATGAGCACACACTGGCTTTTGACGACATCAATCCTCAAGCGCCGGTCCATACCCTGGTGATCCCCAAGCGCCATGTCGCGGCCGTTCAGGATTTAGGGGCGGATGATCAATCGTTGCTCGCGAGTTTGCTACTGAGCTGCACGAAGGTAGCAACCTTAAAAGGTTTGCGGGAGTCCGGCTATCGATTGGTCGCGAATACCGGTCGCGATGCAGGACAAACCGTCTTCCATCTCCATTTTCATGTGCTTGGTGGGCGGCATATGGTCTGGCCTCCTGGGTGACGCAATTCTCTGAATTGACAGGTTTTCCAACTGTCTGTTAGTCTGAACGGTCAATTATCCCTATTACTTAGAAACCGACTCGTCCGGTCGAGTACGACGGGAACGTAGGAGCTGCGACTCTGGTGGGCCGAAGCCTGATTGCCGACGATATCAAGAATCGAATAAAAGATCGGGTCGATATCGCGGATGTCATCGGGCGCCATATCTCGTTGAGGAGGGCGGGTCAGAACCTTGTGGGTTTGTGCCCGTTCCATCAGGAAAAGAGCCCCTCTTTCTCGGTCAGTCCTTCCAAACAAATGTTTTACTGCTTCGGGTGTAAGGCTGGTGGAGACGTCTTCGCTTTTCTGACCAAAATTACCGGGGCCACCTTCCCGGAGATAGTGAGGGAGCTTGGAGAGCAGGTGGGCATTGTGGTCGAAGAATCGACCGCGGAACGAGAGCAACGCGGGCAAACTCCTCGCCTGGAAGAAATCAACCGGGCTTCGATGGCGAAGTTTCAAGCTAATCTGCGCGATGTGCAGATCGGCGCCACGGCTCGTGAGTATCTGAACAGACGGGGTATCCAACAATCGACCGTGGATTCGTTTCAAATCGGAGTGTCGTCCCCGGAGTGGGATGGGCTGTGTAAATTCCTTTCCAGAGCAGGGTTCTCTCACGGCGAGATCATGGCGGCTGGGCTCGGAACCCCGAGACCGAACGGTAATGGGTATTACGATAAGTTCCATGGACGGCTCATGTTTACGATCACCGATCTGCGCAAGCGGGTGGTGGGATTCGGCGGGCGTGTGTTGGGCGACGGCATGCCGAAGTATCTGAATTCCCCCGATACCCCACTGTTTAAGAAAGGGCGGACGCTTTTTGCTTTTGATCAGGCGCGCGAGGCGATCGTTCGGACCAAAACGGTGATCGTAGTCGAAGGCTACTTCGACGCGATCGCGCTCCATCAGGCGGGGCTTACCCATACCGTCGCCACGCTCGGGACTGCCTTGACGGCAGAACATATTCAAACCCTGCGGCGGTTTGCCGACCAGGTCCTGTTGCTTTTTGATCCTGACGCAGCCGGTGTGCGTGCGGCATTGAGAGGCTTGGCTCTTTTTGTCAACAGCGGATTGAGCGTCAAAGTCATCACCCTTCCGGTTGGTGAAGATCCTGATACGTTCGTGCGCAAAGAAGGTGCCGGGGCGTTTGCCAGGCTGGAGGCGGCTGCTCCGAGTCTTTTGGACTATGCGTTGAATCACACGATCAAGCAGGGCGTCGACGGCTCGCTTGAAAGCCGCATCCGAAGCGTCGATGAGGTGCTGCGAATTCTGCAACATAGCGAGCATCCGATCGAGCGTCAGGAACGGATCAGAATCGTGGCGGAACGGCTGGGGATCAGCGAAGCTCGGCTGATTGAACGCTATCCGATGCTTGTGGCTCGGCCGAATCGGGGTGCCGCAGCGGCGCCTGGCCGACCGGCACAGGACATGTCGCACAATGCTCTGTTCAAAAGGTTTCCTGAGGAGCGAGATCTACTCGTGCTGCTGTTGCACGGACAATTGTCGCCGGCCGATGTCCGGCGCCTGAGACCGGAGTCTTTCAGCGTCGCGCCGTGCCGCAAGCTCGTCGAGATCGCGCTCACCCATGTGGATCGGGATGGACGCATCAGTCTCAGGTCGGTCTTGGATGATTCGGCGGACGATCCTGATTGTGGTGCTCTGGCGACGGAATTGTCGATGCGCGAGGATCATTTCGACGATGTGCAGGCGCACATTACGGACTGTTTGAATTGTCTGGACCGAAAGCAGTCGGAGCAGGTCATGAGAGAACTGATTGCAAGACTGAAAACGGCCGAGCGTGAAGGCCGCGCGGACGATGCGCGCATGCTGAATATGCAAATCAATGAGGTACGGATGCGGAAAGCCGGCACGCCGACCTCCGGTGTGGTTTCATTGGTGAAGGAGTAGTCATGGCGAAACAAGAATTGTTGGGTGAGGTGAAGAAGCTGATTACGATCGGGAAAGAAAAAGGCTTTCTGACGTATGACGAGCTCAACAGCACCTTGCCCGCTGAAGTCGTGTCTTCAGACCAGTTTGGCAGCATTATGGCCATGTTCGGTGAGATGGATATCGAAATCATCGAGGCGGGCGACGGAGACCGGCCTCAGAAGAGATCCGCCGGCGAAGTCGGTGAAGATGTGGAGGACGTGGAGTCCGATTCCGAAGAGGAAAACGATAAGGCGATCGATCTGACGCCGGGCGCGCTCAGTCGAACCGATGATCCCGTGCGGCTCTATTTGAAGGAAATGGGGAGCGTGGCACTCCTCAGCCGCGAAGGCGAGATCGAAATCGCAAAGCGGATTGAAGAAGGGAAAAAGGATATCGCCTCGGTGATCTATGGCATGCCGATGACCATCGAATTCGTCTTGGCTCTCCGGGATCAGCTCAAGAACGCCAAGATCGACGTGCGCGAGATCGTGCCGGTTCAGGAAACTGAAGAGGATTTTGAGGAAGAGCAGCCGCCGGTGGAGCGAGATTACGAGGAGTTGCGGGTGAAGACGCTTGAGTCGTTGAATGCCGTGCGGAAAGTCTCGCTTGCGCTGAAAGCGTTGGCAGAGAAAGGCAAGCATGTCGGCAATGATCCGATCAAGCAAAAGAAGTTCAAGAAGCAGTTCGATGCGATGCGTCAGCAAGTGGTGAACAAGATTGAATCCGTCAATCTCCACGGTGTGCTGAAAGACCGAATGGTCCAGCGTGTCCGCGATCTGGCGGTGCAGATCCGTGCCGCCGAGCGGGAAGCGATGAGTTGCCAGCGGCGGATTGGTGTGGGGGGGGAGGCAGGTGCCGAACTGCTGAGGAGGATGTGCCGGAGCCGTCAGGACTTCTTGGCAGTCAAACGGAAGACCGGGGTGTCGGAAGAGGCGCTGGGGGAGATTCGGAAGGTCTATCAAGCCGCCAAAGCCAAGATTCGGCAGTTGGAAACGGAAGAGGCGCTTGTACCGGCTGAAGAGATCAAAGATGCGGTCAAGCATCTCGATCTGGCCGAAGAGAAGGTGAAGCGCGGGAAGGCGGAGTTGGTCGAGGCCAATTTGCGGCTCGTGGTCAGCATCGCAAAGAAATACACGAACCGAGGGCTTCAGTTCCTTGATTTGATCCAGGAGGGCAATATCGGGCTGATGAAGGCCGTGGACAAGTTCGAGTATCGGCGCGGGTACAAGTTCAGCACTTACGCCACCTGGTGGATTCGGCAAGCCATCACCAGAGCCATTGCGGATCAAGCACGAACGATCCGAATTCCGGTTCACATGATCGAGACAATCAATAAACTGATTCGGACCTCCAGACATCTCGTGCAGAAGCTCGGTCGTGAGCCCCTTCCCGAAGAAATTGCCGAGCGCATGGATCTGCCATTGGACAAAGTGCGGAAGATTTTGAAGATCGCTCGCGAGCCCATCTCGCTCGAAACCCCCATTGGTGAAGAAGAAGACAGTCATTTGGGCGATTTCATTGAAGATAAAAAGGCCGTGTCTCCGCTGGAGGCGGCCATTCGCTATGACCTGCAGCGACAAATCAACAGCGCTTTGGAAACCTTGACCCCTCGAGAGGAAAAGGTGCTGCGCAAGCGATTTGGCATCGGTGAAGCGACCGATCACACCTTGGAAGAAGTCGGACAGGACTTTGAAGTCACCCGCGAGCGCATCAGGCAAATCGAAGCCAAGGCCTTGAGAAAATTACGGCATCCGAGTCGTAGTAAGAAGCTGAGAAGTTTTGTCGAAAGCTTGTAGCTTCCAGTTTGATCACGGCGTGATTTGACTCTGTTCAGAGCGACGGCCTAAAATCACCGTTCGGGTGTCGATACTGTTGAGGCTGAGACCGACGAAGCGTCAGGGAAGTGGTTACAATCATGCCGACATCAGCCTGAGTTCGAACCGGTTTGATGGGGCCCATAGCTCAGGTGGTTAGAGCGGCTGACTCATAATCAGCTGGTCCTAGGTTCAAGTCCTAGTGGGCCCACCAGTTCAGACAGGTGTCTGGTCCCTTCCGTGCGTCAGCATCGATGGAAAGGATACGTGAACCAAAAGCTTTCCCCGCTTATTGAGTTGCAAAAGCTCGATCTTCGAATCATGGAGATCAGGGAGCTCCGTCGAAAAATCCCCGAGCGTCTCCATGCCTCCGAAGTCCCCCTTCGAGAGGCAACCCAGATGCTACACGACACCCAGACCGCCGTCGAGGCTGCCGTCAAAGAACGTCGTTCGCACGAAAAGGACCTAGAGGCGCATGAGGCGCACACAGACAAGATGAAATCGCACGCGGCAAGTCTTAAGACCAATAAGGAGTATCAGGCGCATTTGTTCGAGCTGGAGTTGGCGAATAAGAAACGAGGAGATTTTGAAGAGAAGATTCTGCTGGCGATGGACAAGATCGACCAACTCCAGAAGACCGTCAAAGAGCTGCAGGAGAAAAAAGTCGCACTGGAGAAGGTGTTTACGCAGGAGAAGCAGGAGCTGGACGCTCAGGACAAAGAGCATGCAACTGAACTGGCTCAACTCGAACGCCTCCATCACGCGGCTTCAGACCGGGTCGAAAAGGTTTTACTCGATCGGTACAATCAGGTCAAAGCCTCGCGGAAAGACCACCCTCTTGCAGCCGTCCGTAACGGCATCTGTCTCGGTTGCCGTCTACAGATACCGCCGCAGCTCATCGCGCAGGTCAAACGGTCCGAAGATCTGCTTCTCTGCCCCTATTGCCGCCGGATCTTGTATTGGGAAGGGGAACCGGTCGCGGAAAGCACTCCCACAGCCGAAGGCAAATCCTCGGACCTCGAAGTGGGTGAATCGGCTTAGGTCAGTCGCTTAGATCAGGCCATCCAGCGGCTCAATCCGCCCACGAGAACAGCTGGAGCCGGTCCACAATGTCTCCGAGGCCATACACGAGTAGTGAGTTCAGAGGGACCATCGTTAAAAAAGCACATCAATATCCGGTCTGCCAGGTTCTAAAGGGGATTCCGCTCCTTCCTCTGGTTCGGTTTCTTGGGAGATAGGTGGGATAGGTTTCGTTGTCTGGTGGTCGCCATTTTACGAAGGAGTGAACGAGCCAACGTGCCGACGGTGAATGCCGATCTCTCTTCGGAAATTAGATCGGCCCCGCCAGTACGGCTTGGGTGGTTTTGAAATGCAGTTTGGCTACTGAGTCGAGCCGTTCTCTTCCGTGTTTCTTGATGATCATTTTAGCGGCGAGTTCGACGGCTTGAGAGGCGCCTTTGGGTAGAGTAGTGCCCACTTCGTCGGAAAGGCGTCTGAGACGAATGAGAAATTCCGCCCGCGCCAAGACCGATGCCGCGGCGACGGCCAAATCCGATTCCGCTTTGGTCCGCTGTTCGAGGAAGATTTTCCGTCCCTTCTCCTGCAAGGCGTTCAGAATGAGCCGTTCATCCCCGAATTGATCCGAGATCGCTCGTTCGCAAACCACGCCTCGCTCCAGCAAATTCTCCAGTGCCTTGGCATGGCCCCAGGCTAGCATGCGGTTCAAATTTTTAATCTTGGCGTAAAGTTCATTGTATTTCTGAGGCCCGATGGCAATGATGCTGTGGGGACAAATGGTTTTGATGTCGGGGGCCAATTCGAGCACGCGACCATCGGAGACTTTCTTGCTGTCCCGAACCTGCATCAGTGCGAGTTCACCTTGGGTCGTGGCATCGACAAATACGGCAGCGATGACGAGCGGACCGAAATAATCACCTTTCCCGGATTCGTCGATGCCGATGCGATCGATGCCGTTGTGGGAACGTGACGCAGCCACCGAATTTTCGCTCCTCTAGAAATCCCGCGTGGCGGTCGGTAATCTATCAATCGATACGAGTGTGGTCAATCGCACCGGTATTCGGCGGACGGGACTTTGGCTGGAGGTTGAGGATGCGAACCCATAAGCTTGTGCGTGCAACGACAACGTTCTGCCTTCTGATAGGGGGTATCGGCTTGGTTGGATGCGAGACCAATCCCTATACCGGGCGGAAACAGTTGCTGATGACATCGATCGGTCAAGAAATGCACATGGGAGCGCAGGCGTATAATCAGATCAAAACCGACCCGAAGATGCGATTGTCCCAAGATCCTCGTGAAATCGAACCGGTCAAGCGTGTCGTTGCCCGCATTGTTGAAGCCGCCAAGCGCTCGAAGTATGCCGAGATGGCTCAGCAGTTTCAGTGGGAAGTGTCGGTGATTAAAGATGACAAGACGGCCAATGCGTTCGCGCTTCCCGGGGGGAAAATAGCGGTATACACTGGCATTTTCCCCGTGGC
>DATIGP010000255.1:0-6821 GCA_035454625.1 Nitrospira sp.
GTTTATGAACACTCATAGAATTCAGAGAGTTGCGAAACTCACGGGCCTCTCACGAGATGTTATTCGAGTGTGGGAGCGTCGGTTTGAAATCTTAAAACCGACTAGAGGAGCCAATCGTTATCGCAATTATTCTGATGAAGATGTCGCGTTGCTTAGGTTCCTGAAGGAGCAGCTGGATTCTGGCGGCTCGATCGGAGAGCTGTCGAAATTAGGGCGAGAGGAGTTGTTGAATCGAGCACGAGCCAATGCGCCGCAAGTGTCATTCGTCGACAATGCATTCAGTAGGCTCCTGCAGGAACTCCTGTCTAACTTGAATCCCTTCAATCGTGTGATCTTTGAGAAGCGTTTGAACGGCGCCGTGGCGGTGATTCCCTTTGAGGAAGCGCTGCATGGGATCTTACTCCCGCTTCAGGAGCAGGTGGGGCAGCTCTGGCACGATGGTCATCTGGACGTGGCCATCGAACATTACGTGACGAGGCAAATCCAACAAAAGATTTTCTCCGCCATGAATCAGCTTCCAGTCGCTGAGTTTGGTGCCAAAGTGGTCGTGGCCTGCCCGCCCGGCGAGGAACACGACATTGCCGCGTTTGCAGTCGCCTATCGATGTCGTGTTCGTGGTTGCCGAGTTCACTATTTGGGAGCCAATGTGCCTCTTGGCTCACTGGCCAAGCTCTGCGAGGAGGTTGAACCAGATCTGACCATCATGTCATTTCCTGTCGCACTTTCCGAGGCCACTGCGGCTGAGTTGGTTCAAACCCTTGCCGATGAATTGCTTCCCAGTTCCGATCTTGCGGTCGGCGGTCATGGCGCGCTCGCGATGCGCGACCTTTTCATGAAATACAATATTACGGTTCTGGAGGACTTCGCTGACTTGGATCACCGGCTGGATCGATTGATGAGGCAAGCCGTATCTCGCGGGTAACGAGGAGAGGCCGATCAGATGGGATCATACCCGCTCACAGTATTCTTCGATGGAGCCTGTCCGATTTGCGATCGAGAAATCGCCCTTATGAGGCGATTGGACAGGCGTCGGCTACTGGCATTTTGCGACTTCTCACGGCCGGACTATGACCCAAGATCAATAGATCTATCCCCAACTGAACTTGGGAGGATCATTCACGCCCGTTGGGGTGATGGGACCGTGATCACCGGCGTCGATGTGTTCCGAGCCATGTGGGAGGCAGTCGGCCTGGGATTGTTGGCGAGGCTCACCCGACTTTCTCTCATCGAGCCACTTGTCGTGAAGGCCTATGCATGGTTCGCACGGAACCGCTTGAGGCTCACCGGTCGCTCACACACTTGTGCCGGAGACGCATGCAGATCATCGCTTTCAGGTCGACAGAGTCCATAAGTTCCTTGCCACATTCCCGCAGCAGCCCCGTGATCGAGACACCCCGTTCTCATTCCGCCGGTGGAGACCCGCTGATACAAAAATCAGCCTGGACGGCTTAACGCCCGATACACCGCTTTGCGATTCACCATCAGGTGGGTCTGAACCCGCAATGGCACCCACAGTTGGCGATCGCCAACTGTGGGATGCGTCTGAATCTACTAACGGCACCCTTCGATCCATGGAGAATCGATAGAATGCCAACCTCTTGCGGCTAAGGCGTCCGATGCAGCCAAGTCCATCACGGCGATCACCCGCCGAGATTACATGACGTCAAATCGGTCAAGCATCATCACCTTGTTCCATGCAGTCACAAAGTCACGAATAAACTTCCGTTGTCCATCTTCGGCAGCGTAGACCTCTGCGATCGCACGGAGTTCAGAGTGCGACCCGAAAATGAGGTCCACAGGTGTCGCGGTCCATTTGATGGCATTCGTCTTTCGATCCACACCATCGTAAACCCCTTGAGACTGCGATGACTTTTGCCACTTTGTAGACATGTCGAGCAAGTTCACGAAGAAGTCGTTGCTCAATGTCCCAGGCTTGTCGGTGAAAACGCCATGTTTGGATTGTCCTGCATTTGCGTTCAACGCTCGCATCCCTCCCACGAGAACAGTCATTTCAGGGACCGTTAATGTCAACATATTGGCCCGATCGACCAGCATTTCTGCGGGTGACATATAGTTGCCCTCGCCGTAGTAGTTGCGAAACCCATCTGCTTTTGGCTCAAGTACGGCGAACGAACTGACATCCGTTTGCAGTTGCGATGCGTCCATGCGTCCTGGCGTAAAGTGGACCTGCACGCTGTGCCCGGCTGCCTTCGCCGCCTGTTCCACAGCTGCAATTCCACCTAAGACAATCAGATCCGCCGCTGACACGGCTGTCCCGTCTGTGTGCGCCTTATTGAAGTCCTTTTGAATGCCCTCTAAGCGTGCAAGGACCTTGGCCAGTTCCTCCGGATTGTTGACCGGCCAGTCCTTTTGTGGCGCGAGGCGAATACGCGCTCCGTTGGGTCCGCCACGCTTATCCGTGCCGCGGAAAGACGCAGCGGACGCCCAGGCTGTGCGAACGAGTTCCGGGACCGTCAATCCAGACGCAAGGATGGTCTTTTTCAGACTCGCAATGTCGCTGGTGCCGATCAGTTTGTGATTGACCTTAGGAATGGGATCTTGCCAGATCAGGTCCTCCTGGGGAACTTCCTTGCCGAGATAACGTGCGCGAGGCCCCATATCACGATGAATCAACTTGAACCATGCCTTCGCGAACGCGAGTTCAAAGTCCTTCGGGTGTTCAAGGAAGCGTTTCGCAATCTGTTGATAACCGGGATCGAACTTTAGTGAGAGGTCCGTCGTTAACATGATGGGAGCATGTCTGACGTTGTGATCATGAGCATCAGGCACCAGGTTTGCTGCTTGGCCATCTTTGGGAATCCATTGTGTGGCGCCAGCCGGGCTCTTAGTCATCACCCACTCGAAGGTGAAGAGGTTCGTAAAGTATTGGTTGGTCCATGCAGCAGGGTTGACGGACCAAGCGCCTTCCAACCCACTCGTAATAGTATCGGCACCCTTGCCCGACCCACAGGTGTTTTTCCAGCCAAATCCCTGCTCCTCTATAGCTGCAGCTGCGGGCTCAGCCTCGACACATTTGGATGGATTTCCATTGCCATGGGCTTTGCCGAAGGTGTGGCCGCCCGCGATCAGAGCGACAGTCTCTTCATCGTTCATCCCCATACGACCAAACGTTTCTCGGATATCCTTCGCCGCCGCTATTGGATCAGGATTACCGTTAGGTCCCTCTGGGTTCACATAGATGAGGCCCATCTGAACAGCAGCAAGTGGGTTGTCCAACTTTCTGTCGCCCTTGTATCGCTCATCCGCGAGCCATTTCTTTTCAGGTCCCCAATAGACCAGATCGGCTTCCCAATCGTCCACACGTCCGCCGCCAAAACCGAAGGTCTTGAAGCCCATTGATTCCATGGCGACATTCCCCGTTAGGACCATCAAGTCGGCCCATGAAAGTTTACTCCCATATTTCTTTTTGACAGGCCATAGCAACCGGCGCGCCTTATCAAGGTTTGCGTTATCAGGCCAACTGTTCAGAGGCTCGAAGCGCTGTTGACCGCCGCCTGCTCCGCCACGACCGTCAGCGATGCGGTAGGTACCGGCACTGTGCCAGGCCATTCGGATAAAAAATGGTCCGTAGTGACCGTAATCTGCCGGCCACCAGTCCTGTGAGGCCGTCATCAACTCCTTGAGGTCTTTCTTCACAGCCTTCAGATCGAGCTTGTTAAACTCTTGAGCGTATGTAAACTGTTTGCCCATTGGATTGGACTCAGCTGCATGCTGGCGAAGGGGGCTGAGGTCAAGTCTTTCGGGCCACCAGAATTGGTTCGACATCGTCTGCCTAGCTAGAGAAGTATTTGATTGTCCCTGATGCTCTTCGGCGTAGCCGAATTGTGAGAGGGCTAATACAAACAGGACGAAACTCGTAATTTTTAGGTTCAACATAATTGCCCCCGTGTACCTTTTGTGTTGTAGGGTGGTCATAGGTCAAGTGGAGAGAATATGGTCGCATTTTTGTCAAACGAAGACTGGTCAATAGGGATCATCTCTCGAATCAGCCCGGGCGCCATAAGATCTGCTCGTAGGTGAATTTAAAGTGACTTACTATCCGTAGTTTATGTCTTTGCAGGTTACGGTCACCGAACCCCGTAGCGTGGGGTCTTGGAGAAATGGTGTAAGAGAAGTGGAAAGCAAGGTGAGGAATGTACGTGCCTGTACGCGGATGGGCCATGGATTTCAGATGCAGAAACGGGCAGAGTGATCTTCCCCTGCCCGTTCGTACAAACAGCCTTCGCCATTGGCGTTCATGCGTCACCTGACTTGAGATAGATGACTGACAGCACCTTCGGCATGCTTCGTGGCCACATCGGCATGACCAGCCTTACCATGCTCAATCGCCTCTTTCAGATGGGTCATCGCTTCTGCCAGATGCGGGTCTGTGCCTCCTCTCATGGCCTGCTGCAGCGAGGCTTCAGCATGTGTCACAAGCTTCTCCGCATGACCTTGTTTGCCGTGCTCCACCGCTTCCGTGGCGTGCTTGATGGCATCTTTGACGGTCTGCTGTTCTTGGCGCACGACATCACGTCGTGCCCCACCTTCGCCGAAAGCTGTCTGGAGAGGCATGGCAGTGGTGAGAATCGTGGCCATGACTCCGGTCAGCGCTACAGTTAGTCGTGTGGTATGTCGTATCATCTGCAACCCTCCTTTGCCTCCAGACGTTAGAAGACTCTCGCGGGAACCGCTTCGTTAGGTGCAAGCCACCAGGCTGTGAGAATGAACCTACTTTCCTGAACATCTACAATAGTACAGGTCCACCCTCAGCGAGGTGGCTTGCCGATCGTCAGCGGTTCATGGGCTTCATATAGGGATACGAAGGCCCTCCATGCGTGATGGTGTCGATGACATCTACTCTCGGCAACGGCCCTGCGGTAGTCTTTCCGCTATCTTGCTGTGTCGCCTTGTCATAAGTTCCGATAACATCCACGCGACCCGGATGGGCTGCGAAGCTGTCGGTTGTGGTCACGACACTGGTTGCCGCTAGCATCGACAAGAATCCAATCGTCAATATGCTCTTCGTTTTCATGATTGCCTCCTTATAAATTGCTAAGTTCTCCCGATGACCCATTGATTCAAGAGGAAAACTAGGCCCATAACTAATCCTGAAGCTTTTCTGTGACGGTGAGGATTTCTCAGAATCCCTGCTTCTTAGAACTCTCGTTTACCTAACTCCCTGTAGGCTTCAATCCCGTTACAACTTGTATTGTAAGTAATGTCTAATGTATGTTCAAACTATGTCTAATGTATAATCAATCTTGTTCAACATGTCAAGAGTAACTTTGAACGAAAAGATGCCCTGGGTACGCTGACGTTCAATCAGCCTGTCCCCCAATACAGATTGCTAAGCAATGCGCAATGGCCAAGAAGCAAGAAGATGGTTGACGAAGACTGCGGTGGGAAAGTGGCGGTAGCGGTTTATCACCGCTCGCCTTGTAGTGCTGGCAAAGGTCAGGTTGGTGCCTAACGAACGGAAGTGGCGGAAGGGTTATGAATACAACATCGACAAGTGAAAAGATTCTGGAAACATTAATTATTACCGGCAGCAGTGGGCTGATCGGCAGCGCGTTCCTTGATCACGTTGGAGGAAACTACACGGAGATGGGCTTCGATTGTAAAGGGCCGCCTCGTCCGGTGCCCAAGACCGCACACGTCATCGCTTGCGATCTCAGTTCGGATGAAAGTGTATACGCGGCGTTGAACAAAGTCCGTCGGCTCGGTCACGGGCAGATCGCCTCAATTCTCCATCTCGGGGCATACTATAGTTTCTCGAGTCAGTCGAGCCCCCTGTACGAGCAAGTGAACGTGCGCGGCACTGAACGGCTGTTGCACGGGCTGCGCGACTTTGAGGTCGAGCAATTTCTCTTCGCCAGCACCATGCTAGTCCATGAGCTATGCCGACCTGGAGAGCCTATCAACGAAGATTGGCCGATCAATCCGAAATGGGATTATCCGAAGTCGAAGGTCGCAGCGGAGCGACTTATCTTGCGTGAAAGGGGCGACGTGCCGGTGGTGCTGATGCGCATCGGCGCTGTGTATGACGATCGATGTCATTCAATTCCCCTCGCGCAGCAGATCAAGCGCATTTACGAAGGGCGGTTCATCGGCCATATTTTTCCCGGCGAGATCACACATGGAGTGGCCTTCTTGCATATGAGGGATATGGTCGAAGCCTTGGTGCTCGCTGTCGAACATCGCAAGGAGCTTCCACAAGTCACGACGCTGCTTATCGGCGAACCGGAAACGCTCAGTTACGATGAGCTACAACGCGCCATCAGCCGCCACATTCACGGCAAAGAATGGACCACGTACAGTATTCCTAAGGCCTTGGCCAAGGTTGGCGCCTGGTTCCAGAACCTGGTGCCGGGCGCCAACCCATTCGTTAAGCCCTGGATGATCAATCTATCCGACGACCACTATGCGTTTGATATCTCTCGCGCACGTACGCTGCTCGGCTGGGTCCCACGCTACTCTCTTCGCAGCACATTGCCCAGAATAATAAGCGAGTTGAAGATGGACCCAGTGGGATGGTATCGGGAAAACAATCTGAGAGCTACCACCATTCCGGATCGGTAGAGGATCGAAGTGATTTGCCAGTAAAAATAAATCCAGGGTGGATGATAGACTCAGCCGCGCCCAGGGACGTCGGAACCATGTCCGTGAAAAGTTATAGGCGAGGACCATTGGAAGAAAGCACAGGGCATGGAGCAAGTAAAATGGGTGAAGCGACCGGAGCGAAAGATCTTCGCCTGAAGTGGATTGTCCCGGGCGGCACTTGACGTGTTCAGCGAAAAAGTCGGCCTTGGAAAGCTTCT
>DATIGP010000256.1:0-3805 GCA_035454625.1 Nitrospira sp.
CGGTGGTGAATATTATGCCAACGGCGTCCAGAACCAGACAGATGTCCGCGGCTGGCTTGAGGTTGGAGACTGGGCGGCCGTCATGGTTCAACCGAAATTCATTAGTAACGTTGATGCCCTCAGTCGTGGCCCCACGGTCGGTCCCCTCACCTCATTGAACGATCAATATGTGTATTTGCGGGAGGCCAGTCTCAAGCTCACCATGTGGAACGTCGCCCTTGAATTCGGGAGAGGAACCCAATGGTGGGGACCGGGGTATCATGGTTCGCTGTTGCTGACCGACCATGCCTTCCCACTCGACATGGTCAAGCTCGGAAGCGATGAGAGCTTTCAGCTGCCCTGGGTCTTCAGTAAGCTTGGAGACTGGAAGGTCAATACCTTTCTGGCTCGCTTGGAAGGCCAGCAAACGTTCTCGCACGAGAAAATCTTCGGGCTGCGGATCAGTTATCTCCCGACCTCCTGGTTGGAATTGGGCCTAACTCGACTGACCCAGTTCGGTGGTCAAGGAAGTGGAACTTCTTTCCCACGCACACTCCTCAACTGCTACAAAGGCCAACCGAATCAGGAAGGAGCGGCCAATTGCAATGAGCAGGCGATGTTGGATGGTCGTGTCAAAATTCCTCATGTTCCTTACCTGATACCCTTTCCAGCCGGCATGCAAATCTATGGGGAATTAGGTTCTGAAGATAAATGGAGCAAACCCATCTCGACGCGCGCAGCTTACCTGGCTGGCATCTATATCCCGCAACTCTTTAGCAATGACACAACGGACCTTCGCATTGAATTCGCTGACACGGATTACCCCCGGCGAAACAGCCCGGAATTGGCCGGCGTCTGGTACAACAACGGCTTTTATACCAACGGCATGCGCCAATATGGCTTCCCTCTAGGCCACCATATGGGGACGGACGGCATCGATTTCTTCGTTCGCAGCACGAGATACATGACGGACACTTTTCAAGTAGGAAGCAACTTGAACTATCAGGAACGACAAAGAGGCTTAGCAGTACACGAACGAAAATATGAAGCGAGCACTGATATGACCTGGTGGTTCTCCCGGAAAGGTCAGTTCAGCTTTGGCTATACCTACCAACGGATCTATAACCCAGGCCAGATCTCGTCCGTGGTTCCGTTCACCGAAACCTTCGCTCCGAACGTGACCGCGAATAATCATCTGTTCTGGACATCGCTAATTGTCGACTTTTGAAAGGCGATGAGAACGCATGGCGAAATCACGCCTCTCTCTTGACGGACACAATTCGATGGGCTACGGTTCAGCTGATCTGTACGTGGATCACCTGAGACAGCATCTCTTCAGAATGTCTGACCTCGTGGAGAGTTCCGCGATGAAACGCCTTCCCCATGCTTTCGCAAGGGCCTGTATCTGGATGCTGGTCCTCGCGATGGCGGTCCCTGCGCCGTTGATGGCGCAGACGCTTGGAGGAAGCGGATTCCCCTCCCTCGGCGCTGCAGGCATGCCTGGCTCCGGTGCGAAAGACTTGCTTCCTGGCTCCCCAATAGTTACGAATCCGACCGCACTGCAGCCGCTTACTCCGCCTCAGACGCCTTGTCCCCCTCCCCCGGCAAAAACGTCGCCGGCTATCGCTCCGACCGGACCGACGCTGAATGATTTTTGGCCGGCTGATTCATCCGCGATATTGCCTCCTTCGGCCGATACGAGAATCAGATTGGAACGGGATGAGCGCTTCAAGAAAGAACTGCGGGAGGATGTGGTTAAGGAAAAACAGGAACGAGAGGATCGGTCAAAATTCGACTCGGATCGGTTCAAACTCGACTCGGATCGGACCAAGCTCGAGTTGGATAGCCGCTCCAAGCAGGAGCGGGAGGATCGAGCGAAACTCGCGCAGCAAGCGGCTCAACTCACGAGCAAGGACTACTCGGTCGAGGAAGCCTTCGCCCAGTTTTCGGTGCTTCAGAACGTTACAAGTCGTCTGCATCAATTCGGGTATGATTTCTTCGACACGCAGGCCACCAGTTTTGCGCCGGTCCCGGATGCACCGGTCGGTCCCGATTATATTATCGGACCACTCGATTCGCTCTCTATTCACATCTGGAACGTTCCGGAACAGAGTCTGAACCGCAGTTACATCGTGCCGGTCGAGCGGGACGGCACGATTGTGATTCCTCAAATTGGTAGCATTCCTGTTGGTGGACTCACTTTTTCGCAGACAGAGAAGGCGATCACCAACCGCCTGAGTGCGCACCTGAAACGGTTTGAAGTACATGTGGCGATGGCTCGCCTGCGGACGCTCAAGGTCTATGTTGTGGGGGAAGTCGTCAGGCCCGGCGCCTATGAGGTCGGATCCCTGGCCACGATTTCAAATGCTCTGTATGCCGCCTGCGGGCCCGCGCGCACTGGTTCATTGCGGCAGATCAGACTGGTTCGCGACAATCACGTCGTGGCCGAAGTTGATTTCTACCAATTTCTCATGCTCGGAGATCGCCGCCACGACGCGAGGCTTCAGGCGGGCGACGTCATTCTCGTGCCCCCGTTGGGACCAATTGCCGCCGTCAGCGGAGCGGTCAAACGCGCAGCGATTTACGAGCTTCAATCCGGAACGCGGTTAACGGATTTGCTCCAGTTGGCAGGCGGCGTCACTCCATCAGCCAACCTTCAGCGCTGTCAATTGCTGCGGCTTGATCCGGATAAAGGCCGGACGATGACCGATATCGACCTCAGCCAAATTCTTGAAGCGAGCGGGAAGAAACGTCCGACGAGCAACGGAGCAGATGTGGTACTGAAGGATGGGGATTTCCTTCGTGTCGCCTCTTTGCCGACTCAAGTGGTGAACGTGGTGACTCTGGCAGGTGCGGTCAAAAATCCTGGCCCGTACGAATTCCGTTCAGGCATGGCTGTCCGTGATATTCTGCGTCCCGATCAGTTTACCGTGGATGCCTATATGGACAAGGCAGAAATTGTTCGGACGGATCCGCTGACGTATGAAACCAGAGTCATTTCCTTCAGCCCGAAGGCGCTGTTCGACAATGAGAAAGCAGAAGACATTCCGCTCCAACGGTTGGACCAGATCGTGGTCGGAACGCAGATGCGTCCCCCCCACGTCGTGTTTGTGGAGGGAGAAGTGAGACGGCCAGGATATTTCACGCTCGAGACGGGCGAAACGCTCAGCTCCGTCTTGAAGCGGGCTGGCGGCTTTACCCCCACCGCGTTCCCGGAAGGGATTGTGCTCGTGCGTGAATCGGTGCGCAAGCGTCAGCAGATGGAGCTCGATCGCTTCCTTGCGGCGGAGAGACAGCGGCTCACAGCCCAATCGGCCGCCATTGCAGCGGGTACTGTGGGGATGTCTCAAGTCAGTGGTGCGGCTGCGGGGCAGGCGGCGGAGCAGCAGGTGCTCAGTATGCGCCTTCAGCAGCTCGAGGCCGTGACTGGTCGGGTCGAGCTAGGTCGTGTCGTTGTGAATATCCGTTCGATCGAAGAATTGGAGGGCTCCGAAGACGATATTATGCTGGAAGCCAAGGATCGCATCGCGATCCCGCAGCCGCCCAAGACCGTGAGCGTGATCGGATCCGTCAAGAATCCGAGCACGGTCGTGTATCGCGTCGGCTTCAACCTGGAAGATTACCTGCACCAAGCAGGTGGCGTCACGGAGGATGCCAGCAAGAGCGAGATGTATGTGGTGAAAGCCAACGGATCGACGGAGGGGGCGTATGTCCGGATCAAGGATATGAAACCGGGCGATACCATCGTCATTCCTCAGAAGATCGAAGCCAAAACGCCGCAGCTGTCCTTGTGGCAAAGTGTCGCCAGCATCGTCGGCAGCGTGGC
>DATIGP010000257.1:0-21177 GCA_035454625.1 Nitrospira sp.
ATGGGATTGAAACCAGGCCCGCATTTCAAGAAGATTTTAGATCAATTGCTCGATGCGCGTCTGAATGAAGAAATCAAAACGGAATCTGAAGAGAGAAATCTGGTCATGGAAATTGCGGGCTTGAAAGGGAATGGTTAGCAAGATGTTGATGAACCATATTGTTCGGGAATGCCGCTGGGGACTCGTTCAACAGACTGTTAATTCATCGGAATGATCGTCGCCGACACTTCATTGGGCAGCAGCAGGGTAGCCGCCGCGCGATTCTCTTCGTCCGGTTGGATCAACGCGAACAACGGCACCGGCTGCGGCACACCGCCGGGCGGCAGAGCGAGCATGGCCGGAAAGTCGATCAGCGGCGAGAGGGTGGCCTGACTCGCGATGCGAAGCCGAAAAGCCATCAACACATCCCGCAATCGTTGAGCCTTTTCTTCCTCGGATATCGACTCACCGGGCGCGATCCCGACTTCCCAAAGAGGCTTCGTTACACTAACGGAGAAGGTCAAGCCGAGTTTGTGTGCGTCCGTTGACACATCGATCAAAAATCCGGCTTGAATCGCTTGTCGGCGATTCGTGATCAACTGGCTGTTTGGAGCGTCGGCACGCGTCTCCGGCGAGTTTTCCGAATGAGCGGGACCGTGAAGATTCGGGTCTTCTGCGGTCGGTAACGTCGGAGTCGATTCAATAGACTGGGCCTCGCTCGAGATGTTTTGATTGGTTGTTACGACCGTCTCACCCGGTAAAGCTGGAAGCGCATGGATGAGGCCTTCATATACTCTCTTGGCCGATTCAGACCAAGCCGGATTACATGGTCGGCCTGAAAATGCGGCTTCGGCGGCTTTTCGTTCATCGTGGGTAAGCACTCGAGGAGTAGGTGTCGTATCCATAATCGAGAGATAAGCCCGGATCCCCCCGAGTCAAGGGTTAATCAGGCAGGCGCCGACCCTTTGTTTCTGGAGCGAACAAAAGCACAACAAGTCCGAGCAGATAGATCAGCGCGATGATGCTGGCTGCACGTCCGAATGTGCCGAATGTCGTGACCAACCAGCCGGTCAAGAATGGAGAGACAGACGCCAGCACGCGCCCGGCATTAAAGCAAAATCCCGCTCCTGTGGCACGTAGACTTGTCGGATAGAGCTCAGGAAGATAGATCGGAAATCCGCTGAAAATTCCGTTGTTGAAGAATCCCAAGATCGGCAGAAGCATCAGAACGCCGATATAACTCGAAGGGGCCAAGTACGTGACCGGCAACATGATGAGACTGCCGAGGCACATGAAAGCGAAGACGGGTCGTCTGCCGAACCGGTCTGCCAGAGGGCCGAAGCCGAGGTAGCCGAAGATCGCGCCGGCGTTCAGAGCCATGATGGCATAGCTGACGTCCTTGGTGAGGGCGGCAGGTTCTTGTCCCTTCAAGTCCGGCAACTCTCGGATAAGCGTCGGGGCCCAATTCGTCGCACCCCATAGGCCGAACACGGCAACGAACGCCAACGCTGAACCGACCAACGTGGCTCGCCGTAACTCGCCTCGAAAGATGTTTGTCAGAGGGATGGCCTTCTGCTCATGCGCATGGGTCCAACGTTCCGGTTCCTTGACCCACCAGCGCACGAAGAGGGCCACGAAGGCCGGAAGGATTCCGATCACGAAGAGTCCACGCCACCCGTAAGTCTCCTTCAAAGTGAGATTCATCGTGGCGGCCAAAAAGAACCCCATGGCCCATGCCGACTGAAGAATGCCCGCGGCTTTGGCTCGCTTGTCTTCCGGCCACGTCTCCGCGACGATGGCGGCGCCTGCCGCCCATTCCCCGCCGATGCCGAGCGCGGTCAGAAATCTGGCGAGGGCCATGTGCCACCAGGTCTCCGCCAATGCCGCGGCCCCGGTGAAGACGGCATAGATCATGATCGTGGCGATCAGCACCTTTGTCCTGCCGAATCGATCGGCGAGCACACCGAACGTAATGCCGCCGATGGCCCAGCCGATGAGAAAGATGGAAAAAATAATGCCGCCGTACCAGCCGATCTGCTCGGTAGTCGGAGGGCCGGCCTCCGTGAGCAGCAACTCGTGCAAAGCCGGATGCAACACCACCGCGTAAATCGTGGCATCCATCGCGTCGAAGACCCAGCCGAGCCAGGCGACGAAGAGAACCAGCCGTTGATAGCGCGTCACGCCGGTCCACCACGACTGTCTGTTAGTCGGAGAGATAGCCGCCTCCTCGATACGTACAAATCGACGAGTTAAACAGGTTAGCCTGAAAAACCGGATAGGCCGTTTCGTGCCGCGCAAGGCTAAAAGGGTTGTCCGCCACTGTCAAGGTGAAGGGGATCACACCCCATGCTATAGTCCTGCGCATGGCGCGGATGAATTATTACGAGGTGCTGGGTGTCTCCCGAGAAGCGTCCGACGAGGACATCAAGAAGGCCTATCGAAAGCTCGTCTTTGAGCACCATCCTGACCGGAATCCTCATAAGAGAGATGCGGACGAGCGGATCAGAGAAATCAATGTCGCGTACGAGATCGTCGGAGATCCTGACAAACGCAAGAGCTACGACCGGCTGTCCTGGGGAGATGAGCCACGTGCTGAAAACATCGACCCCGGCGTTGTCCTCGATGAAATGGAGCGTAAGCTCTTCGACGAAGGCAGGAAAGAATTGTTCGCCATCTTGATGAAAGATGTGAAGCGGGTGAAGGCGGAGCTGAGTCTTGTTCGAGAACAGGTTGTGGCCGAGCAGGGTTACGACTCGTTCTTGGAATCTGTGGTCACTGCTCGCGCGTCGAAAATTGTGGGTGACTTTGTGACGGAGGAAATGGACGGGCGAAAACAACGGCTGGTTGAAGTGGCGGTGGAAATGATGGTGTCGCAGGGAGTGACGAAGCGGGGCGACGAGGGGGGGATTCGGGCGCTGCGGAATCGTCTCGAAACGGCCTTTCGCAACGGTCGCCTGCATGGCATCGCGTCGGCGCTGGAGCTGTTCTACGAGAGACGGTAAGCCTTACAACTGAACGCGTTTAGTGTCAAGGCGCTCTGCAGCGGCAGCCTTAAGGAGTTGGATGTCCGCGGAGATGAGCACGGACGGCTCTTCCAGGTGGTCTTGCAGTTCGAGCGCCGATGCCAGGTGAATGGCGTCGAGCGTGCGCAAGGGATATTGTTCGAGAAGAGTTTTGGAACGGGTGAGAACGGTCTCGTCCAAATTCACCCTCACATAAGAAGACCACTCTTGCAAAAAACGGCGCACGACTGCATGGTACTGAGACTCTCCCAGCTCGGATTCCCGCACACGCCGGCGCAACGCGGAAAACGTCTCGGGGTACGCTATAGTAGCTGTTGCGTGAGGCGGAGTGTGAGCCCGTAAGGAAAGAGCCTGGTCGGTCCCCGGTTCATCGATGAACTGCTTCACAAGCGCGCTGGCGTCCCAATACAACATCGTTACCGTTCGCGGTCATCGATCACGGCTCGCCCGACCGAGGGGCCATGGTAGGTCAGCGGTTTCAGCCGCCTTTTCGGTATCGCCGTCGGCAGGATGATCTTGCCGAGCACCTCCAATTGCGCCAGCCGAGCTTCGCGGGTTCCGGTCCTTCCGGCCTCAATCTGCTGAAGCAGCGCAATGGGCCGTCCTCGATCGGTGACGATGATTTCTTCACCCTTCTGGGTTCGACGAAGATAGTGAGTCAGGCGATTTTTGAGTTCTTTGACGCCGATCCGGCTCATTGTTCACCTCGGTGTCCATTGTAGCTACTTCGGGAAATGAAAACAAGGACTCTTCATTATCGTCCTGATTGCAGCATCATGCCATCAGAAGTTCATGCGAAATGTTATACTCCCGGCGTGGATGGTCGTCTCGTACGTGCCGTTCACGGTCGGATTCGGGTTGCCGGTGACAGTTGGAGACTCAAATAAAAGAGCCAGATACACCTCATCAATCCCCACGCCTTCCTGCCGAAAAAAACAGCCTCTGAACCACTCCAAAGCGATGTGTCATTCGTACATCGGTCGATAACCGCTTGAGCCGACGGAAAGAGGGGACAAATGCCCTGTCAAATGGCCTAGAAGTGCGTATCGCATGAGGTGAATCTGATCCGATTCACCTGTATCGGTTCGGATTCAGGCTGTTTCATCCGGTCGGTCGAAGACCACCAAGCCAGATGATGTGCCTCGCGCGAAATGAACAACGTTTTCACGGTGATCGTGGTGACAGCTGATTGACGTGTGGCGAGTCGGTGAGGAGCATGAGACTTGCTGTTTATACGTAGTCAGGCCGGTACCCCAGTAGTTCAGTGGACATGCCAGTATAGAGCATGGATTACGATTCTCGTGAAAGCCAACTAGCAGGTGGTCCATCCATATAACAAGCAAGGAGGTCTCTATGACATCCTCCAAGAAATTGCTATGGGGAGCCGTACTAGGAGTTGGAATTGGAGGCGCGACGGTGCTCTGGCCGGCTCGGGCATGGTCTGAAACCACCCCCATCAGCCTCCCGATCGAGACAGTGGCCGATTACATCCATGCCGTCGTCGCGGCTGACCGTGAGGTGTATACCAAGCATGCTGTGGAACGGATGCAAGTGAAAGGGGTCGTCGCAGTGTCGGAGAAGTGGGAGGAAAGAAATGCCATGCCTCTTCCGATTCAATTCCTATCGGAATCCGGACGACTCGTCGGCAAGAAAAATCTAGGAGTGGAATACCGGCTGATCAGCTCTTGGCCGATCAACAAACGCAATGTGGCTGCGAACGCGCTTGAGAGTATCGGGCTCGGCGCCGTCGTGACCAACCCCGATCGTCCCTACAAGGGAGTCACGAAGGTCGGCGATACTCGATATTTTGAGGCGGTTTATGCCGATTTGGCAGTCGCTCCGCATTGTGCCGGTTGCCACAATGCCCACCCCGACAGTCCGAAGCGGGACTTCAAGCTCAATGACGTCATGGGTGCGATCGTGGTCAGTATTCAACTGGGTCAGTAGATGCCCAACGAGTGGTAGGCGCACCGGCTGCCGACGACGGCAGAGGATGAGCTTTGACTGTAGAGCAAACTCTCAGGTCGGAGAGGCGGGCCGCCCGATCCAGCAGCCCATCCCTTGTGAGGCCCGACCTGGGAAGGCGAGTCCGGCGGTGATAGACGACCATCATTGTCGGACTCGTCGTCAAAATGTCATTCTCCTCTGCACTGTTCCGGTGTGAGCGCTAATGTACTGCATGAAGACGTTTACTGCTTACTTAGAATGGGATCCGCGAATAGATTTGTATGTGGGTTTTGTGCCTGGGATCCCAGGAGCGCATATGCAGGCAAGAAGCTTGGACGAATTGCACAAGAATTTGGAAGAAGTCCTGGGGTTATTTCTTGAAGCATATCGGGATGCCTGCGAAGATCTGCCGTGGTTTATTGGACTCCAACAAATCGAGGTAGCCGGGTGAACCGGCTATGTTCTTGCGAGGGGTCCCGCTACCAACTTCCCGGCCTTCATCACGCCCAGAATTTTGTCCCGGTCCCGTAGCACATCAACCCGGCTGAGTGGATTGCCTTTCACGATCACCAGATCAGCTTCCATTCCTTTGGTCAGGATCCCGACCGAATCTTGGATTCCGATGAGCTGGGCTGCCGTGGCGGTCGATGCAATAATGGCCTCCATTGGCGTCATGCCGAAAGCGACCATCCGCTCAAGTTCTTGCGCGTTGTCCCCATGGTAGTTGAATGGGGTTCCGGCATCGGTACCCATGGCGATGGCGATGCCGCTCCGATGAGCGGTTTTGAAACTGGCTTGATGACGCTTGGTCATGGATTTGGCTTTCATCAATGCAGTTTCCGGGATGCCGCAGCCAGGCCGGCATGCCGCCGTCGTAGCCAAAGCTGAAAGAGTAGGGACCATGTAGACGCCATAGCGCTTCATCAGGGTTCCAGCCTCGTCGTCCAACAAAGTCGCGTGCTCGATCGATCGCACGCCCGCATGAATCGCGTTCTTCATCCCGGCCGCGCCGTGGGCATGGGCGGCAACTCTTCTGCCGGCTTGCTGTGCCGCATCCACTGCCGCCGCCAACTCCTCCATCGTCATTTGAGCCTCATCCGGTGAGGTGCCGGGTGTTAAGACCCCTCCGGAGGCTATGAGTTTGATGACGCCCGCCCCGGCGGCGACCTGTTCAGCCACAACCCGTCTGACCTGTTCGGTGCCTGCGACTTCCTGACCGATGAACCGGGCATGTCCACCGATCATGCAGATGGCGCGTCCCGCACCGACGATGCGTGGCCCTGGCAACAAGCCTGACTCAATGGCCTGTTTCAGCGTGAAGATAGAATGATCACGCGACCCAACATCGCGCACCGTGGTAAATCCGGCGTCGATCGTCGCCTGTGCATGTCTGGCCGACTTCAGCAGCGTATAGGATGGCTGCTCTGATTCCAGCGTGCCGACCACGTCCGGTTCTCCGCCCAAGCAAAGATGGACATGGCAATCGATGAGTCCGGGGATGATGGAAAGACCCCGGCCGTCGATGCGGACAGCCCCTTTGGGAATTCCGACCTCGCGGCTGAGACCGGCCGCCACGATCTTTGTGCCGCGCACGAGGAGCGTCGCGTCGTTCTGAACCGCTCCGGTTCCGTCGATGAGGCGCACGTGATGGATAGCAATCGTCACGACCTACCACCCTTACTATAGACATGCGCGGCAGCTTGCAATGCGGCGCCGGGAGTGGAAACCCAACCGCCACGAATACCGATCTCCTCCAATGCGTTGAGCAGAGTCAAGACGTTGGCTTCCGTCGAGGATTCTCCCATCAAGCCGATTCTCCAGACCTTTCCCTTGAGAGGGCCTAGGCCGCCGCCGATTTCGATGCCGAATGTCTTCAGTAATTGGGCTCGGACGGCTGCCTCGTCGATGGAGGCGGGAACTGAGACGCAGATGAGAGTGGGAAGCCGGTGATCAGGGTGCGGCAATGGATCGAGCCCGATGGCGGTCAGTCCTGCAAGCAGCGCACGACTGTTCAACTGATGGCGGGCAAAGCGGGCAGGAAGCCCTTCTTCCTCGACCAGGCGCAAGGCCTCTCGCAAGGCATAGAGCATCGAAATCGGCGCCGTATGATGGTAGGCCCGGTTGTGCTCCGTCCAGTAATCCGCAATGAGAGACAGATCAAGATACCAGCTCCGACAGGCAGAGCGGCGAGTTCTGACGACGGACAGCGCTCGCTCACTCAACGTCAAGGGAGCCAGGCCAGGCGGGCAACTCAGACATTTTTGCGTCGCGCTGTAGCAAACATCGATGCTCCACCGGTCGACTTCCACCGGCATTCCGCCAAGCGAGGTGACCGCATCGACGATCAGCAGGGCCTGGTACTCGCGGCACAGGGCACTGATCGCTTCGAGAGGTTGCCAGGCTCCCGTTGAAGTTTCAGCATGCACAAGCGCAACGGCCTTCACCGGGCCTGACCGTCGGAACACCGCGGCAATCGTCTCCGGTTCAATGGCCTGACCCCACGCAACTTCCACTCTAATGGCCGTCCCACCGCAGCGCTCTACGATTGTGGCCAGTCGAGTCCCGAACACACCGCTGACGCCTACGATGACGGCATCTCCGGGTTCAACGACGTTGACCACCGCGGCTTCCATGCCGGCTGATCCGGTTCCGGAAACGGCGATCGTAAATTGGTTGGTCGTCGCGAAGACGCGGCGCAAGAGGAGCTGAATGTCGTTCATGGCCTTCAAGAATGTGGGATCCAGATGTCCGACGAGGGGAGTCGCCAGGGCTTGGAGTACCCGGGGATGCACGAGACTGGGGCCGGGTCCTAAAAGCAACCGGCGAGGGGCAAGAAAATTTTCCATCACTGATAGGCTCCGTACATCCGGGCGATCAGTATAGCCAAGTCAGGTCGAGGAGGCTACGCGATAATCCTCGTCCGTGAAGCGCTTGTAAAGACCGCCACGATGGTGAGGCGGCTGTATCATCCGAGAACGCCGCTGGTAGCCGGTCACCACCCTGATAGCTACTTTGAGGGGGATTCGATGGGGTGCAGGCCCATGCTATAGTCAGCGACTCATGAGCGACCAAACACTGTCGGTCGGACAATTGCCCGATCTCCCGCAGCCAGACCGGTCTGCAGTTCTTGAGCAATCGAGTGGCCCGTATGGCTCTCGAATGTCCCTCATCGTGAGCGGAGTATGCGCCGGTATCCTGGTTGCCGCGCTGGGCTTCGTGCTGTGGATGTCGATGACCCTCCCAAAACTCCAGCGATTTGCGGAGCCGGATCGCGCGCTTGATCTGATGGTCGGCCGTGTAATGGATGCACAGGACAGCCTTCGTCGAGCGCCGGAATGGCAGCAGTGGCTGGCCGAGTGGACATTAGGCAGCAACGATGACACCAAGCGGCAAGCCATCCAATGGTACCGGGAACTCGTTGAGACGACGGATGATCCTTTGTCCAAGCTTCGACTGGCCATTCTACTCGGGGAATCCGGACAAGAAACCGCGGCGCTGGCTGAAGTCCACGAGCTGCCAAGCTATGGTATGTCGGCATTGCTGTTCGGACAACTGATCGAAGCGGCCTATGGCGCCCAGCCTCTCGATAGGACCCAAGAAAGTGAATTACAAGCCGGGCTGGCGAAGGCGTTGCCGGGCGGATGGTTCTATGATCGTCTTGCCGCACGATTGGCAGCGCGTGCGGGCAATCAAGATCTCCTGGCGACGGTTGACGGGCAGGGTGTGCTGAGGGCAAATCGGGTTCACCAATGGATTCGTCCCTTGATCTTGTTTGAGCTGTTTTGCTTGGTCGCCGGGTCGGTCATGCTGTCGAGAATAGTGACACTTAAGGGCCGCGGGAGAGATGTCATCCGTCTTCATGTACCCGGCGTTCCGCCGCCATGGTCCGGAAGAACTGCCGCCGCGGTCATCCTTCGCGGCGGGACCTTAGGGGTCCTCACAGCCGTCGTTATTGTATCTGCTGCATCATCCCAGTCGACTTCATTGCGCGCATTGGCGATTCCCTTAGCCTATCTTCCACTGTTGGCCCTGGCGTATGTCCAATTGCTCAAGCCGGCCGGTCTCACCTTTCGGAACGGCTTCGGTCTAAGAATCAAGCGAGAGGACGCTGGATACGTGGCCTCGGCCATTTTCGCGGTCATCGCAGCCGGATTATGGGGTGAATGGGTCATGGGACGGGCCGCCGAGTTCTTCGATTTGAACGACCATTGGACGGAATGGTTCGATCAAGATCTCGTGTGGGGAACTCCGTCTGTCTTGACCGTCAGTGTGTTGGAGTATGTCGCCTTCGCGCCGGTCTTCGAGGAGCTTGCGTTTCGCGGATTATTGTTCGCGATGCTTCGCCGCCGGTTCCAATTCCTTCCTGCCGCGCTGATGAGTGCCAGTCTCTTCGCCTTGGCCCACGGTTATAGTCTGATCGGATTCGTCAGCGTCTTTTGGAGTGGATTTCTCTGGGCCTGGATCTATGAACGGACGGGAAGTCTGATTCCCGGTATGGTCGCCCATGCGACGAACAACTTGCTCGTGTGCCTTACCGTGACGGCGTTGCTTCGTTGATCGAATTTCTCTGTATCAGTTCAAGCGCCTCGAAGAGATCCCCATAACGCAAGCCCGTACCATCCAATTCCAGCAACTCGCACATCCGTTGGTTCAACACCCGCTTCCCCGTCGAGTGGGACGCCTGGGAATTAGACGAGCGAATTTTCCATCGTTGCTCGACCGTCTTACAGATTTCCATCCACGTCCTCGGATGGCCGTCGCTGATGTTGTAAACACCGCCGGAGTCGGCATGCTTGAGGGCTGCGAGGCAGGCTGTGGCCAGATCCTCGACATGGATGAGATTGACATACTTGAGTGACGGAGCTACCCGGCCGGTGTGGATCCAATGGACAGGATTGCGTCCTGGTCCATAGATCCCTGAGACCCGCAATACCGTTGCTCCATAAGCGTTTCGCAGTAATTCCTCACCTTGTACACGAGGCTGTGATAAGTCTACGTCGGCTGTTTCGTGCACCCAGGGTGGAGGGTATACACCTGAGGCGGATTGGTCGTAGGCGGAGGTACTGCCGAGGACCACCAGTCGGCGGGTCCGTAGCGATGCGGCCTCAGCGAACTGCCGAACCGACTCGATCGGTGTTGCGGGAAAGCACCATACAATATCGGCTGATGTGGGAATGGCCTGCCACGTCTCAGGCCGCACCAAGTCGAATCGTATCCGCCGATCCGGGCTCAGGTGTGCGAGATGCTGATCCGGATTCCGGCTGCTGGCGAAGACGTGAGTATAGCGGTGCCGGGCGAGTGGCAAGAGAAACTTGGCGGTGTAACCGGATCCGAGAATGACGAGTGCCTGTTGCAAGACTCGACTGTCGCTCCGTGACTGGTCGGCACGCAGTGTGCCAGCGGGAATAGACCGGAGTCCAACAAAAAAGTCATATCGTTTGGCGTACGTATTTCTTCGTGCTATACGAGAGATAAGGGCTCACGCTCAAGGGGAATAAGAGGACACCACATGAACACACGAATATCGTCATGGATGATGATGTTGCCGGTGTTGCCATTGCTGGCCGGCTGCCCGAGTGGAGGCGGCGGAGAGGGAGGATTCGGGAACGGCGGTGGAATAAGCTCGCGAATCGCGTATGTCGCGAATAGCGGGTCCAACAATGTGTATGGGTACATGATCGCGACAAACGGAGCGCTGACGACCATTCTTGGCTCTCCATTTTCTGGTGTAACCGCCCCATCTTCGGTGACTGTGTCTGCCGACGGCGCATTCGTTTATGTGACAAATCAAGGAGGAGCAAACAGCGTTTCGGCATTCACAGTCAACAGCACGACGGCCGAGCTCACGCTCGTGGCAAACTCGCCCTTCGCCGCCGGTAGCAACCCCAGTGCCGTGACGGTCTCCCCCAACGGGAACTTTTTATATGTGGCGAATGGCGGTAGTAATAATGTGTCAGCCTACGCGATCACGACGGGGACTGGGGCCCTCACGCCGGTAACGAACTCGCCCTTCGCCGCCGGTGTGAGTCCGGTTGCTTTGACCATAGAACCAACTGGAGAGTTTCTCTATGTGGCAAACGGTGGCGGCAACGTGTCGGCTTATGAGATTGCGGCAGGGACAGGGGCATTGGCTCCTTTGAACGCACTCATAGGTAATCCCTTTCCCGCTGGAACTACCCCTTCAGGGATCGCCACGCCGAGTCGTCCATAAAGTTGGATTGAGAGCCCATGGCTCGTTCATGCGCCGCGTGCCCGCTCTATTTCTCCCAATTTATAGTCGTCGCTTCGTCGCTCACCTCTCAGCATATGCGATTACAATGGGAACAGGCGCACTGATTCCCGTAAGTCCGCTGCTGGGCAGTCCATTTTCAACCGGCACCGAACCTTCCGGAATCGCGCACCGGGTCGGCCGTAGTCTGTGCCGTTTTGATTGTTGCGCAGACCGGCCGGCTCAACTCACCAAACGATTTCTCCGCTCCACCCCCCTGACGCCCTGGTTGTATGGCAGGTCTCACGGCGGTTTCTGTTATCGAGTAGCGGCCGACGGAAAAGAGCTCTTGAATGAATCATGCAGGCAGCTTATGGTGTAACCAAGTCAGAATTTCTCCTGTCACCTTCTCCGGTTTATCTTCATGCACGAAATGTCCGGCGTCGGAGACTTTTATCACTGTCAGATCGGTGACGAAATCATTCAGCCCCTCAAGATTCTCAGGGACGAGTGCATGATCGTGTAACCCCCAGATCACCAGCGTGGGTACGGACACAATAGGGTAACCCATCCGTCGTTGCCGCATCGCCCCCCCCGCCTCGTAAGGCCGCTCGATAATAATTCACCATGGCCGTAAGCGCTCCCGGCTCGCACGCTTGCCGTCGATACAATCGAACAAAGTCATCAGGCAGCTGCTCGCGATGCATCATCGTACGGGAAAAGATCTCACCGATGAGGTAGCCATGACCGGCTGACAATACCGCTTCCGGCAGCCAGGGAAATTGGAAAAAGGCCATGTACCAGGAACGACACAACTGCCGCCGACGCCGCACTTCCCGCTCAAAACAAGCCGGATGGGGGGCGTTCAGAATCACCAAGGCTTTGACGCGCTCGGCGTGCCGCATCGCATAGTACCAGGCGATGATTCCGCCCCAGTCATGACCGACCAGAATGGCTTGTTCCACCTGAGCAGCATCGAGAAGTCCTGTGACATCGTCCATCAAGTGTTCCATCCCGTAGGCCTCGATGTCCGAGGGTCTTGTCGTGCCCCCATATCCCCGGAGGTCGGGAGCCCAGATCCGATACCCTTCCTGCGCCAACGGCCTCAACTGATACCGCCACGAGACGGCGGATTCTGGAAACCCATGCAAACACAAGATCAGCCGCTCGCCGGACCCAGCCATTGCCACTCGGAATGATAATTGGTTGGCTATGACCTGCTGAAAGTGTGTGTCTGAAGACCTGGGATTGACGGTTCCGATGGGCATGTGTGGTCTAGATCAATCCGCGTAATGGCAAAAGTTTTGAAATTGTTGGGCACATCTTAGGAATTTCGTTATGATCGCCAGCATGGAAAGACCAAAGTGGATATTTTGGCAAGATCAAGGTAAATGGCGTGGCCATCCGGAAGGTTCTCCTGATCGGGAAATTCAAGCCGCGTCATTCGATGAGTTGCAGTTCAAGGTCCAGCAGCTGAGCCGTGATGCTTCCAAAAGCGGCCGAGAGGTTCTCCGCATAGAACCGTCGAAAGCAGAAACGCCTGACATGAATATACCAAGGTACGTTCTTTCACAGGATCAAGGTAAGTGGCGCGGCCATCTGGAGGGCTATCCTGATTCTCTTGTGCAAGGGGAATCCTTCGACGAAGTCCAGTTCAAGCTGTACCAACTTTGCCGTGATCGCATGAACCGAAAGCTCCCACACCTCCGAAAAATCGCCTGATCGAGCCTACTGAGCTGTCACAATCCCACTACCGGTTTCTTCTTCGATCCCAATCGAGTCCTGCCGCGGATATGATCGGACCATTCCGCTATATGACGCGGGCTTGTATTCGATAACGTCCGGAAAAAGTTTCTCCGGAAACGAGCCGTTTCAGTCCCCAGTCCGGGTGATTGAAGGCATCACTCGCGCAGGTCATCGGTTCGATGGCCAGCGCGGCTCGTGGGGCCTCTGCAACGGCATCTCCGCTATATACCACTACAGCGAAAAACGTGCGATCCATCTCAATGTCGATCCTGCGATTCTGTGCGGGGTGACGCAGGGATGCCGTAGCCGTTCCTTGCGCGTCGCGTTCGAGCTGTACATAGCAATGGTTGAAGCGCCGACGCCCTATCAGACGAAAGCGCCGGTAGTCCCAGGGCGTGCCGACCACGCTCTGAATCGTTCCTGTCGGGACAAGCCGCTCGTTGAATTCCAGGTAGGCGGCACCGGGAATTTGCACCTCGGCCTCGTCGATCAACGATGTTCCAACGGTGAAGTAGGGGTGAAACCCGATTCCCACCGGCGCGGTGTGTCGCCCCACATTCTTCACGCCGAATTCGCACGTGAGTCCACCGGCACCGAGGTCATACGTCACCGACACGGCCAGCGAAAAGGGATAGCCTCGTTGAGCATACGTATCGGCGTCGAGTTGAATCTCGAACGTCACTTTGTTCGAGCGAGCTTTCTGAACGTGCCACGGCAGACTGCGGACGAACCCATGGATGGCATTCGGACCTTCCTTATCGTTGCATTCGAGCTGCAAATGCCGTCCCTCGAACACATAGCGCCCGTCGCCGATGCGGCCGGGAAATGGGATGAGTACGTCTCCCTGTCCGCCTCGCTTCCGGCCGCCACCCGAATAGCCCCACACGATATCCGTTTCGCGTCCGCCGTCGTTGGTCAACAGGTATCGCCGTAACGAGGCTCCCCATGGAGACACAACGGCGCGCTGGTTCTCATAGGACATGGACAGTTCAGTATCCGGCGTGACAGGTTCCATCGCGTTAGGTCACTTGACGGCACTGTAGCGACAGATCTCCGGCTCTGCGGCTAGGAGTCCCAACAACCGCTGCAGTGCGCTGGAAACGTGTGGAGTGGTGAAATGTGCACGTTCGGCCGCGGCGCTGGCCCACTGTTCAATGAACACGAAATCGGTCGGATCGGTGCTGCTCTGAAGCAGTTCATAGCTGACACACCCTGGTTCTCGGCGAGTGGGTTCAACCAGGGCAGATAAGATCTCTCGTGCCTGTGCAACCTGGTCTGGCTTGGCTTTGACACGCGCAATCACGCGAAGAAAACTATCGAGGGGCATGTCCTTCTCCACAGGCAGTATTTCAACATGCGAACGATTACTTTACGAAGGGATGGCCGGCCTTCTGCCAGTCTTCAAGACTCATCACGACCGCCGTCGGTCGCGTGAAGCCGAGATCTTCGAGAGATTGCGCAGCAAGCGAGGCTCGATTGCCGCTCTGACATTGCAGAATGAGAGGGCGGTCCATCTCGGGGTTGGCTGGAAAACCGACGTGACTCCAGATTTTGAATTCGAGCACCCCGCGTGGAATATTGATCGCGCCAGGCACATGTCCTGCCGCGTATTCATGCGGCTCCCGTACATCCACAATCAAGGCGGAACCCGGATTCTCAACGAGGTTCCGATACTCTTCCATGCCGATCGTCTTCACCTGCTTCTGTGCCGCCTCAATCTTCTGTTTGACTACGGGGGGAACAGTCTGCGCGAACACCGGTGAAAAACAAGCCAGTGTTGCCCCCATGATGAATATCAACGGCAATGGAACGGCTGTGTTCATGTGTTCTCCTATAAGTTAAGTAGGCCCCGCATGGCCAGGGTACAGTCTAGCCCGCTCCTATCAACGACTCAAGGGAGGAATATTGGAGAATGTGGTCATTATCCCGGTCCCAGGCCTCGCCGAAAATCGATCTTTGCCGCCCACTTGGGATGATCGATGAGCGGATTACGATTTCCTTGTCGCTCGAAGATCGCCTGGTTGCGATGTCTCTCGTAGTCATCCACCGGGAAGTCCCTGTGCCATTTGAGGAGTGTGGCGAGGCGATCTTCCGTATACTCTTTCGCTGTGCGGTTGATCTCGCCTGGGTACCGAAGGAGAAAATAGAGCGTCGCTCTCGCAACCGTCCCTTTCCCGCCGCCGGGCTCGAACCGATGCTCTTCCCGTTTGCCGCACTCGTTTCGCACCACTTCGTCAAAATCAGGGAAGTCGAAGTAGGGCGTATTGCCGCGAAAACTGTTGCAGCCCGATTCACAGGCGAAGAGATGATGCAAATCACCCCGCATCGGTTCTATTTTTCTGAACCAAGATTGCGGAACTACGTGTTCGCAATTGAACGGCAGCGAGACTTCCAGGAGGTCTATGCGCTCCTGGAGCTGCGTGGGGGTCAGATTCGACTCCCGTAACACCAATTCACGAAGCCGTTCCGCCCGCTCCTTCTCCATACGAAAATCAGCTCGGATCAGCTCTTCTGGTTCGAACTCCTTGCCCGAATAGATGCTGCGCAGCTTCAGATCAGGACGGAGATCAATCCAAGGATAGACTTCCTTGGCCGGCCGATAGGCTGGTTTGGTGGTGTGCGTACCGGCCACAAGGCAGGATAGTCGACCGAAAAGCTTGGCGGGAGAAACAGAGATGACGATTCCTTCATAGTATTTTTTCCGAGCCTCCACATCTCCAGTTTGGTCGTAGTAGCGTCTGGTTCTTGCTCTGCGCGCTTCTTCGATCGCAGCGGTTACCTCTGTATCCATTCGCGCGGTCGCAAAAGCCGGCGTGGTCGTTGAGTTCGGTGGGGGCTCGACGGTTGCCGCCGCCGGTTGAGCTGGGCCGTGATTCACCTGCGACGTGCCTACTTGAACCGTGATCCGCAGAGGAATGGTCCACGTCGCGCGTCCATCCGTAGTGACGGGCCCTTCACCCGTGAGTGATGGCGATGGAACTCCGGCCCCCGTAAGGTCCCATCCGATGACGGACAGTCGCGGCGGCCTCGTACGGACCGGTGGCGGAGGCATCTCAAAGATCTGTTCTCTCAACCGGTGTGCGTCCTCCCCCAGTGCGTGACTCTTGACGTGTTTCAGAATCCGGCTGACCCGCACACCCTCGTTCGCAATCCAGTGGATCGCCGCATCTCCCATGGCGACCGTCCAGAGAGTATCGTCGCGCGTGAGAATTCGTCCCTGTGCGTCCCGCTTCGGGACTCCCGAGTGATGCAGCCCCACGACTTCCCATTGATCGTTGAACAAAGGTGACCCTGACGAACCGGGCGCCGTATCGGTGTGATAGTGGAGGAAATCCTCCAAGACATCGATAATCTGATTCTCGCGTAGGGCGATCTGTTTGGGGTGGCCGTTAGGATGTTGAACGATCGTGACATATTCCCCATTGATGATCTTGCCTTCGGTTTCGATCAGTCGAGACCACCCGATCTCCTCGAGATCAACCGTTCCCTCCGCCGCTGATCGACTCACCGCGATCAGGGTGTAATCCAGCCGTTGGCTCGTGAGGAAGAACGCATCGGGGTCGAGAAGGAAGGTGATGGGCGGCAAGGCATTTCCGTCCGGATCGTCTTGAAAGTTGAAGACGACCCGCGCCTGGCGTCCGGTCGCCGCATCCGGAACGACATGATTATTCGTCAGCAGCAATCGTGGCGACACCATGAAGCCGGTACCCGAGCCCGCGTTCCGCCCGTTGTCGAAGAGCCGTACACATCCGACTGTGCGGCTTGCTGCGAGACCGCGATCCATGTAAGCGATGCCCAACAAGTCGTTCCGTCCAACGATCCGCTCCAGGAGCAGTTCACCGTCCGTCTCTGCTGAGTGCATGGCGCCAGGCTGGATGCCCAGTGCTTCAGCCGTCACCGTGTATACCTTTTCCTGTTCCGCACTGCCGGCGAGCGGTGCCGCTTCGACGCTGTCGGGAATCCATCGTCTTGTTTTGCTCCGCAGATCGGCTTTTGTGCCGGTCACACGCTCCAGTATCCGTGGGTCGATTCCTAAACGCCGCAGTCTCGCTTGTACACGCGGGGGCGAGTCCGCTTGCAGGACATGCCCTGCGCGAATAAGCCGGACACCTTCCTCACGCGCGGTTTGCCGTTCTGCAAATCGCCGTTCAGTCTCGCCAAGCAAGGTTGTGTCTATCAGCATTGCTCCTCCTCCGGCATAAGAATATGCGCCTCGCTCGGATTCTCCTAACCTTTGAGCGCCCGGTCTATCTAAGTACTTTTGTGATAATGGAATCAAGACGTATCGTGTCCGTAACCTATAAGAATGCTTCTGACCGCCCCGTCAGCATTAAAAGCAGAAAGAGTACCCGACACTAAACGTGTGCGCTATTCGGCCTTTTCGTATACTGCCCTGAGATCGCTCGCCGGAGGAACTGTATTACTCACGGTTGTGATCACGGTGTAGGCCAACGCGACTATGCCGATAATAATCCCACCAACATATAACCAAACCTTATTCATGGCATCCTCCCATGTTGAAAAATCAGGCCCAGGACCTATGTTTATGTTATTGATACTTTTGCAGTCTTCTCGAGGCGGGATTAGCCGGCTCTTGGAGTGTGATTGCCTGATTGACCGGCGATCACCAGCCGGGAAGCTGCCTGCTTATGAAAATTCTATTGCCGAGAGTAGGTGAAGAAAATTGGGACAACGACTGAAGAAGTTTTATCGGTGGCAAAAGTCTACAGTGAGTGTCAGAGTGCATATTGGGCATATGGATAGATATAGGTCCAACTGGGAGAGGGTTCGGGAAGTTCACGTTGCTGCGATAATCGGAAAAGATGTGGAGGGGGCATGAAAGAGCAGAACGGAAAAAGAAGGAGAGAGGACACGGACAAGATGGGTGAGCTGCGCGCGGGAAGCGATCCCTTTCAACGTCTGCTCGGCTTGATGTTCAAGGCGCATCCGTGGCACGGCGTCTCCATCGGGGAGGAAGCCCCGGACGTCGTCACGGCCTACATCGAGATCGTTCCGACCGACACCGTCAAGTACGAAGTGGACAAGAGCAGCGGCTTCCTCAAGGTAGACAGGCCGCAGCGGTTTTCCAATTTCTGTCCGGTCTATTATGGGCTGATTCCGCAGACCTACTCCGGAGGGCAGGTAGCCGGCATCTTTTCCAAACGCGCACGTCGCAAAGAGATGGTGGGAGACGGTGATCCGCTCGATATCTGCGTGTTGTCGGAAAAGAGTATTCCCCACAGCGACATCCTCTTGACGGCGCTGCCGATCGGGGGTTTGAGCCTGGCTGACGGCGGCGATGCCGACGACAAGATCATCGCCGTGATGCGGGACGATGCGGTGTACGGCAACTACAGGGATATTTCACAATGTCCGACGGCTCTCCTCGATCGCCTCCGGCATTACTTTCTTACCTACAAAAGCGCACCCGGCACGACGCATCACAAGGTGGAAATCACGAGTCTGTACGGGCGAGAAGAAGCGCTCAAAGTCATCCGAGCCGGTCACGCCGACTATCGCGCAAAGTATCCTGAACTGAGTTCCTTGTGGCCGAAAAGTCTGCACGGCCTGTGAAGGCTCCCTATAGCGGCTTGAGGCGGATGTGTACCATCAGAGGCAGATAGACCGTCACTCGTCGTTGGACCTTATCAAGCCTGCTTGCGTTTGAGCAGATCCGCAAACCTGGCGAACGGGGTGAAGGTCGAAGGCCGTTCTTGCTCACGCCTCGGCGAGGACTCATCGGACGTGCTGGCAGACAGATACCGCTGATGCTCATTGTCATGACAGTAGAGGCACAGCAACTCCCAGTTGCTCCCGTCGAGGGGGTTGTTGTCATGGTTGTGGTCCTTGTGATGGACCGTGAGCTGGTTGAGCTTCTTCCCGTCAAATTCTCGTCCGCAGTGCGCACAGATCCAGGGAAAGAGCTTGAGGGCGAGGGATCGATAGGACGCCTTATCATGAGAGGCTGCACTTCGTGACATACAGAGCCTCTGCAATTACGCAGACTTGATCCACTTCCATTATAACCTCTTTACCCGTCTACATTCCATCGGATCTTCGGATCTTCGCTCTCCCGTTCTTGGGAGCATTACCGGATATCAAGAATTCCGCTCCAGTCGGAGGTGAAGTGCCGCTTCTCGATCGACTTGGCTTCGCTGAAAGACGGATAAGCACGGTGTGACGTTTAAAAGACGATAGGCAAGCACTACTCCGGAAAGTTCCTTCCACAGCCGGAGCGGAAGCAGTTCTCGATATCTTCCACGATAAGCGAATCTTCTTTCCTCTCATGGCATCTCCGTGATACGTTGAGCTAGTCACTTGCAAAGTAAAAGTGACAATGCTATATTGCAGTCGTCATCCGAACGACAAGGTGCCTCGTGAAATTCGAGCGATCATCCTGCCCGATCACTAATGTGTTGGATCTCCTCGGGGATAAGTGGACGTTGCTGGTGATCCGTGATTTGGTCTTGGGTAAACGGCGCTACCAGGAATTCCTGGCCTCGCCAGAAGCAATCGCGTCGAACATCTTGGCGCAACGATTAAATAGATTGACGGCCGCCGGCCTGATCAGGCGGCGTGCCTATCAGCGGAATCCCACCCGGTACGAGTATTTCTTGACTGAAAAGGGGAAGGCGCTCGAGCCCCTTCTGGAAGCGATCATCGTCTGGGGCAAAAAACAATTTCCCGGAACCAAGAGATTCCCGCGAGTCAAGCGATCTTGAGTCGCGGTTCGAATGGGGGGTTCCGGAAGGACGAGGGGAGACAACCGGATTAGCACATCACTCACAGTTCGACAACAACCATACATCAAGGAGGGTACCTATGCCGTTATGGAAAATTTATCATCCGGCCGGAGCATTCACGGCCGAGGACAAGAGAAAGCTGGCCCAAGAGGTGACGGCAGTCTATGCCGGCGTCCCGATCCCGAAGTTCTATGTGGTCATGATCTTCGAGGAAGTCGCGAGTGATTCGTGTTTTGTAGGCGGTGAACCGCATAACAAATTTATCCGGTTCAAGATCGACCAGATTGCCAGAACGATACCGGGGCCGATCTTGCGCGAATGGTGGGTCAGGACCCTGAATACCGTCATTGCGCCGTTCGTGAAAGATAGAGGGTATGATTGGGAAGTCTCCATCGATGAAACCCCGTGCGATCTCTGGTCTCTGCAAGGAGAACTCGCCCCGCCGTTTGAATCTGTGGCGGAGAAGCGGTGGGTGAAAGAGAATAAGGCAAGCCCCTATACCTTGGCGGAAAAGCTTCCGGTAAATTTGCTTCTTGCCCCTGGTGTGGCGGACCGATAGCGTCGGAGGCTGTTGATCATCGTTGTGGCGGAAGCGCGACCGTTCCGCCACAACGATGATAGAGCGAATTCGGAGATGTTCATCGGTATGCCATCTCCTATGCGAATGCACGACGAACGGATGGAAGGCTATTCTAGCCCTTCGACTCCGAGTCGTCTATCGCGCTGCTTCTTTGAGTGACTCCAGTTCTTTGGATGGCCGTTGTAACGCGATCTGCATCAGGATCGGCCTTTAATGATCATCCGGTGCGACGACGGATGAATGCACCGATTTTAGCGGTGATAATGGACGGCACGGAAAGAAGTCCGAAGACAATGATACCGAGCGGCAGGAGGTTGCCGGGTCCTTGCGTACACAGCATCCAGAGAAACTGGCCGACCAGGGGAACGAGGCCCCATCTCCAAACTTTTTGGGGCTCAATGAAACCGAGGATCGCTGACATGGCGCAGATTACCGGCATGCCGACGGAGAAGTATAATGACGAATCCCAAGCCTCCCTACGGCTAGAGATAGTTGATATCGTTCCCCATGTGAGAGCCCCAATCATGAGAGCAATCACATACAGCCACAGATCTTTCTTCATGTTTTCCCCATTGCACAAGTCTAGCATGCGGTGCGATGGGAGAAAGACAAGACTCGGTCGGACAAGGTCTTTGGATCTGCAAGATTCTCACCCCCCTTTCGCAGTCCTCATCCTCTAGAATCTCGATGCCGTCAGCGTCACGTCTGTGTCAGGCCAGGCCCGGCGAAAGCGCGCCTCCGCTGCGGCCGCATGCCGCATAGGCGGCGACTCCGCTCTCGGCGTCCATGGGAGCGTTGACGTGGGGACCAGAGGCTAGCAGTCTGCTGAAAAACCCCTCGCAACGGGGTGCGGAATATGATTCTCTGGTAGTCGGACGCACGGAGGGCAATCATGCGCGGAACATTCGACGATCAGGGACAATTATTTTCGTATATTTCGCCGGAGCAGCG
>DATIGP010000258.1:0-2711 GCA_035454625.1 Nitrospira sp.
TCAAGCCGCTCGTTCGCTCCACCTTCCGCCCCGAGGTCTTGGCGGATCTCGGAGGATTCGGCAGCCTCTTCAGCCTCCAGGCCAAGCAATATGAAGATCCTGTCCTGGTTTCGGGCACCGACGGTGTCGGCACGAAGCTTAAAATCGCCTTTCTGATGGACCGGCATGATACGGTCGGCATCGACCTTGTGGCCATGTGCGTCAACGACATTGCGGTGAGCGGTGCTGAGCCGTTGTTCTTTCTGGACTATTTCGCAACCGGGAAGCTCGCAGTCGACAAGGCCCAGCAAGTCGTGACGGGCATTGCGGAAGGCTGCCGCCAAGCCGGGTGTGCCTTGATTGGCGGTGAGACGGCGGAGATGCCCTCGATGTATGCCGAGGGGGAATACGATCTCGCGGGGTTCGCGGTCGGCGTCGTCGATAAGCCCAAGATCATCGACGGGAAGACCATCAAGCCGGGCGATGCGATCCTGGGCCTAGCTTCATCCGGATTGCATAGTAACGGCTATTCACTCGCTCGCCGGGTGTTCTTCGAACAGGCCAAGCTGACTGTTGATTCGCGGCTGCCGGAGTTGGATCGTCCGCTTGGCGAAGTGCTGCTCACGCCAACGAGAATATACGCCAAACAGATTCTCGGGCTGGTCAAGGAATTTCGGATCAAAGGCATTGCGCATATCACCGGCGGCGGCATCACCGAAAACTTGCCGCGCATCTTCCCTCCGGGCGTTCGAGCGAGAATCGACCGAAAAGCCTGGACTGTTCCGCCAGTGTTTCAGGTCCTAAGCAACATGGGTCAGATCGAGCGCAACGAGATGTATCGAGTCTTCAACATGGGAATCGGACTGATTCTTGTCGTGCCGGCACAATCAGTCGGTGCAGTTTTGAAAAAAGCGGCAGAGCTGGGAGACCGTGGTTGGCGGATCGGTGAAATCATAGCCTCGTCAGGGACAGAGCCAGGCATCGAATATGTCGGATAAGCAAGGTCAACGAACGTCTCCTCTGCGCGTTGCCGTCCTGGCCTCCGGCCGGGGCTCCAACCTGCAAGCCATCATTGATGCGATCGAGACAGGGCAGGTGCGTGCCCAGATCGTCGCAGTCATCAGCAACAAGAAGGACGCGGCTGCGTTGGAACGCGCCCGCACACATGGGCTTCCGGATCTCTTTGTCGATCCCAAACCGTTCGCCGACCAGTCCGATAGCCGCGAGGCCTACGATCGGGCGCTGCTCGAGGTGCTTGAGCAGCGAAAAGTAGAACTGGTGTTACTGGCAGGCTACATGAAGATTGTGACCGCGGTTTTGGTGAATGCCTTTGCCAACCGGATGATGAACATCCATCCGTCCCTGCTTCCGTCGTTCCCCGGCTTGGACGTCCTGAAGAAAGCGCTTGATTGGGGCTGCAAATTGGCGGGCTGTACGGTGCACTTCGTCACGGAAGGGGTTGATGAAGGGCCGATCATTCTGCAAGCGGCGGTGCCTGTCCTTGATAGCGATACGCCCGAAGGGCTGGCCGGCCGCATTCTCGAGCAGGAGCATAAGATCTATCCTCGGGCAGTCCAGCTTTTCGCCGAGGGGCGCTTACGGGTCGAAGGCCGGCGCGTATGGATCAACGACGGTAAGCCCGTAGGGGACGCCATCATCAGCTGCTCATAAAACTGCGTCATCCGTCGCTTCACGCTAGAGACTCACCGACACGTTGTGTATAATGCCTCACAGGGACGCGAGCCATTTCCTCCCCGTTCTTCTACCGCAGCCTCTCTGGTTGCACACTGATGTGTAACTTCAACTCTGCGGGATCCTGCGCTCGCGTCGCCGTTCCTTCAGGTGGGGGGCTAGCTCAGTTGGGAGAGCACTACGTTCGCAACGTAGGGGTCGCGGGTTCAACTCCCGTGCCCTCCACCAAACTTATTTTGCCCAAGAATTAGCGCAGTTATCGCCGCGTAGTCCCCAGAGACCTCGGGTGCGTCACCCTTTTACTGCCATGAAGAAGAGAACCCTGAGGCGCAAGTCGTCGAACGCTCCAAGACGCACCTGGGCTGGTTAACCTGCTCGCTTGGCCTTTCTTCTGACTGTACGACGGATTCATAGAACCTCGTTGTGAAACCTACATAGACGGCTATGACGCGCCCTCTGCATTAACTTCTATGACTGTGAGGGATTCGTTTTGTGGGTTCCGCTGAATATTCCAGCGACTGTTGATAGTGACCAGCGTGCCATCACGACGCCTATGGATTAGCTGCCCTTCCCATGACAATTTTTCTCGCGTTTCTTTTTCAATCCTAGTCAGTGGCGTAGGAAATTTTGTGTTGAAAAGGTTGTGCGTACGCGCTCCAAGCACCTCTTGCGGTGCCCATCCGTAGATGAGCTGAGCTTCTCTACTCCAATACCGGATTGTCCCGTCCTCATCACGCACGATCATCGCTTCCAGAGGCCTATCCTGAGGCCACTTGCTGAATGGGCGATCGGGGGCAAATTCAAACGAATGCTGGTGCAGAAACCCCCGGATTAGCCGACGGACAATCTGTGATGCACTGACCCGACTGCCGGTCCTTTGCGTCTCTACCTTGGCCAGGCGCTCCAGCGCCCTCAGGTCCTGGTCATCGAGGTGCAGCGATGTGCGCTTCATCGACATTGTGCCATTGTATTACAAAGGTAATAACAAGTAAACTCCCAACTAAGCTTTGCCTTATTGCAGGTCCAGTTGCGTCAATACT
>DATIGP010000259.1:0-9627 GCA_035454625.1 Nitrospira sp.
AAGCCGGTATCCATGTCGGCTGAGACAGTGATGGGCATGCAGCCAAAGGACGTTTCGACCATCGATTCAAATGTTTCCGTGAGAGCCGGGACGACGCTCGAAATGATCGCGCCGGTGATCTGCTCGGGCGCACGCCCGTCCCGGGCCATGAGACTGAGACAAAGGACACCGTACTCGTCGGCAGTGGTCTTGGGATCGGTCGCCAATCGCCAGTGAGCCAGCAGAGTCGATCCGTCAAAGATTCCTGCGACTACGTTGGTATTTCCGATGTCGATCGCTAAGAGCATCAGACTCATTCTACCCGGCCAGGCCCACTTTCGCTACTCTCTCAAATGAATGACATCGGCCGCCCGGACATCGACGAGGGGCCTTGATTGTAAATGGGGCTGAGGCGGCAAGGCTCTCACTTGCAGCGCGCCGTCGGCGGAAACCGCCTCTGCTGTGCCGACGATCGGTGGATCGTTCGCGAACAGGACGCGAACTTGACGGCCCAGTGTGGCACAGCGAGCTGCATAGGCCTGCCGCAGCCGGACCGATCCGGAAGATCGAAGCTCATCAAGGCAATGTTCAAGTTCCAGAAGCACCTGAGCAAGGAGTCGATTTCGGTCGATCTTTTGCCGTGAAGCTTCGATCAATGAGGCCGCGATTGGTCGTAATTCTTCCGGAAAAGATGCCTGGGGAACGTTCACGTTGAGCCCGATTCCAATGACCACGACCGGGTCCTTGGTTGTGGCGAAGCTGCTCTCGCAGAGAATCCCGCCGACTTTGCGTTCATGGAGCAGCAGGTCGTTCGGCCACTTCAGCGAAAGGGACACAGCCGCCACCTGGTGAGTGGCCTCGGTTACGGCAAGTGCGCTGACAAGCGGCACCCAGGATAACCATCGGGAAAGGGAGAGGTTGTCCCCCATCCCCCGTATGATGACGGAGCAATAGATATTCAACCCTGGTGGAGAGAACCAGACACGCCCATGTCGGCCATACCCACTAGATTGGTGCTCAGCGACCACGACGGTGCCATGCGCTGCGCCGTTCTGAGCCAGTGATAGGGCCTCCGTATTGGTTGAGGGAAGATCTTGGTGGAGATACATGGCGTGACCAAGCGACGTCGTCGCAAGGGTGCTGCGGATACTATCGAGGCTGAGCGGGGTGGAGGACATCATCAACTACGACGCCGGCGTCGTGACGGCCGCGCTAATGTCATGACGAGGCTGACTGTTGCGGCCGGGGCAGAATGGGTGAGTGCTCCGACGGAAATGCGATCGGCGCCAGCTGCAGCCATGGCTCGGACGTTCTTCAGCGTGATGCCGCCCGACACTTCCACCAAGGCCCGCTTCTTGATCAATGCCACGGCTCGTCTGACGAGGTCCGGAGCCATGTTGTCCAGGAGGATGATATCAGGCCTGCCTGCGAGTGCCTGCCGAACTTCAGAGAGAGATTCCACCTCGACAGTGATCGGGAGCGCGATTGAGCGACGCGCATGTGCGAGTCGGCAGGCTCTTTCAACCGGTCGTCGATGGCGTTGAAGGAGGGCCAAATGGTTATCTTTAATCAGAATGCCGTCACCCAATGATCGGCGGTGGTTGATTCCTCCGCCGAGCGAAACGGCCCACTTCTGAAGCGCACGCCAGCCGGGAAGAGTTTTCCTGGTATCCAGGATAGTGGCAGGATAGCCGCGCACGGCCTGGCAGAACCGTTGCGTCAAGGTGGCGATTCCCGATAGGTGTTGAAGAAAATTCAAGGCGACCCGCTCGGTCCGTAAAATAGACCGCCCATCGCCCTCGATATGAAGGAGAGTCTCTCCATTCTTAGCTCGGTCGCCGTCGCGCTTCGAGACCGACAACCTCAGGGAAGGATCGACCATGAGAAAGGTCTGAACCGCTGCGGCCATTCCCGCCACGACCAACGGCTGTTGAGCGATGATCTCAGCCCGAGCCGGAACCGCAGATGAGAAGAGCGACGCTGTCGTGGCATCTCCCTGAGTGAGATCTTCTTCAAGCCCTTGGCGCACGGCGCGACGGATTTCTGCGGCAGGGAGTGTGGCCATCGTCAGGTTACGAGCATGGCGCGGAGTTGTCGTTCGCTGTTGGCCAACAATGCACGATCGCGAGATAGGGCCCGCACCCGGTCCTGATGTTCGGCAATCACCTCCGGCGGGGCTTTCGACGCGAATTCGGCATTCTTCAGTTTCGCGTCGACCCGGTGCAGTTCCTTATCGGTCTCCGTGATTTGTTTTGTCAGGCGATCAATCGCCTTCTTGAGGTCGACGTCCTCGGCGACTGCGATGCCTACGGAGAGACCTTCCGCGACGAGTCGTAGCAATCTTGCCGCCGGCCAATCATGCGTCAGGCTCACTTCAGCGGTGCCGCGGCTGAGGTGGGCCAGGTGCCGTTGTAACTGGTTGAGCTGGTTCTGCCTATTTAGGTCATCGTGTCCGACATAAAATGGAATCTGCTGTCCCGGCGGATAATTCAAGAGGACCCGGCCGGTTCGGACGAGTCCCACCGTCTGTTCCAGCAACCCGAAGTGCTGTTCTGCATCAGGCGCGGCCCAGGCCGGGTCCGCGACCGGATAGTTCTGCACAACGATGGTGTCTCCCTGATGGGGGATTGTCTGCCAAATTTCCTCTGTGATGAACGGCATGAAGGGGTGCAGCAACCTCATGGTCGTTTCCAGCGTCTCCACAAGCGTGTGCCTGGCGCTGGCTCCATCCGGATGTTCAGGTGTTTGTAAAACCGGTTTGACCAATTCCAGATACCAGTCGCAGTACTCATGCCAGATGAATTGATAGAGGACTGTGGCCGCACGATCGAATCGATAGGACTCCAACTCTGTCGTGACGGCATGAATCGTACGGCCAAGGCGGCTCAAGATCCACCGGTCGGGGAACGTCCGTTGCCCTGGAGGGAGTGCGGTGCGCGGGCCGTCGAGGTACATCAAGGCGAATCGCGCGGCATTCCAAATTTTATTGGCGAAATTACGATAGCCCTCGATACGTTCCTCGGCCAGCTTGATGTCGCGTCCCGGTGAGGCCATCGAGGCAAGGGTGAACCGAAGGGCATCGGTGCCGAATTGATCCATGACATGCAGCGGGTCAATCACGTTGCCCTTGGATTTGCTCATTTTTTGGCCTTCTGCATCGCGGACCAACGCATGGATATAGACGTCTTTGAAGGGCACGTCTCCCATGAACTTGAGCCCCATCATAATCATGCGGGCCACCCAAAAGAATAAAATGTCGAGGCCCGTGACCAGTGTGGAGGTCGGGTAGTAGGTCTTCAGTTCTTGCGTTTGCTCCGGCCATCCCAATGTTGAGAACGGCCACAGAGCGGATGAGAACCAGGTGTCGAGCACGTCGGGATCGCGAACAAGATTGGTACTCCCACAATGAGAGCATTTCTCCGGTTTTGACTTTGCAACAATGGGTTTCACATCGAGATCGATAAGCGGCCGATTATCGTGCTTACTTCTGAGAAAACCTCCCGAGCATTGCTCGCAATACCATGCTGGGATTTGGTGCCCCCACCAGATCTGGCGGGAGATGCACCAGTCCTTGATGTCTCTCATCCAGCCGAGATAATTGTTGACCCAGCTTTCTGGAACGATTCGGATGCGTCGATCCTCTACTGCTTTGATTGCAGGTTCAGCAAGCGGCTGAATTCTTACAAACCATTGTATAGACAAATAAGGCTCAACGACCGTTTTGCAGCGATAGCACTTCCCTATCGACATCTTGTGGGATTCGACTTTCGCGAGAGCTTGTTGATCCGCAAGCAGTTGCTCAATTTTCGGACGAGCTTTCTGCGTAGAGAGACCAGCTAATGCCGCTACAGTTTCGGGCATCGCCTTTGTAGCTAGACTCAGTTCGGATTCGTTGAGTAAGTTTGCGTGGATGTCCAGCATGCGAATTCTATTAAGTTTGTGTCGCTCTCCAGCCTCGAAATCGTTGAAGTCATGTGCAGGAGTAATTTTCACCGCGCCGGTTCCGAATGTGCGGTCGACGAGGATTGCATCGCCAACGATCGGAATGGTGCGATTAGTCAAGGGGAGACGTACACGCTTGCCGATGAGATTGTTATATCGAGGATCTTCGGGATGAACCGCGACAGCTGTATCGCCCAACATGGTTTCAGGTCTCGTGGTGGCGACCACCAGGTGTTGAGATGGATCCTCGTCAAGTGGATATGGAATAGTATAGAGCTTGCCGTTGACCTCCTCGTGTTCCACTTCAATGTCAGAAAGCGCGGTCAAGCAACGTGGGCACCAATTGATGAGCCGCTCGCCTCGGTAGATCAACCCGTCTTCATACAGACGCACGAAGACCTCGATGACGGCCTTGGATAGGCCTTCGTCCATCGTGAATCGCAAACGACCCCAGTCGCAGGATTCTCCCAGCTGCTTTTGTTGATTGAGGATCGTGTTACCCGACGTTGCTTTCCATTGCCAGACCCGTTCGACGAATCGCTCCCGTCCTAATGACTCTCGTGACAGGCCCTCGGCCATCAGCTGCTTTTCCACCACGTTCTGGGTGGCGATGCCGGCATGGTCGGTTCCGGGGAGCCAGAGGGTATTACGCCCCTGCATGCGCCGCCACCGGATCAAAATGTCTTGAAGCGAATGATTGAGTGCATGGCCGACATGGAGCGAGCCGGTCACATTCGGAGGAGGAATGACGATGCAATAGGGTTGGCCGGGTTGTTCCGGTGAGGCGTGGAAATAGCCGCGCGCGAGCCATTCATGCGACCATCGGGTTTCGACGGCTTTCGGGTCATAAGCTTTTTCGAGTTGAAATGGAGCCATTGAATGAATTTCCAAAGTGCCGTCGGCATCTTAGCATGTCTGTGTTGTGCAGAAAAATGGAGCGGTCTCAACTTGTGACCTTACGAGGCATGTGCTATACCATCGCCCACAAAGAGCGCATCACACACATTCCAGCAGGAGGATCATGGCACGAGGTCGTGAGAAGGATCGGAAAACGCGCAAGAAACACCGGAAGAATGTCAAGCGGATGAAAGCCCTGGCGAAGGCTCGACGAGGGAAGCGGGGCAAGAAAAGTTAGATTTTCGAAGGATGTGACGCTTCTTCAGTCTCGATCAAACGTTTAAGTTCAGCCTTGATGTGCTGCTCGGCGACATCGGGCACGATTCGCTGAACGGCCTGTTCGACGGTTTGTCCGACTGTGGCTCTCACCAAGTCGTCCGCCAGCAGCGGAGCATGCTTCATTACCGCACGTTGAAGTTCATCTTTAACCAACTGATCTGCCGTTCCCAGCTGTTCCCGCACTGCTGCAGGTAGATATCGATCAATGCCGGATTCAATTTGGTCTTTGACCAGTCGATTGACGCTCTCACCGATGGAGGTTTTGACGATATCGGACAGGGTTTGCCGGATGATCGGCTCACTGCTCTCGAGTTCCTTTCTTATGAGAGCGGGCAATGCCTGAGAGAGCAGGGGGTGAATGATCGTTGTGAGATATTCCTGAGAGAGGATGCTCCCCAGCTCTGCTTGTAACTCCTTCTGAACGGTCGGTCGGACGTGGGTTCCCAGTTTTTCGTCGATCACGCGCGGGAGTAACTCGGCAAGGCTTTGCTCGCATCGCTTGGTCATCGATTGCAAGAGTTGGTCGAAGAGGCCTTTCATGGCATCTTCCGGTGCCGGGGGAGCGACGGGCGGCATCAGTGATATGGTGGGAGGACTGTCGGGTTGGTCCATCACTTCCTCCTGGATGTCGCCACTTGGCGGATGGTCGATCGCCTCATCGTCATCCGAATCGGTTGAAGCCGAGGTGGGCGGCCAGACGCGCCGTTTCAGGCTCCTGCCGTTCACGTCACCGGCCTTTTTCTGTTGAAGCGATTTAAGCACACCGAGCAAATCCTCGGACTGAAACGGTTTTTTTAGGAAGGCCTTGACACCAAGTGTGCGGAGGTGATTTTCATCCGGACGATCGGCCGGATTCACCAATGAAATGAGATAGGTTTCCGTCAGGTTGTCCAGCTTGTTGATCTCCTTGCAAAACCCCGAAAAAGTCATGTTGTCCAGATGGTAATCCGCGATGATCAGTGACGGCGAGCTTCGTCGAGCGGCCTCAAGCGCCGCTGGTCCGTCCTGAAAACCTACGACCTCAAATCCTTCCGGGTTTGAAATCTGTTCCACCAGCCGTCTCACCGCAGGGCTGCTGTCGACCACAAAGATAGGGGAAGACATGAAAATTCTCCTAATTTTTTCGGTTTCTTCGAAGCTAGCAAGGGGGGTATTCTTTGTCAAGAAAACCATCGATAGGTGATTGGATTCACGATGTATTTCGGCATGCGACCGGTTGTCGGAAGGAAATCAGGAGTCGCACATGAGTTCATCGATCCGCGTTGTATTTTTCGACGCAGCCGAAACCCTCTTTCACGTGCATGGATCGGTTGCTGAGATTTATCTTCGACACGCGGTCGAATATGGTTTTTCACGGAAGCCGGACTCGTTGATCGCGATCCAACATGCGTTCAGCCGAGCGTTCCGCGAAGCGCCCCCGCCGGTCTTTGCCGCGGTCGAACCGTCGCGAATCAAACAAAGTGAACGGCTGTGGTGGTTTGATATCGTTCATCATGTCTTTTATCGAGTCGGCATGTTCGAGCGTTTCGACGAGTTCTTCGATCACGTGTTTCGCGTGTTCGAGGATCATCGATCATGGCGTTTGTTTCCTGAAACGGCTTCCACCCTGACTCGGCTCAAAGCGCGGAATCTGGAACTCGGTATCATCTCGAATTTTGATACCCGTCTATTTACCGTGATGCGTGGGCTCGGGATCGCCGATGCATTCGACACGGTGACCATCTCGAGTTTGGCGCAAGCCGCAAAACCTGCTCCACAGATTTTTCACATCGCGTTGGAGAAGCATGCCGTGGATCCGGATGAAGCCGTTCATATCGGCGATAGTCTGCGAGAAGACGTGGAAGGTGCGAAGAAGGCCGGGCTTCACGCCGTCTTGTTGGACCGTGACGGAAGCCAAGACGCAGTAAGTGTTTGGACCGTCAAGAACTTGGAGGAGTTGTTCCCGCTTCTAGAGCGGTTCGAGAAGTAGCGGCACGAGATCCTTCGCACGCCCGTGTAGTGACATGTCCACCATCCCCGACTGTGGGGTGGCGTCGAGATTGATTTCAGCGACGAATGCACCGACTCCTTTGGCGACGGATGCGAACCCTGCAGCCGGATAGACCACGCCGGACGTGCCGATAATGAGCAAGAGGTCGCACTGTTTGAGTGCCCGCGAGCAGGCGTCGAGATCGGCAGGAAATAAAGATTCTCCGAACCAGACGATATGGGGCCGGAGCAATGATCTGCAATGGGGACAGGATGGAAGGATTGAAACCGGCACATCACGGTTCTCCTCCACAACGCTACAGCCGGTGCAACGAACCCTCCAAATGTTGCCATGAATTTCAGAGAGTCTCAGTGAGCCGGCGTCTCGATGCAGCCCGTCCACATTTTGCGTAATCAGCCAGAAATCCGGACAGCGACGCTCCAGTTCGACGAGAGCCCTATGGGCATCATTCGGCTGTTTTGTGGCGATCAGCTCGCGACGCCAGTTATACCATTCCCACACGAGACGAGGATCCCGTTCGAAAGCTTCGGGTGTCGCCAGGTCCTCCGCGCGAAAGTTCTTCCACAACCCGTCCGCGCCGCGAAACGTCGGCACGCCACTGTCGGCCGAGATGCCGGCGCCGGTGAGGACGGTGATTGCCTGAGCGGCAGCCAGCTTTTCTTTCAATCGTCCGAGGTCGGATCCACGAGCCATCTGCATTAATGAGCGGGTAAGCTACTGTGTCTCTGTGGAGGTGCATGCTATAGTACAGCCGCTTCGCACGCAACTGAACGAGGATGAGCGATGAAACAGATCTTGTTCGTAGGCGCCGGGTCGGTCGGGGGGTTCTTCGGGGCACACCTGGCCAAAAATAATCCTTATGTCTCGTTTCTTCTCAGGCCAAAGACGCTCGAAGCCGTCGAGCGGAACGGGCTGACAATTCGCAGTGCCGGCGGTTCGTTCACCGTCCGACCACCAGTTGCCTCCGATGCTCGAGAACTCCCGAAGCCGGATCTCATCGTTCTTGGCGTGAAAGCCTACGATCTTGACGAGGCGATGGACCAGATCGAACCCGTGCTCACGGATAGGACAGTGATTCTGACGTTGCAGAACGGCATCGATACCGAAGACCGGCTCATCGCTCGAATCAATCGTGATTGCGTGGTGGGCGGAGTCGCCTACATCTATTCCAAAATCGCCGAACCCGGCGTGATCGACCATTATAAAAAGGGAACTGTCGCCATCGGCGAATTGATGGGATATGAAAGTGAGCGGCTGCTGAAGATCCGTGACCTCTTTGCTTCGGCCCAAATACCCTGTCAGCTCGTGAAGGATATCCGACGCAGCAAATGGGAGAAGATGTGCTGGAACTGCGTCTTCAACCCCATTACCGTGCTCATCGATGACCATGTAGCCAAAGCCCTTGATCATCCGGAGATGATGGGTGTGGTCCGCCAGATCGTCGGCGAAGTTGCGGCGGTGGCGGCGACGCTCAAAGTGCCGTTGCCTCTGGACATGCCGGAGCGAGTTGTGAAGGCGACACAGGAGATCCGCGACATCCATACCTCCATGTATGACGATTGGAAGGCGGGGCGGAGGACTGAAATCGACTTCCTCAACGGCTTCATCGTCCGGAAGGGGCGCGATCTCGGGATTCCGACGCCGGTGAACGAAGCTCTGACGGCCATGATCAAGACGATCACCGAGAAGGAACAGACCGGCCCCGGCCGTGTCAGGATAGAAGGCGCCGTTGTTCAGCCCGTCTCATTCGATCGCGCCGCCCTCGCAGCGTTGCCGGAAGAACATCAGATCGATATTGCCACGGTCATGCCCGGCATGAAGGGACGGGGAATTCGCTTGAAGGGGCTCCTCGATGTTCCGGCTTTGGCGATTGAGGCGGATCATGTCGCATTTCAGGCAGCGGACCGAAAGTACTCGGTCTGTCTCACTCTCCAGCAAGCCAGAGAACACGGAGTACTCGTTTACGAGCTTGAGGGGGGACCTTTGCCTGACACGAAAGGCGGCCCGTTCCGCCTGGTCACGCCGGGACTCGGCGATCTCTGCGCCAATGTGAAAGGTGTCGCGCGGATTGAAATTACCAAAGGGCCCGGCCGCGACACGAGACAAACCACTTGTACGCCCAAGCCCTAATCTGATCCAGGGCAAGGTTCGCGTTATTGCGCTCGGCGCCGGCAATCCGACATGTATTTCAAAGCCATCGTCTCGATGAGTTCCATCAGTATGGGACCCGGACGTCGAAGTGCCAACGGCGCTCGATCATGGGTGATCCTACAGCGCCCCGAGCGCCGCCGGTGGGTGATATGCAACGGGTAACGATCTGTTTGGCGGTGCGCGTTATTCAAGCGGGCAGGTGCGGCAGTTTGCGAAGTGCTCAGGGGGGAGGATTGAATTGTCAGATCCAACGTTTCCCTATTCCATATTGGTCAAAAGAGCGATCACGGGGATCATTCTTGGCGCGATCGCTGGTGCGGTCCAAGTGTGGCTCTTCAAACGCGATCTCATGCACCTCTGGGCGTCAATGGCCGCCGGAAGCGTGTACA
>DATIGP010000260.1:0-4038 GCA_035454625.1 Nitrospira sp.
CGTCACCTTGGTCAACCAGTTGATCCAGGAAGGGCTACTTCAGCAAGAAAGGAGGTGAAGGACCATGCACAAAGAGTCCTATGTGCGGCCAGCGCTCGTGAAGCACGAGTTGCTGCGCGACATCACTGCGAGCAGTTCCGGCCATGGCGGACCGCAGGGCAATAACGGTTTCGGTAACGGCCCTTTTGATGGCGTGCCGGGAAATTCGGGCTTCTCGGACATCCTCCGCTAACCGAATTCGCAGTACCGGCTCGTGAGCCACCTGGCTGGCCATCCTACGGCCAGCCAGCTTTTCACCTCCGTCGGGTAAATGGGCGAGACCCATCGCCTTGGGGGTCAGCATGACGATGTGTGTGGTCGATCAGCCTCTGACCGAGTCTCTCTTCGTCCTGTACGGGACGCCGGTCCGGTATGTCACCACATCTCCGTTCCTGGCGGCACCCGTGAACGAACTGCTGAGGCATTTTCGACGAGACTCGCTCGATGAATCGACTGCACTCGCCCTGTGCTTTCAGGCCGTTCCGGCGCGTGCGCATATTCCAGTCTTCATCTCGCCTCTGGCACGTCGACTTGCATCGGGAACAGGCGCAGCGGTCGAAGATCGACGAGAAACCAATTTGCCCTATCAGGTGTTTGAGGACGGCGGACGTTTGATCGCAGAGTTTTACGATGTGGGAATGCTGGTCATCGACACGGCGCACGGTCGAGCGGAGGGCTATCTTATACGGCCTCAGGCGATGCCCGCGAGTTTGATTGAATACTTGTTCCACCTCGCCTTGATTGAACTCCTACGATACCGAGGACTCTATACCATTCATGCCACTGCGCTGGAGAAGCAGGGGAGAGGAATTCTGATCCCAGGGAACAGCGGGCGTGGTAAGACGACATCCTTTATCTCACTGCTTCGAGCGGGCTACCGATATCTCTCCGACGATCATCCCTTCATTCGGGATGCAGGAACGCATGTCAATCTTCTCCCTTTTCCCATCAAAATCAACGTGACGGAAGAGACGATCGCCTTGTTCCCGGAACTCCGGAATGCGTCTGATGCCGTGCTTCGGCCCGGATTCCCCAAACGGGCGTTTGATGCGGAGGAGCTCTATCCGACCGCCGTCGGCGAGTGTTGCCGTCCGGCTCTCGTGCTGTTCCCGCAGGTCGTTGATGCTCCGCATAGTCGTCTGGAGCAGCTCCCAAAGAGCCGTGCCTTGGAACTGCTCCTGCCTCAAGCGCTCTTGGTCTACGACCCGGCTGTCGCCCGACGTGAGTTTCAAGTCCTGGCCAAGCTTGTTCAGCAGGTGGACTGCTACCGCTTGCATTTCGGCCGCGATATTCTCGATCTGCCGACACTGATCACGCCGCTTCTGGAAGAGACACGGTGAGGATGGCACGGCCCAATCCACGACTATTTCCCCTCCGACCCGAAGCGGAATTCCTCGTTTGGTGCGCTCGCACGGTGTTGACCCACGATCTCACGTCACGTATTCGGGCAAGAACGCAAGAAACGCTTAACTGGTCGATCGTCCAGAAAATGGCGGAATATCATGGCGTGGTTCCGCTGGTATATAAGAATCTGTCTGCGGTTTCGTCCGATCTCGTTCCCGACAAACTGCTGATGCAGCTCCGTCACAAGACCCAGGCGGAGGCTATGCTGAACCGGGCGCTTGCCAACGAACTCGTGGTCGTATGCGAAGCGATGACTGCGCGTGGGGTGCCGGTCATCCCGATTAAGGGAGCCACCCTCGCGGTGTCGGCCTATGGCGATGTGGCCCTTCGCGAGTTCACCGATCTGGACCTGCTTGTCCCAAAAGCCTCCATGGCGGCCGCACAGGCTGTTCTATTGGCTCAAGGCTATACGCGGAGAACCGCTCTGGACAAGTCCGGTGAAACAGACCGTGAACAGGGACCCTATCATGTGTATCTCAAGGCGCGAGGACTCTCTCGTGTCGATCTCCAGTGGGTAATGGCCCATCAATTCTTTACCTTCCAGTTAGATCGCCCCGAGTTCTGGCGGTCTCGGATTGAGGTGCCAGTGGAGAACAAGACGGTTCCGGGATTGGCTCCGGAACTACTGCTCATCGTTCTGTGTGTGCATGGGTCAAAACATGCGTGGGAACTGCTGAAATGGGTCTGTGACGTGGCAGAATTGCTGCGATCACACCCGCATCTCGACTGGAATCAGATCGATGTGTATGCAGCGAACTGGCGCTGCCGAGGCATGCTCTCTATGGGATTGTCGCTTGCCCATCGAGTACTCGATGCGCCTCTGCCCGAGAGAGTGCTTGCACAGCTCGAGAGGGAATCAGCCATTCAAATGCTTTCCCATCGAATGCCGGCAAGCCTTTTGGCGAACTCCCAGGAAGGGATCCATGAAGAGCAAGCCGGAGCGCTCTATTTTTCCTTGAAAGATTCGTGGTGGGAGCGTTGGTGGCTCGGCCTGTTGCTCTGTCGTGCGCATAGTATGCTTGCCACAACTCCCCCTTCATGGTTTCGCTGGCGCCATTCGCTGCCACGCCTGGCGCGTCTCATTATTCCAGTGCATCGAGTCATGAAGGACCTCCTTTCACCCACGGTTCGTGGAACGATCAATCGCTGGATCGCACCCAGCAGGTAAGTGCCGCGCAAAAGAGACGCCGGAAGATCGAGCCGACGTTTAGAACATGGATACGATGTGGAGCGGGTGATGCCCATGACGGACTCTCTGAGACGGCGCGACCGACGACAAGAGAGGCCTTCTGTGGTCAAAAATACTGAATGTATAGCGATAGCCATTCTGCAGAAGTACCGGACGGTGCTTCACGTCGGGGGGGTGGTGCTCTGGGTTCGATGCTCGCTGCTACTCCACAGTCTTCCGGTCATACTCCAGCAAATACCCCACCGGGTGGCAACGAGAGATCGAGATGATGCCACCATGAAAGCGTTAGTCGGCTATGTCGATCGCTGGCTTCAGTTGTTTCCCTATAACAGACGTGGAAATTGCTTCCCCCGAGCCTTAGTGCTCTACCGATTGGCTCGGCAGCTGGGGTACCCCGTCGTGTTTCATTGCGGGGTACGAAAAGAAGCGGCGAATCTCGACGGCCATGCCTGGCTCACGTTGGGTACCGATGTGTTTTACGAGCCGGGTACGCATTGGCAACGTTTCACTGTGACGTTCTCGTATCCTCGCGATCCGGCAACGGGTCTGAACTCACCTCTAATACCGAAGTCTGGGACCCACTGCGTATGAACGTCAGCACGAAGCGCATAAGCTCCTTTCTCACGACGGTCCGCTGGGCGCTCTTGCTGGTGTGGGAGAGCAGTCCACGTCTCGCCGTTGCCAGTCTCGTCGTGCGCCTGATTCAGGGGCTCCTTCCACTCGTGGTTCTCTACCTGACGAAGCTCTTGATCGATACCGTAACCGAGGCGCTCAAAACACCAACGGACGACGCCTCGATGACACGTATCCTCATCATTCTTGGAGGCATAGCCGGTGTCGCAGCGGTCACAGCTGTGTTGACCGCCATCGGCGGTCTGATTTCCAGGATCCAGGCTCAAATCGTCACTGATCACATGTATGCGCTCCTTCAGGTCAAATCGCTCGAGGTCGATCTTGAGTATTATGAAAACGCGCAGTATCACGATACGCTGCATCGTGCACAGCAGGACGCCCCCTATCGCCCGACAGCTATTCTCAATGCCGTGCTTCAGTTAGGCCAACATACCATTTCGTTACTCGCAATGGGGGCGGTCCTCTGGTGGTTGCATTGGGGTGTGATTCCCATCCTAGTCCTGGCGGCCATCCCGTATTTTATCGTCCGGCTGCAACAGTCTCACAGGTTATATGTTTGGGAACGTGAGCGGACACCGCTTCAACGGAAGGCCTGGTACATCCACATGCTGCTGACACAAGCTCTTGCCGCGAAAGAGGTCCGGTTGTTTGACCTTGGTCCTCGATTACGGCAATGGTTCCAAGACGCACGATCGACCCTGTGTCAAGAACGAATCGAGCTGGAGCGGCGCTGGGCACTCTCAGCGTCGGTCGCCCAGCTGATCGGTGTGACG
>DATIGP010000261.1:0-35697 GCA_035454625.1 Nitrospira sp.
GTAGTACACGCCCCAGATGTAGCACACCAACCACCCCATCCAGTAAAAGTACCGCTTCAGCTCCAGCTTGTGGTCCAGGTTCGCCAGGTTCCGATCCCGCGTCACCCAGATCCACCCGATCGTCACCGCAAAGAACACCGCATTGGCCAGGATGTTAAACCGCCACAGCCCCATCCACACCGAGTCGAATTCCGGGGTCATCGAATCCAACCCATGCGAGTACCCGAACGCCCGCTGATACAGGACCCAAAAGACCCCGATCCCTAAAATCGCCAACCAGCCGATCTTCACCGGCTTCGAGTCGTACCACTGCGAGATGTCATACCCTCTGTCACTTGATGCCGCCATGATGCATCCTCCTTGTTAGTAAGAACCTTCCACCGACACGGTTTTCATGGATGGCCGGAGACTCGCCATTTCCTCATGCGCTTTGATTTTGAGAGCTCATAGCCGATCAAAGCGAGGAGAAGCAGGACGGTCAGCGGACCAAGGCCTTTCCGCGCGATTGCCGCATAATCGATCTGCTGGACCCGTAACAGGTACGATGAAGGGCTGAACCCCTCCGGCGTAATGATGAGCTTATAGATACCCTTGGTCAACTTGGCTTCGCCCCTCACCACTCCATCCGGATGGATAGCGGGCGGCCAGTACGCGACCGTCTGGTCTTCTCCTCCCTGCCCGACCTCGTTAAGTCCTCTCACGACCCGCACTCCCACCGGCATGGCGCGCAGGCCGGGATCCACCAAATCAACTACGAGAAAAGTATCACCTTCACCAGGAATCTCCGTGCAGTACTGAGCCCTCGCTTCATTCTGCGGCTGATACGCGTTGAAATGAACAAGATTCCCTCCGACCCGGCGGACGCACGTATCGTCCTCCATCGTGACGTTGCCATGCGCGCCGACTACGCCCGGGAAAAGGAGCGGAAGAACCGCGAGAGCACCGAGAATCCGCCGGGATGAAGCCGACCGTATGAGTCTGATCGGACTGCAGCTCGATCTCGCCATCTCGATCGCTATCATCATTCCCGCGACGACACTCAGTGTGGTCACTGCGAAGAATACCGCCGTCATAGCTCTTCACCTCCTTCCACCCTGCTTACCAGCATACTCGTTTAAAGATGAAGGCCACATTAGAAGTGCATGAAGAATTCTTCATATTCACGTCGGGGAGACACACAACGCCGAAACCTGATCGCCCCGCTAACGCCGACGATTGTCAACCCATCGAATGATTTAGGCTATTGCCATTCAGCTTTGAAGCTAGGGAAGCCCCTGGCTCCCTCTCGCGCCACACACATCCCATTCACCGATTGGAAGGCTACGGAAGGCAGTCGGCGCAAATGCACGAGATAAGAAGGGTTTAGTATCCGACTATCGTGACGGTAGAAAGAAGCAACTATTCTATTGTGATAGAGGTGTGATAGAGGATGGAAGAGATACGTCACCATTCTGGTGAAGAGTCTGTTCATGATCCAACCAAACATCTCCTTCAGATTGATCGCAGCCCATTGATGCCAACGACTTAAAATCAAAGAGTCGAGGATCCATCAAGAGCGACGGTGCGACATTGGCCAATGCCGCGGCCATGCTGTCGGAACAGCCGGGCGACTCCTGCTCCCATTGTTGAAGAAATGTTTTGATTTTCTTCCGTTTCAAATCCTCCTGAGAGCCGCAGAGATCGCAAGGAATGATCGGAAAGGCCCTGAGCTCCGCATATCGTGCGAGATCGGCCTCTTTGACCAAAGCCAAGGGCCGGATGACGATGTGCCGCCCGTCTTTGGAACGCAGCTTCGGGGGAATGGCCTTCAGCTTGCCGGTATAGAAGAGGTTCAAGAACAAGGTTTCAACGATGTCGTCACGGTGGTGACCGAGCGCGATCTTCGTCGCGCCGATCTCTGCGGCCACGCGATAGAGGTGGCCTCGCCGCAAGCGCGAACATAACGAACAAGTCGTCTGCCCTGCCGGGACAAGTCGCTTCACGATCGAGTAGGTATCGCGGGATTCAATATGGAACGGGATTCCGCGACGAGTCAGATACTCTGGAAGCACGTGTTCCGGGAAGCCTGGTTGCCGTTGGTCGAGGTTGACCGCAATAAGATCAAAACGGATCGGCGCCCGGCGTTGCAATACAAGCAAGATATCCAGTAAACCATGACTGTCCTTACCGCCCGACAGGCACACCATCACCTTGTCGCCATCCTCAATGAGCCGATAGTCGGCGATGGCTTGTCCGACCAGCCGGCAAAGGCGCGTTTGTATCTTTTCCGTGGCGTCGTCTAATTTAGGCGTTGATGTTGGAGCAAGCGGGACGATCATGGCAAGATTGTAATGATGTCCATGTGGTCCTGTCGATACCATCACGCTTAGAAAAAGGATAATGAACCAGCTATGCAGCAGTCTATCCTGTTTGTCTGTACCGGAAACATCTTTCGCAGTATGGCGGCTGAATATGCGTTTCGGGCTCAGGTCGGTCGGCAATCTTCCTACCGAGTCGAATCGGCGGGGATCGAAGCCAAGACCACGACGATCCATCCGGTCATTTCCAACCGGTTGATCCAAAAAGGAACCGACCCTTCCGCCCATATTCCGCAAAGGCTGACCAAGAAACTGGTCGATAGGAGTGATCTCATCATTGCCATGGGACTCGGTCACCGAGAGTTCATTCAAAAACAATTCGGGTTCAAGGTTCCGCTCTTCAATGAAGTATCGTTCGGCGAAGAGGTCCCTATCCTCGATCTACATGAGGCCCTTCCCTATTGGGAACGTGATATCGATGAAGCGCGGGCTTATGTGGAGTCGGTTATCGATCACATTTGGGAATCCGTACCGGCGTTGATGGCACGACTTCCATACTTTCAGCGACGTGGAGGCTGACGAAACCGTCCCGTCGGTTCAGGCAGGAACCGCTTGGGCGATTATCCGCTTACCTCTCCCCCTTCCATTGAAGCGTCCCCATCGGACGGGATTGACAATGCATGCTATATTTTCCATGAGCGGCACAATAGACGTATTTCAGAGGGTTGCCTTTCATGGACCGCACGGTTTCCGATGCGCTGAAGACACCCGTCGTCGGACAGGACGATCCCCCGTGGGCCTCCTGGTCGGACGATGCGCTGTTGGATCTCCCGATGTGCGACCTGCACGTCGGGCTCAAGGGAGGATTCCTTGAGCAACCCATCGCCGAGTTGACGGAAGAACTGGAGCGACGCGGATTGCTCTTTCGTCCGCACGTCTGGCTCTCCAATGAGTGGTTTACACCCGATGGGGTTCCCGGCATTGCCGTGCCCTTTTACCTGGCCCATCCTCGCCTGGCAAAACTCGAACAAACCCAGATGTTAGAAGTGGAAGGCGGGACCGCGGAATGGTGTCTGCGCATCCTCCGCCATGAAGCGGGCCATGCGATCGAAAACGCTTATAAAACCCGCCGCCGAAAAACGCGCCAGTATATTTTCGGCAAGTCTTCGCAGCGATACCCGATGTACTACTCCCCCCGCCCCTATAGTCGAAGTTTCGTCCGCCACTTGGACTTGTGGTATGCCCAGAGCCACCCCGACGAAGACTTTGCTGAAACCTTCGCCGTCTGGCTGACACCCGACTCTCTATGGGAGGAACGGTATCGGGGGTGGCCCGTGCTCAAGAAGCTGAGGTATGTCGATGGACTCATGAAGGAACTCCGGAACGTTTCGCCCCTCGTGACTACGCGCGAAGAAGTCGATCCGCTCTCTCGTTTAAAGAAAACCCTTCGCGAACACTACGAGCGCAAGCGGAGACATTATGGAATCGAGCGACAGTCACTGTACGACCCGGACTTAAAGCGGTTGTTTTCCAGCTTGCCGAGCCATGCGAGCAAGCCGAGCGCCGCGACCTTTCTGAACCGTTTTCGTCGAGAAGTGCGACGGAAGGTCGCCGGTTGGACCGGCGAGTACCAATACACCATCGACCAAGTGCTGGAGGATATGATTCTACGGTGCCGCGAACTCAACCTTCGCGTCCCGGTTGCGGAAGACCAGGCAAAGCTTGATTTCACCATCCTTCTGACCGTTCACACCATGAATTTCTTGCGAAGCGGCCGGCACCGGGTGGCCTTATGAAGCGGCTGAGGGTGCTTGTCCTCATGCACGAAGACCTTGTGCCTCCCGATGACGTGAACGGCCATGACTTAAAAACCGTGGAGTGGCGGACGGAATACGACGTTACCTCGACGCTGATGGAGTTGGGCCATCACGTGTACCCGCTGGGAGTCAAGAGCGATCTCAGTGTCATTCATTCCGCCATAGAGAAATTGAAACCGGACATCGCCTTTAACTTATTGGAAGAGTTCGACGGCGTAGCCGTCTACGATCAGCATGTGGTGTCGTACCTCGAACTCCTGCATCTGCCTTACACCGGTTGTAACCCGAGGGGGTTGATGTTGGCACGCGACAAAGCGCTGACCAAGAAAGTGCTGTCATTTCACCGGATCCCCTATCCGGAATTCATTGAGGTGCCTCAAGGACGCACGGTGAAGCGGCCCAAATGGCTCACCTTCCCTTTGATCGTCAAATCGGTCAACGAAGAAGCGTCGTTGGGCATTTCCCAAGCCTCGATCGTCGATGACGACGACAAACTGAGCGAGCGGGTGACGTTTATCCACAATAGCGTCGGAAGCGGGGCGCTGATCGAACGGTATGTCGAAGGCCGTGAATTCTACGTGGGGATCATCGGCAATGGACAGTTGCAAGTGCTCCCTGTGTGGGAGCTCATACTGGACAAGCTGCCGGAAGATGCGAAACGCATCGCAACCGAGCGGGTGAAATGGAGCAGAAAGTATCAGCAGAAGTACGGCATTACCTCACGCGAAGCCGACAATTTGCCAGCCGGCAAGACAGAGGACATTCAGAATCTGGCCAAGCGGGTCTATCGGGCACTCGGACTGAGCGGCTATGCGCGAATCGACATGCGAATGGCTGACGATGGGCAACTCTACGTCCTGGAGGCCAATCCTAACCCTCAGATCGCGGAAGATGAAGACTTTGCCGATTCGGCAAAGAAGGCCCATTACCATTACAATGAGCTGCTCCAAGAACTCCTCAACGTCGGCCTTCGCCGACGCCCTGCCAAAGCGGCGTGAATAGCGGTGACATCATGACGAACGCCGGTATTGCAAATGACTCTCCCCTCTTCCGGCGCATAACTTCTTCTTTGTGACCGCTGGCATCGCTGTCCACCTTCATTTCCCCCGCGGTTGAATTTTCTCATTGTGTTGAGCGCACTGCCGCTCCGTGAAATAGTGATGAAACGGTCTTCGCTGCCATGTCGGTACCGACTCACATCTTCTTTATAAGTGGAGGCCTCTAAGATGACTCTACTTGGCGCTTTCTGGCCTGCGCGGTTACTTCTAGCCACGTTGCTCTTGGCGATGGGATGCGCTCCATCCGTCATGCCGGGATATTCTTCACAGGAGTACCTTGGAATGGGAATCGTGTCCGGAACATTAGGGGAACAACAACGCGTGGCTCTATGCGCCGGAGAGCCGTCTTCCATATCGGTAGTCGGCCAAGTGCAAGCGCTGGAGGGCGCCGCCTACCTGGTCCGCAACGCCCAAGGGCAGGACATCCGAGTTCCGCATGACGAGAATACCAGGATTGACCGACCCGCCCATGTTGGCGACCGCATTCAATCCTGGTTAGACCGCCAAGGCCGCGCCGTGCTGATTCGCAACCTTGATGGCAATGGGCGATAGCACTCCCCGCTCCTGGCGTATGCTCTCGACTGCCCGGACGCTTTCCGATCTCGTCATGAGAGCATCGCCGGAAGACCGGGGCGCCGAAGAGCGGCGAAGAGGACCGACAAATTACCGGCTTCGGTCCATGACAGCACTGCAATTTCCTGTTCGGCACTGAACGATTGGAGCAGCAGGAGTACACCGAGAAAGAGGGCAATGATGGCGGGCCAAATCATCGAGAGAGCACCAACGACTAAGACGAACGTTATCGCGGACAATGTGAGCTGGAGGAACTGGCTCTTGACTGTCATCATATGGTCCTCCTCGTTTTTTCTACCGGGACGGATTTTCACGGATGAATCAGTTACACCATATTCATAAATGAGGAATCGTAAACAACTAGGAATCCTACTGTCAGTGTCGAAACGACGTGGGCTTCATGAAAGCAACTCGGACACGGCGCGGAAGGCGCAAAGACCATGCCGCAAAAGAATCTATGAGCGTTGTTTGTATTTCGAAGGGATTACCTACTGTGTCTATAAGTAGTAGCCCCAAAAGGCGTATCTCTTTCGATTCAGTGAATCCGAATGTATTCAGTCAGGAGTGGCCTGCACTTGGGATATGTAGGCGCAGCTCAGGTGCTGATGTTGCGCGCTCTGTAGGGCTGAAAAAATGGCTGATCCAAGCTAGGCGTTGGGCATGGTATCTGCGCCTTGGTGACCGATACGGTTCAGCAAGTGGAGGTCCTCACTGCGGCTTACGGGTAAGAGTCTCTTCGGTGATCCAGGACCGGTTATTCTCATCCCCCTAGATGTAGTGTGACTGACTCTCGTACGTACCATTACTCTTACGTATTGCTCCCCGTCGCGTCTCTGAACCATAACTCACCATTCTCGGTACGCTCTATGCGCTCGGCGAAGGCAATAGATCTGCAAATCCACAGTTGCAAAGTGCCGCCAGACGGCGTATAGGACAGTGCAGGACTTTCTAGGTCCACTCATAATCCGAGATAAAAGCACCAGCACAAGTTCCAGTGGTTTGGTTGTATCGCTTTCTTCTGTTTTGTAACGGACGTTTTGCCGTGTGAACAGGAAGGGGATGTTTGACTTACGTTGGCTTATCAAACTTTGAACCAAATAGGGTTGCCGTCACTTATCATCTTAGTGAGGTGAGACATGATTATGAAACTGATCGCCTTCGCCTTTCTCTTCACCGTTTCGATGCATGGACCTGAAGCGAGTCCGGCGGCCGCCGCTCAGTCCATTCCCGACAACCAAATGACCGTTCGAGCGGACGATAGTCAACGGTCTCTTTTGGCCATGCTCGTCGGGATCCTGAGGCCCGCCGAACTTCGGCACGCTCAACAAGACAACGAGCTGAGCTCGTATGTCCACAAAGTCGACAACGACGACGCCTCTCCTGCTGCGTCAGTGACGTCTATCACTCCCATTACCTCTATGACTATCGACACTCCTCAGAACCAATCTTCAGAGGCGGATGCCGCAGAAGCAGAGAGGGAAAAGGCGCGGCTCGAGCTACTCCTACAGCAGCTCACCGCCAAAGAAAAAGAGCTGGCGGTTCTGCGGGAGAAAACGGCGGCGGCAGCAAATCAGTTGAACGTCGAGAAGACCCGCGCGGAAGCGCTGGAAGCTCAACTGAATCAAAAGGAACAGGAACTGGCCGGGCTCTGTACCCAACGAGACACCCACCAACAAATGTCGCAGGAGCTGAATCGGACAAAGAGCAGCCTGGAGCTGGCCAGACAGCAAGTCAGCGACATGGAGCGACAATTTGCCATCAGCAACGACCAGCTCGATGAAGCGATGCAACGTATAGCGGATCTTGACTTGCAACTGGTGGCGAAAGATCAGGAATATCAACTGGCTAAGGCCAACATGGATATGGAACTCGCCTCTCGCGACTCGCAACTTGTGCAGGCGAAGCGGCTGCTCGCGAGCCTGGGTAAGAGTTTGCCGAAACCGGCCAAACTGACTGCCTCCAATAAGAATGCTCTTCCTCAGCCCATCACCACGGCGCGTGCCACGGCAGATCTCACCAAGGTCAGCGAGAGGCTGGCAAGCGCCCTTCAGGATGAACTCAAACGAGGCACCGTGGTGTTAGAGCAGCGTGGCGACAAACTTACCCTCGCGTTGTCGTCGGGTGAACTGTTCGCCAAAGGGCGAGTCACCATGACCTCGACGGGGACCTCCCTGGTCAAGCGCATCGGTGTGGCGCTGCGTAAATTTCGTCCCCAAAGCGTTGAAGTCGCCGGACATACCGACAGCACGCCCGTCAAGTACGATAGTCGTCGACCGTTCAAGGATAACAGTGAGCTTTCTCGGGCTCGTGCTGAACATGCCGGCAAAGCTTTGATCAAGGGAGGGGTGGTCGCCGACCGAGTCAGGACCGTAGGGTATGCGGACTCGCGACCTATTGCGTCGAACGACACGGAAGAAGGCCGGAGCAAGAACCGGCGGGTCGAGATTGTCGTAACCCAGGGTTCTGAGCCGATCGCCTCTCCGGTGAGCGGAAAGGACGAGCAATTCGCAAGCAATGGCCGAGGAGACGCTCCGTACGGAGGAATGGTTCAAAAGGTCTCGAATCGCTGACCGTGAACTTCGGCCCATGTCGGCGCTCAGGCGCCGACATGGGCATTCATTTCTTGCAAGCCTTCCAGGTCAACCGCTGCTCGCAGCTTTTCCCAAACTAAAGGGAACTGCCATTAGGACAGCGTTGAAACGGCTCACGTGCGTTGGGCTGGGTCCAATCTGTTCCCGTGAACGTTGAGTTTGGGTCGCTTGCCGCACACGCCTCCCCGCATTCAGATGAAGCTGCGAAGATGTTTGAACGGTGGCGCGATTCACACCCGGACCGTTGCTTGAGGATAAAACCAGTCCTGCAGTATGCTGCCCGCCAATACGAGGATAGCCATGACTCCAGCAGAAGCTGCAGCTGCACTCTTCAGGACCATGCCTTCACCGATCTCCGTCCCGCAACTTGCGGAATACGGAATTGAGGCGTCGGAATCTTCAGCCAGGCAGATCGCTCGCGAAATTCTGTCGCTGAATCTCTACTGGATCCTGGCTGCCATTGATGCCCATATCCCGACCAAGTATCGGTCCGCGATCAAGGACAGGGTGTTCGAGTCGATCCGGCAAGAGTGGTGGTCGTCCGGCAAACTGGGGGCCGATACGTGGGATGAGTACCAAACTGAACTGACCCAACGGCGCGACCGATACGCCCACCTGGTCGATTGGCAAGGACTCAGTCACACGGGTATTTGCGCGGAAACGGTCTCTTTGTTGGAAGACCAAGGCATCGCTTCGTCAGAAGATCGTGAAAAATTGCTCGCGTTGTTGATCGACTGTGCGCCCGCTTCGGAATACGGCAGGTTGCTCGATGAGGTGGGATAGCTCAGCGTTCACAGATAGCGGCGTGACAATACCTTGCCGTTGTCGTCAAATTCGTAGAGTAACGGCACGCCGGTCGGTATGTTGAGCTCCAAAACCTCTTCCTTCGACAATTGATCCAGCTCCATCACCAACGCACGAAGACTGTTGCCATGCGCGGCAATGATGATGGTTTCACCCTTCAATAAATGGGGTTTGATCGTGTTCTCATAATAGGGCAAAGCGCGCTCAGCCGTATCTTTCAGGCTCTCTCCACCGGGCGGTTTCACATCATAACTCCGCCGCCAGATTTTCACTTGCGCGTCACCGTACTTCTTGGCGGTTTCCGCCTTATTCAATCCTTGGAGATCCCCGTACATCCGCTCGTTCAACGCTTTGTCTCTTTCGATGGGGATGTTCGTTTGCCCGACGGTTTCCAACACGATCCTCAAGGTCTCATTCGCACGGGTGAGAACCGACGTGAAGGCCCTGTCAAAGGTGAATCCGCGGAGCTTCTCACCGGCCTGCCGGGCTTCTTCCACCCCTTTTTCGGAAAGCGGGACGTCCACCCATCCGGTAAACCGGTTCTCCAAGTTCCATTGCGATTCCCCATGACGAAGCAACACTAATCGAGCCATCGCGCATCCTTTGCCGTCAACATGAAGGACCCATCAATACAGAAAGATCATTAACCGCCGTGCCAAGTCAAGCCTGCGACACTGCTTGCTTCGCCGGTCGGCCGGGCGACTTATCAAGATCGGGCGGGCCTTCTTGGATCATCTTTATCAGTGTCGCAAGGAAGATGATATAGAAAAACACGCCGACCCAGACGACATAGGGCTGTACCCCGCCGGACTCTTTCAGTGTGGCCTCTTGCGCGGCGAGATCCATCCGGCCGGCTTTCTTGATTTCACCGATGTGCTCCCGGCAGTGCCAATAATATAAATAGTTCGCCGTCGCTCCCGCCATGATGCTCCAGACGATGCCGGCGGAAAAATCTCCGGTAAGATACGTAGAAATCATCGGGCCGACCGCATAGACGAATGCATGCAGATACATTTTACGGTACAGAAACCACAGGAAGGAGATGTAGAGAAACGCCGGCCAGTTCCACGAAAGCGCGAACTTCGGCTGGCCGTTCGACGAAAATCTCCTGAACAAGGTCAGGTAGTGGTCGGCGTTGGGGCCGATGAACTCGCGCCACAACGTCTCGTCATCCTGAATCGGCCGAGCCGTGGGGGTCTCAGAGGCGGCCTCGGCGTGGGGCTGGCCTTCAGCCAGTTTGGTTCCACACTGATGACAGAAAAGAGCCTCGTCCGGATTCTGTCGATTGCACTGATTGCACAGCATCATAAGAACGCAGCTTACCACACTCGGAACGGGAGGATACGATCCTTCTGACTGCTTGCCCGAACTTTGATGCGGTCGGACTTTGACGGCAAACCCCAGATGCCCCGCTTATTGCTCTTCTCACTGCGCCTGTGCTAGCTTTCCTTTCTTTCTTAAGGGGATACGTCATTATGCCGACCGAAGAGCTGAAAGATGATGCCTCCAAATACCTGATGCAGACCTATACTCGCCAGCCGGTTTCAATCGTGCGGGGGCGGGGCGCGAAGGTCTACGATCTCGAGGGGCGAGAGTACATCGATTTCGTCGGTGGGATTGCCGTCAATGTCTTGGGACATGGTCATCCTGATTTGGTTCAGGCGATCCAACGCCAAGCAGCGCAACTGATCCATACGTCCAACCTCTACTACACCGAGCCGCAAGTGAAGCTGGCACGGCTGTTGGTGGACCATTCGTTCGCCGATCGCGTGTTCTTCTGCAACAGCGGAGCCGAAGCCAATGAGGCGGCGATTAAGCTGGCAAGACGGTACGGACACGAGCGGCATGGACCGGACCGCTTTGAAATCATTACGATGAAGAATTCGTTCCACGGCCGGACCCTGGCCACCCTCACCGCCACGGGACAGGAGAAGGTTCAAAAGGGTTTCGAGCCGCTGATGCCCGGCTTTGCCTATGCCCCGTTCAATGATTTCGGGGCGATCGAGTCCATGGTCAATGCGAAAACCGCGGCGATCCTGCTGGAACCGATTCAGGCGGAAGGCGGCGTGTATGTGGCCGACCGAGATTATCTCAGAAACCTGCGTGAACTTTGTACACAACAAGATATAGTACTCATCTTCGATGAAATCCAAACGGGCATGGGTAGAACCGGTACCCTTTTCGCCCATGAGCAACTCGGCGTGAAACCCGATATCATGACGCTTGCCAAAGGTCTCGCCGGAGGAGTACCGATCGGAGCCTGTCTGGCGAAAGAATCGGTAGCTGCCGCGTTTACACCCGGCTCTCATGCGTCGACGTTCGGTGGGAACCCCTTGGCCTGTGCCGCGGCGCTGGCGGTCTGCCGGGTCCTGCTCGAAGGAAAAGTCCTGGATCACGCGCGGCGGATGGGCGAGTACTTGGCAAAGGGCTTGGCCGACTGCAAAGACCGCCATCGCATCGTGAAGGATGTGCGCGGCTTGTGCCTCCTGCAAGGCATGGAGCTGGAGACCGACGCACGAGCCATGGTGGCCGATGCGCTGGCTCGTGGAGTGCTGATCAATGCCGCAACGGACCGAGTGCTGCGCTTTGTGCCGCCTTTGGTGATCACACAGCCGGAAGTGGACAAGCTCATCGATCTCCTCGACATCCTGTTCAACCGGCGCCCGACGGCGGGAAAAGATTCACTCCACTGATGGCCGTACCAACCCGACAGAGAACCGGCAGTAGGCGCTATGCCAAGGATCTGCTTGACGTCGCGACGATGCCGCTGCAGCAGGTCCTCGACTTATTGCTTCTGGCCACGTCTTTGAAGAAGAAACAGCGCCAGGGCACTTCCCATCGGTTGTTGCACGGGAGAACGTTAGGATTGCTGTTCCAAAAGCCGTCGACAAGGACTCGCGTGTCGTTCGAGGCGGGGATGAACCAGCTCGGCGGCCATGCGTTGGTGCTTCCCATGAGTGACATTCAACTCTCGCGCGGAGAGACGGTCTCGGACACGGCACGTGTGTTGTCCCGTTACTTGGACGGAATCGTGATTCGAACCTATGACCACGCGATCGTCGAGGAATGGGCGACGGAAGCCACGATGCCGGTCATTAACGGGCTGACCGACCATAGTCATCCTTGTCAGGCCTTGTCCGATTTGATGACGATTCGTGAAATCAAAGGTCGGCTCAAAGGACTCAGCCTTGCCTACATCGGCGACGGTAACAACGTGGCCAACTCGCTCATCGAAGCCGGAACTAAGATGGGCATGCGCATCGTAGTCGGGTGCCCATCCGGCTATCAGCCGGATCAGCGGGTGATCGATCGAGCCAGAATGGAAGGGCATGCCACGGGTGCGTCCGTCGAGGTGGTAGAGAACCCTTTAGTCGCCGTGAAAGAGGCGGATGTCGTGTATACCGATGTGTGGATCAGTATGGGTCGCGAACGGGAGCAGGCACGACGCTTGCGGACATTGGCTCCCTACCAGCTGAATAAGCGGTTGCTGCAACGGGCCAAACCCGACGCCATCGTCATGCATTGTTTACCGGCCCATCGTGGAGAAGAGATTACGGCCGATGTGCTGGACGGCACACAGTCCGTCGTCATTGATCAAGCAGAAAATCGCCTGCATATGCAAAAAGCGATTTTAACGCAGCTGCTCAGCCGAAGAACCATACCGGGTGCGAACGACCATGAAGCGAAAATCGATTAGAAAAATCGTCCTGGCCTATTCCGGAGGACTGGATACATCGGTCATCCTCAAGTGGCTTCAGGAAACCTATCAGGCGGAGATCATTGCCTTTTGCGCCGACCTTGGCCAAGGAGAAGATCTGAAGGCCGTCAAAGTCAAGGCGCAAACACTTGGCGTCAAGAAGGTGTATGTCGAGGATCTCCGGGAAACCTTCGTCAAGGATTACGTGTTCCCGATGCTGCGCGGGAATGCGATGTATGAGGGCAGCTATCTCCTGGGGACATCGATCGCCCGCCCGCTGATTGCTCGACGACAAGCGGAGATCGCGCTCAAAGAGGGCGCCGAAGCGGTATCGCACGGCGCCACGGGAAAGGGCAATGATCAGGTGCGGTTTGAACTGACGTACACGGCGCTCGCACCTCATTTGACCATCATCGCGCCTTGGCGGGAGTGGGGCATGCGCTCCCGGCGCGAACTGATCGAGTATGCGGATCGTCATGGCATTCCGGTGACGGCGACCAAATCCAAGCCGTACAGCACCGACCCGAATCTGTTTCACGTCAGTTATGAAGGCGGCATTCTGGAAGACCCATGGGAATCTCCCCCGGATGAAATATTCCAACTGACCGTCTCTCCGGAAAAGGCACCCGATAAGGCACAGGAGGTCGAGATCGAATACCAAGCGGGCAATCCTGTCGCGGTCGACGGCAAAAAGATGAGTCCTGCCGGCTTGCTAGCCCATCTCAACAAATTGGGCGGCGTGCACGGCATCGGCCGGGTCGATCTGGTGGAAAATCGCTATGTCGGGATGAAGTCGCGCGGAGTGTACGAAACACCGGGGGGAACGATTCTGCACGTCGCCCATCGCGCACTCGAATCCTTGACGATGGACCGCGAAGTTCTTCACTTCCGCGACAGCTTGATCCCGCGATTTGCGGACCTGATCTACAACGGTTACTGGTTCAGCCCCGAGCGGGAAATGATACAGGCGGCGATCGATGAAGCTCAGAAAGACGTGAGCGGCGTTGCGCGGGTCAAACTCTACAAGGGAAGCTGTACGCTGGCGGGACGCAAATCAAAACAGTCCCTCTATCGCCTCGACATCGCCACGTTCGAGGAAGATGAAGTATATAACCAGAAAGATGCGGAGGGCTTCATACGCTTGAACGCGTTGAGACTGAAGATCCGTGCGCAGAGAAAGAAAGCTTCGCCGTAATGGCCAAGCGCATGAACCATCCGAAATCTGGGGGTGACGGAGGGAAAGCCTGGGCGGGCCGGTTTCGAGAGAAGACCGATCCAGTGGTCGAAGCGTTTACCAGGTCGGTAGCAGTGGACAGCCGGCTTTATGGCGAGGACATCTCCGGCAGCATTGCCCATTGCAAGACGCTCGAAAAGGCCCGGGTCCTCACGCGAGCGGAAACGCGTGCCATCATCCACGGGCTGGAATCAGTCAAACGAGAGCTGGATCGTGGGCAGTTCACTTTCTCACCGCAAGATGAAGATATTCACATGGCCATCGAGCGGCGGCTGACCGAAATGATCGGCCCGTTGGGCGGCAAGCTACACACGGGGCGCAGCCGGAACGACCAAGTTGCCTTGGATATTCGGCTGTATTTGCGCACTCAGCTGGACGAACTGCATGAACGACTCGCTGAATTTCAGCGCGTGCTGGTCTCGAAGGCTGCAGCGAACCGGACGCTCATGATGCCCGGATATACCCATTTGCAACGGGCACAACCGGTCCTGTTCGCGCATCACTTGCTGGCCTACGTCGAGATGATCGAACGGGACAAAGGTCGGATACGTGACGCCAGGGGCCGACTCAATGTCATGCCGCTCGGATCGGGAGCCTTGGCCGGCACGAACTATCCGGTAGACCGACGATACACGGCTCAACTGCTGGGCTTTTCTACCGTCACCCTGAACAGTCTGGATGCGGTTTCGGACCGTGATTTCCTGATTGAAGTGGCCTCCGCCTTCTCCATTGTCATGATGCACATGTCTCGACTCAGTGAGGAATTGATCATCTGGGCATCGCAGGAATTCCAATTTGTCGATCTGCCGGATGCATTCTGCACGGGAAGCAGCATGATGCCGCAAAAGAAGAATCCCGATGTTCCCGAGCTGGTCCGCGGGAAAACAGGACGTGTCTACGGCCATCTTGTCAGTCTGCTGACCCTGCTCAAGGCTCTTCCGTTAAGTTATAATCGAGATTTGCAGGAGGACAAACCCGCGCTTTTCGATGCGCTTGATACAGTCAAGGCCTGTCTTCGAGTGATGACGGAATTGATGCGTCGATTGAAAGTCAACGAAGAGGCCCTGAAGCGAGCGGTGCAAGGAGGCGGACTGCTCGCCACGGAACTCGCCGACTACTTGGTCCTGAGAGGCGTGCCCTTTCGCGAAGCCCATGGCATCACCGGGCGAATCGTCCGCGCTGCGCTTGATCAGGGGCGTGACGTCACGGATTTGTCGCTTGAGGAGTTGCAGGCCTTTTGTGAACGGATCGACAAAACTGTGTTTTCTCGCCTGACTACCGCTGGGGCCATCGATCACAAGGGACAAATCGGCGGAACCGCGCGGGCACGAGTGGAGCAGCGACTCAAAGAGCTTGAGCGCTTACTGTCATGAGAGCTCTGGTCCTGATGATGTCGGCTGGACTGCTGACGGCTTGCGGGGTGGTGGGGTCGCCGGTGCCCCCGGAATACGTCGGAGTGGCCCCGACCATCGACAAGCAGAAAAGGCTCCAGACTCTTGAGGCAGAGCGGCAGGCGGCAGAATTATCTGAACCGGTCCCTGTAGGAAGCCATGATATCGACCTGCCTGCGTCACAGCCGGTGGGCATGCGGTGAGAGTCATTGGTTGCTGCAATTGGGTTAACGAGGAATCGCACGATGCATAACTTCGAGTATCACCACGGCGAACTGTACTGCGAACAGGTTCCGGTCAGCCGCATGGCGAAGGAGCTCGGCACCCCCTGTTACATCTATAGCCATGCGACGCTCATCCGGCATTTTCACGCCTACGACAGCGCTTTCCAGAATATTCCCCATGTCATAGCCTTTGCGATGAAAGCCAATTCCAATCTGGCCATCCTTCGTCTGATGGCGAAGGAAGGCAGCGGCGCGGACATCGTGTCTGGCGGAGAGCTGTTCCGGGCCCTCAGGGCCGGCGTGCCGGCTTCGAAAATCGTTTTCGCCGGCGTCGGTAAATCGCCCGATGAAATCCGCGACGCGCTCAAGGCCGACATCCTCATGTTCAATGTCGAATCATCGGCTGAAATCCATGCGATCAACGAGGTGGCGGCTTCGGTCGGCAAAAAGGCGCGGATCGCGTTGCGAATCAACCCGGACGTGGATCCGAAAACACATCCCTACATCTCGACTGGAATGAAGAAAAGCAAGTTCGGCATCGCGTCGGATCGCGCGCTTGATGAATACAAAATGGCGTCCTCGTTGAGCCATACCGACGTGGTCGGGGTCCATGCCCACATCGGCTCACAATTGACCGACGTGACGCCGTTCGTAGACTCACTGAAGAAGATCGTGACGCTCATTGATGCACTGAAAGGTCAGGACATCAACATCCGTTATTTGAATATCGGAGGCGGGCTCGGCATCACCTATGCCGAAGAGAAACCGCCCTTGCCCCGTGACCTGGCCGATGCGATTTCACCGCTCGTCAAAGGCTTGGGACTGACGCTGGTGATGGAACCGGGCCGGGTCATCGTCGGTAACGCCGGTATCCTGGTTACAAAAGCATTGTACGAGAAGATCGGGGAGACAAAGCGCTTCGTCATCGTCGATGCCGCCATGAATGATTTGATTCGGCCGAGTTTGTACGGCGCCTACCACGAGATCCGCCCTGTGAATGAGGAAACAGTCGTTCGGCCTAAACAGACTGTGGATATCGTCGGGCCCGTGTGCGAGTCTGGAGATTTTTTGGCTAAAGATCGACCGTTCCCGAGCGTAAAGCCCGGCGAGCTATTGGCGGTCATGAGCGCGGGTGCCTACGGCTTCGTCATGGCATCGAATTACAACTCTCGGCCTCGTGTACCGGAAGTACTCGTCCGTGGCGGAGAGTATCACGTCATTCGTGAACGCGAAACATACCAGGATCTCGTACGAGGCGAGAGGATTCCCTCATTTCTCAACGAAACGGAATAAACATGTTCGCCGGATCGCTTGTCGCTATTGTTACGCCGTTCCGACGGGGCAAAGTCGACGAGCCTGCTTTGGCCGAGTTGATCGAATGGCAGATTGCCAATGGTACCCACGGGATTGTCCCGTGCGGAACCACAGGCGAATCGGCCACTCTTTCCCATAGCGAACATAACCGGGTGATTGAATTGACGGTCGAGGTGGTCCGCCGCCGAGTACCGGTTATTGCCGGTACCGGTTCGAACAGTACTGAAGAAGCCCTTATCCTCACGAAACACGCGAAGCAAGCGGGAGCCGACGGCGCGTTGCTTATTACCCCCTACTACAACAAACCAACCCAGGAAGGGCTCTATCGGCACTATAAGGCGGTTGCGGAAGCCATTGACCTTCCTTTGGTCCTGTACAACATCCCCGGTCGCACCGGAGTCAATATGTTACCGTCAACGATCGCCCGACTCTCTGACATGAAGACGATCGTTGGGGTGAAAGAAGGGAGCGGCTCCGTCCAACAGGCCTCAGATATCGTGCAGATGTGCGGCGACCGTCTGACTGTGCTGGCCGGCGACGACGCCCTCACGCTACCGATGATGGCGGTCGGCGGGAAGGGCGTCATTACAGTGACCGCCAATATCATGCCGATGGAAATGGCAGCTTTGGTCAAGGCCTTTAGCGAAGGCAGAGTCGAGGAAGCGCGTCGGATTCATTTTAAGCTCTCTCCCCTCTTCGCGGCGTTATTCTATGAAACCAATCCCATTCCGGTCAAAGAAGCTTTAGGGCTCATGAGGAAGATTGATCCGGAATTGCGTCTGCCGCTTTGCCCAATGGCTCAGGACACTCGTGAGAAGTTGATTCGTGTCCTCAAAGATGCGGCGTTGATCTAGCTGTAACACAGGTGGGCAACGACATGATCAAAACCATTGTAGCGGGTGCAGCCGGACGCATGGGTTGTCGGCTCGTGTCATTGATCAGAGATTCTACGGCATTGATGCTGGCAGGAGCCTTAGAAGGAAAAGGACATCCGGCGTTGGGAGAGGATGCGGGCGAGATAGCTGGATCGGGTCGTGCCGGCCTCCCCATCACGGACGATCTCTCCATGTTGATGGAGCGAGGGGAAGTCGTGATCGATTTTTCCGCACCAGAGGCGACTATTGAGCACATGCGGACGGTGGCTCACCATCGACGGGCCATGGTGATCGGGACCACCGGATTCTCGGCCGTTCAACTTAATGAGCTCAAGTCACTGGCACAACAGATTCCTTGTGTCTTTTCCCCAAACATGAGTGTTGGAATCAACCTCATCTGCAAGGTCCTCGGCGAGATGGCCAGAACACTCGGGGACGATTATGATATCGAGGTCATCGAGGCCCACCATAGGTTGAAGAAAGATGCACCAAGCGGCACAGCCCTAAAAATTGCGGAGGTTCTGGCCCGCTCCATGAGCCGAGACTTGAACCACGTCGGAGTCTATGCCCGCAAGGGGTTGATCGGTGAGCGAACCAAAGGAGAGATCGGGATACAAACTATACGTGCCGGCGATATCGTCGGAGATCATACGATTCTCTTCGGCGGTATGGGGGAACGAATCGAGGTTACCCACCGAGCCAGCAGCCGCGATACGTTCGCCCGTGGAGCCCTTCGGGCCGCAAGATGGGTCGTCCGCCAGCCAGCCGGCTTATACGACATGATGGATGTTTTAAGCCTTCGTTGAGTCCTCTTTCACACACCACATCACGACAAACGTTTTGTTAACTGGTAGCGAACCCCGCAGTACGTACTTGCAGCGTCTCTCAACGAGCCACGTGCCAAGTCCAGGTGGCCGAAAAGAACCATCCTTCGGTCAAAATACCAAGAGCAGTCACGTGAAACGCAGAATTGTAGGAGTATTTGAGGTTTGATGATGGGTTCTGTCAGCTGTGCCGAGGCCCGCATCACGGCCAACGTTGGCCGGTGCACTTATTTGATAAAGACAGACACCCATCACCCACCTTGGTCGTAAGATCGCCCGGGAGCGCTCCCTCACGACCTTAGGAGGTGGTGACCGTGGAGTTGACGGTAGGGATTGAGGATTAGTGTCGAGCCGTGATCGGCCGAGGTTCCTGATCCGCTGCTTTCCGACGACCACAATTCAAACAGGCAAACACAGTGATCGCCAGTCCCGCGTCCAAATCCACCGCCCGTTCTGGTAACATCGCTCCATGGCACTTATCACAGGTCTTCATGCGGAGCACTTTAGCACTGTGGGACAGGGTAATCCAATACACCTGAAGTACTGGATGGCACTGACAAGAGTCCCAATGGGACCTATGAACATAGGCCGTTTGCGCATTGTCTCTCAGCGATACTTTCAACTGCATCAGCGATGGTTAACTTGACAGGCTCTCACTGCTTCCATAGGATTGTGGCCATTTTGGGATAGACCACTATGTATAGATTAATCTTAGTCGTTTTACTTCTCACGGTTCTCTACTTCCTGCTCCGGCAAATGTTTCGTGGGTTCAAAACCCCGATTCGGGATAGTCGGAAGAATTCATCTACGCAAGCCCAAAATGAAGAACAAGACCAGATGCTCGAAGACCCAGTGTGTCACATATTCGTCCCAAAGCGAATCGCCGTGATCGAAATGATCGGAGGACGGGAGTACTGTTTCTGCAGCCAGGAATGTGCGGTGAGGTTTCGAGGTGAGCACCCCGTTTAGCGAGGTATGCAGGGCCAAATGACGTCGTTGCGGTGCATGAAAATCAGACAGTTCTTGCAGCAAGTCGGCTAGCAACCTGAGTAGCTAGAATCGGAGAGTTTCTCGTCTTTGCCAAACTTCAGAGTAATCTGGCATTGATTGGGGGAGAAATTAAAGAAGGGAGGCCCTGATTTCCCTCCGGCAATACGATAGTAGGTCCAGGTCTCTCCACCAAAAAACCGGGATGCTTTACCGTCCGGAGCGCCCCAGTTTTTTTCGAACCAGCCTTTATCCTTTCCCTGGAGCTCGGCGGGTTTCAGTGAAGCATCCAAGTAGGGATTATTCGCCGAACAGGCCGCGGTGATAGCGCTTATAAGAGATACGATCAGCAACCGGACGAGTCGTTGCATTATGGGGTCTCCTCTGGCTCAATGGTCACAAAATCTTATTCCTCACTGAAAAGTCTGTCAAACTTCGCATCTACTTCTTGCAGTGCAGTTGAGTTCTCCATAAAATGATCGATAAGAACAGCATCGCTTCGCTCTCTTGCTAGGAAGGGGACACATATGAAAATTTATCTCGATACAGCCAACGTCAAGGAAATCCATGAAGCGGCAAGTCTCGGACTGCTCGACGGGGTGACCACGAATCCCTCTTTGGTCGTGAAGGAAGGCCGAAGTTTCAGGGAGATGTTGCAGGAAGTGTGTAAAATCGTGGACGGGCCGGTTAGTGCCGAGGTGGTGAGTGTGGAAGCCGACGCCATGGTGAAGGAAGGTAAAGAGCTCGCCAAGATACACAAGAACATTGTCGTCAAATGTCCGTTGATTCCGGAAGGGCTGAAAGCAACGAAGCGGTTGGCCGCTGAAGGAATCCGAGTGAACGTCACTCTCTGTTTCTCACCTACCCAGGCACTCTTGGCTGCCAAAGCCGGCGCCTGGTGCGTCTCGCCGTTTATCGGACGTCTGGATGATATCAGCTCCAATGGCATGGAGCTGATTCGACAAATTCTGACGATCTATAAGAACTATGATTACAAAACCTTGGTGCTAGTCGCGAGCGTCCGCCATCCGCAGCATGTTGTCGAGGCCGCCTTGGCCGGCGGCCACATTTGCACGATGCCTTACAGCGTGTTTCAAGCGCTCTTCAAACACCCGCTGACAGATGCTGGGCTGAAGAAGTTCTTGGAGGACTGGAAAGCGAAAGGACAACAGTAACGGTTGACCAAGGGGTGGGCGCCGTGTTCGACGACGTTCACCCCCCATACCCGACAAGAAAACACCGATTCCCTCTCATCGAGAGTGGCGGATATTCTTGAGCTAAGCACGATCGATTTCTTTTTTCGCCCTTTGAAACACCGAGTAAAACATCGAGCGGGTTAGTTTCCCGGTAAAGGTGTTTTGTTGGCTGGGGTGATAAGAACCGAGAAGAGTCACGCCCCAGGGTAAGCAATAGGCGACACCATGCCCGAATTTGAAAACCGGCACCGGCACGTCACGCCCCTGGGCCCGACAAGCCTTAAGGTAATGATCAAAAGCGATTCTCCCCAACGCAATCACCACGCGGTGATGCTTCAGGAGGGAAACCTCCTGCTGTAAAAATGGACCGCAGCGCTCAAACTCATCCCGCGCAGGTTTGTTCTCAGGCGGTGCACACCGCACGGTGGCTCCGATATAGCAATCCCTCAATGCTAAACCGTCTTCTCGGTGTTGCGACGCAGCTTGGTTGGCGAATCCATATCGATACAAGGCATCATACAGCCAATCCCCGCTCCGATCCCCGGTGAAAACGCGCCCTGTCCGATTGCCGCCATGTGCCGCAGGAGCCAGGCCAAGGATATAGAGTCGGGCATGGCGATCTCCAAATCCGGGAACCGGCCGCCCCCAGTAAGTCCAATCACGATATTGTTTCCGTTTTTGCCGTGCAATCGCCTGTCGATAAATGACCAACCGAGGACAGGCCGTGCATTCGGTGATAGTCTTGTTCAGAACCGTCAGGGCGCGCATATGAGCGGCAGTGTAACACGAACGCGAACCCTATTCTGCTTGCCGGTGATGGAGTGAGCTGCTAGCATAACCTCGCGTTTCTGATGGGATATCTGAATGCGAATGGAGGAGATCGAGAATGATCATCCGTGGTATGGCTTGCATGTTTCTTGTGATCGAAATCGGTTTCTCTATCGTGTCAGTGTGCCCTTCAGCCTTGGCCGCGCCGGAAACACCCGAGAACGGCGCCCAAAAGTCAGAGGCGGAGAAGGATCTACTCATACCGGACCTACTGGATTCTCAGCCCGAACCGGAAGATCGCCTGGTCATTTTGCCCGAAATCAAACGCGAGGGAGAACGGTTCTTTCTGAGTTCATTCAAACTCCCTGATAAGATCACATTTGCCGGAGTGCCTGTTCCTCTTGACAATTGGCAAGTAAGAGAACGGATCGAATACGAGTTTTATCAATTTTTGGAAGACCAAGGCGAAAGTATCATCCTCGCCAAACGTACCGGGCGTTGTTTCCCTCCTGCCGAAAAGCAGTTGGCCGAAGCGGGCCTGCCGGACGACCTCAAGTATATGTTGCTGGTCGAGAGTAAGTGCATTTCAGCCGCCTACTCAAGAGCGAAAGCGTCCGGCCCGTGGCAGTTCATTCCCTCCACGGGGCGCCGGTACCGGCTGAAGAGCGACGCCATCCGTGATGAACGTCGAAATCTCGAAATGTCGACCGAAGCGGCGGTGAAGTACCTCAAATATCTCAAAGATTTTCAAGACAACGACTGGTTCTTGGCCATGGCGTCCTACAACGCCGGTGAAGAGCGAATCCGCAAGTTGCTCAAGGAGCAAAAAATCACCGACTATTGGAAGATGCATGGCCCGCGGGAAACTATGCGGTATGTTCCCCGCATCATCGCCGCCAAGGAAATCTATTCCCAGCCGGAGAAGTATCTTGGACTGACCAAAAAGGACTTGTATCTACCTCTTGAGACCGAAACTATCACGGTGAATGTCAAAGAGTCCCAGCGGGCGTTGACTTCGATCGCCGAAGAGTTCGGCACTTACTTACTCGAGCTCAAGATGCTGAATCCTGAGTTTAAGAAGGATGTGCTTCCTCACGGCAGCTATCAAATCCGCGTCCCCCGGCAGACCTGCCCCAGCCGCTGCTTCAAACAAGAAAAGATCCCGTAACGCCATGCGGTTTCGCGTTCCCCCTTCCCCTGCACGGCCGCTCATCCAAAACCTGATGTCCGCTGGACTGAGCACGGCCGACCCCTATCAAGCCCTGCGCCAGCACATCGCGCTTAATCGCCATTCACTAAGGGTGGGCCGTCGCGTGTACGAGCTCTCGTGTGTCGAGCGTGTGATCGCGGTCGGCGCCGGCAAGGCATCGGCAAGGATGGCACAGGCACTAGAGGCATCACTGGGAACAAGGTTGGACGATGGGCTCGTCATCGTCAAGACGGGCTACGCCCTCACAACCAAACGAATAGCCGTGCTCGAAGCCGGCCATCCAATCCCTGATCGAGCGGGTCTTCGCGCAACCCAAGCGCTCCTGCGTCTGACACAAGGTCTGACGTCTCGAGATCTGCTGATCGTTCTCTTGTCGGGTGGAGCCTCGAGCCTACTACCGGCTCCAGTCACCGGTGTGACCCTGACGGATAAGCAACGCATGACCCGACTGCTGCTCCGAAGCGGGGCGACGATCAACGAAATAAACATCGTGAGAAAACACTTGTCGGCGGTCAAAGGAGGAGGATTGGCCGCGTCGACCAAGGCCCGGATAGCCACCCTTATCCTTTCAGACGTTATCGGCGATGATCTCGGCTCAATCGGCTCCGGGCCAACGGTGGCTGATCCCTCGACCTTCGCGGATGCCGCAGCAGTCATGCATCGGTATGGGATTTGGCATGCCTCACCGCCGGCAGTTCGGCACCATCTGCTACGAGGCCTGAAGGGAGTTGCGCCCGAGACCTTGAAGCCCGGCTCACGACGGTTGCGTAGCGTGCATCATCAGATCATCGGTAACAATAGGATGATGCTCAATGCAGTGGTGCGTGCCGCGAAAACAGCGGGGCTCCGCGCCAAACTTCTTCGAGCACCTATCGTGGGCGAAGCACGCTCGGCGGCGAAACAACTGTCCTGCTTTGCGAAGGAGAGGGCGGTAAAACGCCCCTGTTGCGTAGTTGCTGGAGGCGAGACCACGGTGACGGTCACGGGCCGTGGAAAGGGTGGGCGCGCGCAGGAATTCGCTGCTTCTGCTGCATTGGAGATCGCTGGCGTTCCCAATACATGGATCATAGCGCTGGGTACCGACGGAACCGACGGACCGACCGACGCGGCCGGAGCCATAGTCAGTGGAGAAACCGCGGCATCCGCCCAAAAGCTCGGTGTTGACTTGCGCTCGGCATTGAACCGCCACAATACCTATCCCGCCTTGAACACCCTTGGCTGTCATATCCATACCGGCCCGACCGGGACTAATGTGAACGACCTTTACCTCCTTCTCCTGCTCTAGTTACTATCCCACACTATGGCGCGCCCCCTTATCCTTCCACTCTCTCAGTGTGCCGAACTGGACTTGTCCGGCGGGAAGGCCGTCGGGCTTGCTCGGCTCATCGCGGCAGGCTTCTCTGTCCCACCAGGACTCTGCATCACGACGGAGGCGTACATACAGTGTTTACGTGCTTCGGGGTTTAATGATAATGAGGAATGGCAGAAGATCTGCGCCCTAGTCGGACATGAGCGAGCGTCGGCGTTGGCGAACTGTCGGGATCGCATCACGAGAATAGAGACGTCACACCTTGCCGCACAATGTCTGACGGCACTCCACTCCCTCGGTCAGCCATCGAACGTACGCTGGGCTGTCCGGTCCTCGGCGACGAACGAGGACGCGGCTCACGCCAGCTTCGCTGGGCTCTACCGCACCCGTCTCGGCGCAGCACTCTCGGAAGTTGAAGCAACGATGAAAGACCTCTGGGCTTGCCTGTGGGAAGAGCAGGTCGTGAGCTACATAGCTCAACGGCACAGCCGAACGGCGCCGAGAATGGCTGTGGTGATCCAACGGATGGTCGTTGCGCAGACGGCTGGAGTCGCCTATTCCATCCATCCTCTGACAGGGCGAACCAATCAGGTGATGATTAACGCTGTCCCCGGTCTTGCTGGTCCGCTGGTCGACGGCACGGTTGCGCCAGATCAATATGTCGTGGAAATGACCGATGATGGGAAACCCATTCGAATCCGCAAGCGCAGCCTGACTTGTAAGCCCGAGCGTCTGATCATTTCGAATGACGGGCTGCGCACCGATCCGCTCGACGAATCGAATCAAGACCAATCATCCCTGACAGAGGATCAGGTCTTTACTCTTGCACGAACGACCAAACAGGTCGAGCAATCCGCCGGACACCCGATGGATGTCGAATGGGTGTTCGATGCCGAGCGACTCTGGCTCGTGCAGGCCAGACGGATTACGACGGTCCACCCATCATCCGATCTCACAAACGATGACTGCGAATGGTCGCGTACGAATTTCAAAGAAACGCTGCCCGAACTGCCCAGCCTGTTGAGCCTTTCGTTTTTGGAACGGTTCATGGACAATTACATCCTGTCTCATTATCGACGGCTTGGATGCCGTATTCCCGACGGGCTGACATCGGTCCGTGTCTTCAGAGGACGCCCGTACATGAACGTGACCCTGTTCCACCTCCTGGTGGCTCAACTCCACGGAGACCCATCGCTCAACGCCGAGCAGATGGGCGGCGAACCGCTGCAAACAGTTCCCAAAGTACAGCCGCTCGATGGGGCGGCGTTCTTGCGGGCGGGATGGAGGATGTGGGTGGAAATGCGTCGGGTTGAACGGTGCGGTCCGCGAGTGTTTCGAGAAATGAAACATCTGGCGACGACCTATCGTCGCGAACACATTCTGAAACTGTCGATTGAGGAACTCGTGTCCGAGCTCGACAAACTGGGCCCCTGGTTGGAGGGCCGCGACGTGACGTTCGGTATTGCAGGCGGAGTCGGGCAATGCCTGCAGATTTTCAGTCGATTCCTGCCTCGGTGGCTCGGACCGGACTGGAGGGAATTGCTGAACGCCGCCCTCCAAGGACAAGGGACCGTCATCAGCGCACAACAGATTCTCCGCATCGCCGAGTTGACGGATATCGCCCGAGACGAAGCGGCCGCCTGCACATTTCTCACGTCGCGACCTTGGGACCCGGTACCGTTTCGCCGGGCGCTGGCCGGAACGACATTCCTACGGACTTTCGATAGGTACTTGGAGGACTATGGCCATCGTGCAGTCGGCGAATCAGACGTCATGTCCCCGCGTCTGGCCGATAATCCCGAGTCGGTTCTCTCCATCGTGCGTATCCAACTCCTCTCCGATTCTCCTTCACAGGAAGACATTCTCTTACGCCAGTGCGCCGCGAGAACCGTTGCGCTGGCTCAGATCAAACAGCGTATCGGCCGGCATTACCACCGATATGTCATCTTTATGTGGTGTTACCGAAGGCTCTGTCGTTTCTTCGCGCTGCGTGAAGCCAATCGACATCACTTGATGTATTACTCGCTGGCTATCCGCACGCTGTTGATTCGTCTCGGCGAACGTCTGGTCGAGCGGGGTTGGCTCCTGCAGGTTGACGACATCTTTTTTTTGACGATTGAAGATCGAGCCGACCTGTTGGCCGGAGGCACAGGAGATTGGAAGGCCGTGATCAAGGCACGGAGAGCCGAGCGGGAGCGCAATGCAGCGATCGAAGTGCCGGACTCCATCCGGGACTGGGACACCGCCGGCCCACGAACAGCACCATCCCACGGATCCGAAGGAAGCGGAATCTTGTCGGGTACACCAATCGGCGTCGGAAAAGTGACAGGCTTGGCTCGAGTCATCCGCTCGGTGCAGGATTGGAGCAAGGTCATGCCGGGAGAGATTTTGGTAGTGTCGGTAATTGATCCTGGATTGGCTCCCCTCTTCGGCTTGGCTGGAGGATTGATTGCCGAGATGGGAGGCACACTCTCTCATGGAGCCATCATCGCCCGTGAATACGGACTACCGACCGTCGCCAACGTTGAAGGCGCCATGACTTGGCTTGCGGACGGGCAGCACATTACGGTAGACGGGGGGGCAGGGATCGTTTGTATCGAGTCGTCTCCATACCCTAGGAAGGATAGAGCTGATCGATTGGGGCCTTCTGCTCCTTGACGTTTTTCAATCCCTTGCGTACTGTCACGATAATTATCGTGTTTTAACACTATATGCAGGTGTGTTGCATAGTCCGTTGAGCGGCGTCTACCAATGGCTGAGATACCTGCACTTCTCCTCGCCTGCGGGGCAGGACTATTCCTGGGCAGCCTGCTAACAGGCCTCTGGATCACCGGCCGCCTTCGGTCTCAGGCTCAACGGGCGGAGGCGACCGTGGATGAACTGCGAAGGCACTTAGAAAAGGAACAAGAGGCTCTCTTGTCAGTTCGCCAGGCATGGGCCGAAGCTCAACAGGCGCGAGTGACCGCGGAAGTCCGTATGGAGGAAGCAGCTCGGCAACTCGTGGAGCAGAAAGCCCTCATCGATCACACGCGTCTGGAGCTCATGGGCTCGTTCCAGGCCCTTTCCGGCGAAGCTCTGAAACAGAATAATGAAGCGTTCTTGAGACTCGCCGCCGTTTCGTTCGAATCCCTGCACGTCAAAGCGGAAAGTGACCTGATGCAGCGGCAACAGGCCATTGATGCGGTGGTTCGTCCGCTTCAGGACTCGCTGCAACGCTATGGCGAGCAGCTGCGTTTACTGGAACAATCCCGCCAGTCCGCCTATGGGGGATTGGATCAGCATCTACGGTCCTTAGCGGAATCACAGCAACGTCTGCAGCAGGAGACAGGGAATCTAGTGAAAGCTCTTCGTTCTCCCACCGTACGGGGCCAATGGGGCGAGTTGACGCTGAAGCGAGTGGCTGAACTCGCCGGTATGGTGGACCATTGCGATTTTGCCGAGCAACCCTCGGTCACCGGCGACGATGGGCGCTTTCGTCCGGACATGGTCGTGCAACTTCCCGGAGGACGTCAGATTATCGTCGACGCAAAGACCGTGCTCTCGGCCTACCTCGATGCCCATGAAGCCCAGAATGAGGCGCAACAGGCCGAGGCCCTGCGTCGCCACGCCGCGCAGGTCAAATGCCGCATGGACGAACTGTGTCTTAAAGCGTACTGGACCCAATTCGAGCGAGCGCCGGAGTTTGTGGTGTTGTTTCTTCCGGGTGAGCAATTCCTCGGCGCGGCACTGGACCAGAATCCCCGCCTTATTGAGGAAGGGTTTGCCAATGGGATCGTATTGGCCACTCCGGCAACGCTCATTGCGTTGCTCCGGGCGGTCGCTTATGGCTGGCGCCAAGAACGCATGACTGCCCATGCGGAAGAAGCCGGTCGGTTAGGAAAAGAGTTGTATGAACGCATGGCAGTCCTGGCTGAACACATGAACGACGTCGGGCAGGCACTCGGTAAAAGCGTGTCTGCTTACAACCGCGCCGTCGGTTCACTAGAGACACGCATTCTCCCCGCGGCACGGCGTTTCAAAGAGTTGGGGGTATCGTCCGATCGGGACGTCCCGATACTGGAGCCGACGGAAGTAGTTCCGCGGAAGACCTTGCCGTTTGATATTGAATGAAGGAGCAGGCATGACCGATGAACAAGCCATGGTGGAAGCATTCCACCGCAAGTTTGAGATTTTGGTACAGACCACTCCGATGGATTTGAACGAGGAAACGAAACAGCTTCGCATTCGACTCATCCAGGAAGAGTTCGACGAATTGAAGGACGCGATGAACGCCGGAAATTTAGCCGCGGTGGCCAAAGAAATGGCGGATCTCCTGTATGTGACCTATGGAACCGCGGTGTCCTACGGAATCGATATGGAAGCGGTGTTTCAGGAAGTACACCGGTCGAATCTGAGCAAGATCGGCGGTTATAAGCGTGCGGATGGGAAATGGGTAAAACCGCCCACGTACTCGCCGGCCGACATCGAATCGATTGTTGAGGTACAGCGGGAGCGACGCTCGGTGGAGCGGCCACCTCTGCATAATGCCGCCGCCGGTGTGCCCCGGAGTTCATGAGAGAGCCACACTGCCCAAGTTGTGGAACATCCTTCGTCCGAGTGGTTCATGACGAGGGAATCATGGAGCGACTCTTCAATCGCTTCAGGCTGTTTTCATTTCGGTGCCAACTCTGCACCACACGTTTCCATGCCTACCGGAATCACCCCCCCGGTCAGACTTCTGCGGCGGACCGCCGACAATACACTCGCTTGCCGGTCTCGTTCCGAGCCAACCTTATCGCAGAGAACACCGTACGCACGGACAATCGTGTGACGGATATCTCCATGGGAGGCTGCACGCTCGAGACGACGAAGACCTTGCCTCAGGGGACCTTCATCGAGCTGGTCATCAAGCCAGCCTCCGACGAAGAACCCATCAAGATCGAGACGGCCATGGTGTGTTCTTCGCGTTCTGAATCGATGGGCATTCGGTTCCTCGAAATGGTGGCAGACGATAAGAACCGCCTCAGTCAGGTGATCCTCAGCTTGTTGGTAGGACACAGCCTCCGTTCGAATCTCCTTTCTTGACGCACTTTGCTCGTGGATCAGCGTGTGTGCCTTCTGGGCAGCAAGCAAGCTGCGAATGCGCATAGGAGGATTATGCACCAGTCCTCCTGGACTGACGAACGACTCCCGACGGTATATTTTCTGTACTCGAATGGAATTCGAGTTCTACGCATCGGACCGATTTTAGCGAGACACAACAACAGTGGAAGAAGAGGGTCGGCTCGAAATTCCAGCGCGAATAGAAGACGAACCCCGGCATGTGCTCATTGCGGCCCTTGAGCGGCTTCAGGTCGGTCAGGAATCAGGACAAGGCAAACAAGAGGCCATGGAAGCCGCGCGGCGCAGGCGCAAGGACGCCCGGATCAATATCAGCTTATCGACCTTGAAAGGCGGAAGCGGCGAGCCGCTGAGGAAAATCTACCCTATCAAAGCCTGATCGTGAGCATCTGCATCAATACGTCAGCCGCTCGACGGCCACAGACCAATTAACCAGTCCCGCTTTGTGGACAGGCACATCGAGAATCAAGTCGACGTTCCCTAATAAGGCAAATAATTGTAAAAAAAGGACTACAAAATAGCATCCTCAGGGTAAGGATAGACCAACAGCAGCAACGCTGAATCATTTTACCGGGAAGTTACGCCGCGCCTACTTGGCCGAAACCAGAATGTTATCGATAAGCCGCGTCCGCCCGATGCGAGCCGCTCCCAGCAACACCGCCTTCCTGGCCACCGTGGCGAGTGGCTCGAGAGTGGTCGGATCGCAGACTGCCAGATAGTCGACCGTCAGAGCTGGTTCGCCTTTGACGACCTGAACCATCGCGTCCTGTATGACTTTCCTCTCGGTCACGCCTCTTCGAATCGCCTCGGCTCCTGCCTTCAGGCTCTTATACAAGGTGACCGCACGTTTTCGTTCCTCTTGCGACAGATAGACATTGCGTGAGCTCATCGCCAGCCCATCCGCTTCTCGCACGGTCGGATGCACGATAATCTCCACCCCGAGATTCAGATCTTTGACCAGCTGCCGGACGAGTGCCGATTGCTGGAAATCTTTCTGTCCAAAGAGCGCAATCTGAGGGCGGACGATTCCGAAGAGCTTCGCCACGACGGTCGCAACTCCGGACAAATGATGAGGCCGCACCTCCCCCTCCCACCGGCGGGTGATTGCGGGGAGCGTCACCATGGTTTGAAATCCTGCCGGATACATCGTCCCCACGGTCGGCTCAAAACAGACATCGACGCCCTCTTTTCGGCATAAGGCTCGATCCCGCGAGAGAGGGCGTGGATACGTGGCCAGATCTTCTTGGGGACCGAACTGCGTCGGGTTCACGAAGATACTGGCGACGAGCGCATCGCATCGCAACCGCGCCGCCCGGATCAGCGCCCGATGGCCCTCATGCAACGCCCCCATCGTCGGCACAAGTCCGATTGTGATTCTTTCAGCTCTGAGTTGCTCGCTCCAGGCGACCATGACTGCTGGTGAGCGTATGATCTTCATGAGCCGGGCGGTGAGCTGCAGACGGGACGTGACCCATATCGTGTGGAAGGCTGGGGAAAAAGAAGCCGTACTTGGGACTGGTCCGCTGTTGCCGTCAATAACTGCGCCATCGACTGTTTGAGTGTCGGATGAACCCACAGCGGGTCGAGTTCATTCATCGGCATGAGGACAAATCGTCGCTGATGGAGGCGAGGATGCGGAATGGTCAACCCTGGTTCCTTCATGACACGCTCGCCGTAAAAGAGAATGTCCAGGTCGATCGTGCGAGGGCCGGACCGGATGTCATCATCCCGTCCGAGAGACCGTTCAATTTCCTGGAGGGTGGTGAGAAGGCTGCGTGGCGTGATGTCCGTTTCAAGCTGCACCACGCCATTCAGGAACCAACCACCGCCCGGATCGGTCCGGTCCCGAACCGGTTCAGTTTCATACAGGAGCGAGACGCCTTTAAGCCGCGAATGCGGGAGAAGGCCGAGCAATGTGACCGCCCGATCGCAATAATCCACCCGGTTGCCGACATTCGACCCGAATCCGATGAAGACCGTCTCTTTCATGCGTATCTCGCGAAGCGTTATTCGTGAATCGTCAAAATGAAGGAGCCGTCTGCGAACGACGCTTCACGAAGGACATGGTCAAAAGCCTGTCTTCTTGATCCGCTCGACCGCTTCCGCCAACCGTTCTTGGGACGTGCAGAGCGTCATACGGATGTACCCCTCCCCCGGCGCTCCGAACCCATTGCCGGGTGTCGTCACAATACCGGCCTTCTCCAGGAGATGCGCGGTAAATGACGCGGACGTATAGCCCTTGGGCACCGTCACCCAGACGTAGAACGCAGCCGGAGGGGGATCGACGTCCAACCCGAGGTTCTTGAGACCGGGGATAAGGGTATCTCGACGAGCCTGGTATGTCTTTCTCAGGCTGTCGGTCACCGAGTCGTCCAATCCCAGGGCCGTAATGCCGGCTTCTTGAATCGCTTCGAAACAGCCGGAGTCCAAGTTGCTTTTGACCTTGCCGAGACCGGCCAAGACATCCTTATGGCCGACGGCAAAACCAATGCGCCAACCTGTCATATTGTAGGTCTTGGAGAGTGAATGGAACTCAACTCCGACATCCTTGGCGCCCTCAACTTCCATGAAGCTCGTCGGACGACGCCCGTCATAGTACACCTCCGAATAGGCGGCGTCATGGCAGACAATAACCTGATTGTCCTGCGCAAATTCCACCACACGCTTGAAGTAGTCCTTCGTCATGATCACCGAGGTGGGATTGTTTGGAGAATTCAGCCACATCAGCTTGGCTCTTCTCGCGATGTCCTTCGGAATTGCCGCCAAGTCCGGGAGGAACCCGTTGGCTTTGATCAGCGGCATGATATGGGACTGTCCGCCGCAGAAGCTCGTACCGACCGGATACACCGGATAGCCTGGGCTAGGAACCAGGACGACATCACCGGGGTCGACAAAAGCAAGGTGAATGTGTCCAATGCCCTCTTTTGAACCGATCAGCGTGAGGACTTCATTGATCGGATCGAGCGTGACATTGAAACGGCGCTTGTACCAACCAGCCACGGCTTTCCTGAAGGACAACATGCCTTCATAGGATGGATATTGATGATGCGTGGGGTCTTTTGCCGCGTTCGCTAAACTTTCGATGATCGGCGTCGGCGTCGGCAAATCGGGATCACCGATGCCGAGATTGATAATGTCCACTCCGCGTGCGATGGCTTCCTGCTTCATTTTGTCGATCGCGGCAAACAAATACGGAGGCAGTGTTTTAATGCGTGTGGCGACTTCTATGGGGAAACCGGCCATTCCTATGGCTCCTTTCGAGATGAGGTCACATGTTGAAACGTGACAAAGTCGAACGTGCTGAAAACATTTCTCACTTGTACGCTTTCAAACCGAAGTCGTTAGGTTACTTCAGCACAGCCCCGGCAATCAACGAGCAGCAGTAAGAAGGTGGCCAATGAGCTGATCAGCCGTTTGATGCAGCTGCGCGAGCTTCGGCAGGGCGGCTGATTTGACTTGATATCCGGTAAGGCCGGTTTTGGCCAAGTCCTGCCCACATTCCCGACAGAGGGAGTCGATCCCGCCGTCCTCCATTTCCAAATGAAAGAGAAGACCGTAGGCACGATGGCCATACCGAAACGCCTGGAGGGGGGCGATGTCGGAACCGGCCAACGGCACACTGCCCTCAGGCAAGTCAAAAATTTCTCCATGCCATTCAAACACGTCGAATACCTCGGGACCGGATCCAAACACAGGGTCCTGCTTCCCCTCCTCACTGAGGCGAACAGGGGTCATGCCGATTTCCAATGTCTTGCCCGATCGCACCGTCGCGCCGAGCGCCTTTGCCATAAATTGACTTCCCAAACACACTCCGATCATCGGCTTACCGGCGAGGAGTACAGACCTGATGAAGGCGGTTTCCTCGATAATCCACTTATCGCAATCGTTAACAGACATCGGTCCGCCCATCACGATCAACAAGTCCCCCGCGTCTTTCGGCACGCCTTGTTTCGGGACAAGAAAACATTCGAGGCCCACCCCTCGCTTGGCGAGGGCTTTCGCAAAAGCCCCAGGACCCTCGAAAGATACATGTTGCAGACAGACGGCGCGCATTGATTCCCGCTTTGGAGAAGTCTGGCATCTTATATACCGAACGGCCCTCCGAATAAAGGCCGTAGTCGATGACAGGCGAAGAGGCGTGCGGAAGCGAGCCGTAACGAAAAGGTATCTTCATAATGTGCCAACGATATGAAGAACGAGCCATCGGCGATGGGGGATCGCGCAAGGCAATTGTCCTAAGGGATCCTTCTATTCACTGTCTTCGGAGCAGCTGTGCGATTCGTAGTCGCTTCCCTTTTCCGTTCCCACTCCCTTAAAGTAGACGGACGGTATGTTTATTCCACCTGCCGCGCAGTCGCTGATTCTGGGCATCGATCGCGTATTGATCTACACGCAGGACGTGGAGCGTGTGTTCGCGAAGCTTCGTCACGAGTTCGGCCTACCGGTCGCCTGGCCGATCACGGATTGCGGCCTGCTTGTCTCAGGCGGCCTCCACGCCGGCAACATGAATATCGAAATCGGGCGGTTTGCCGGATTCGAGCTTCCCGGAACCTGGCTTTATGGGATCGGCTTTGCGCCATCGCAGCCGATATGGGAGACGGTGAAAGGGCTCGCGGCGCGAAAAGTGTTGCACACGCCCCCTGTGACCGTGCACTACGGAGAGCCGGTTGCCACGAGATCCACGTTGACCTTCATGCGCAATCTTCTCGACGGCCAGCCCAACACGCCGTTTTGGCTCGGCCGGCCTTGGGGCGGTGATACTCGAGTCTGTCGGGCTTTAGCCGCCGTCAGTACGTGGATGGTCGGCACGGAAGCCGGCTCCACGACCTTCGCGAAACTGTTGGGTACCTCCGTGGTCTTCATGTGCGACAACCCTATCGATCATCATCAACAACGACTCGCGGAATTGAAAGCCAACTGGAGAAGGACAAGACAGAGCGCCCCGTACGGAATCACGGGCGTTGCCGCAGTCGATATTGAAATTGCCGGCAACCCTGCTGGTTGGGGAAGACTCCTGGATCGGCCCGACTTGGACACCAATGCCGTTCATTCTTTCAGCATGGGGCCGGTACTTCGATTCCATCCCGGCGGGAGAAGCCGATTGCTCGGCATCGAGTTTTCATGTGCCGATCTGAAAGCGACGGCTCAAAAGCTTATCGAAAAGCGAGGGCTGGTTCCGACGGACAACCAGAGAATCACCCTTGCTCCGAATCAAATGGATGGCTTGACGATCGGGTTCAGCCAGTCTCCGATTATGAAAGCCGAAACACATTGAACACGTACGAGTCACGAGAGTGGCTATGGTCTCTCACATCGCACTCCGGAGCTTCTTGCACGTCGTGACTTGCGGACAGGCCGCTGTTAGGTCATCACGACCAGAAGTAATCTTTTGTTGCTCCCTTCCGGGTGACCTGGGACTGTATCAACAGCTGTTTGTCGAGATCCGCTGATCGACTCGTTAGAATCTATCTCAAAATAGTTGACGGCACGAACTTCCCTCTCTATAAGTCCGGTCATGCTTCGCCTGCGTGATGACCAATGGGAGCGGATTCGAACCTATTTTCCCGAAGAGCATATTCCTGACAGTCGGCCTGGCCGCAAACCGATCCCGACCCGCGCGGTCTTGGAAGCCGTCCTCTGGATTCTGAACACCGGGGCGCAATGGCAGTTCCTGCCGCAGTGCTATCCCAACTACAAAACCGTCCATCGTCGCTTTCAGCAGTGGTGTCAACAAGAGGTCCTGCGCGAAGTGCTCACCCAGTTGGCCAATACGCTGCGCGAGGAAGGCACCATTGATGAGCGCGAGAGCTTCATTGATGCCACCTTTGCGGCGGCCAAGGGCGGCGGCGAGGCGGTGGGCCTCACGAAACGCGGCAAGGGCGTGAAAATCCTGGCGATCGTGGATCGGCATGGGTTGCCGCTTTCAGTGAGTACGCATGCGGCGAATCATCATGAAGTGACGTTGGTGCAACTCAGTTTCGACTTCTACATGTTGGAAGCCAAGCCGGAACATCTGATTGGGGATCGCGCGTATGACAGCGATGGCCTCGATAACGACCTCAAGCAAAATGGCATCAATATGATTGCACCACACCGCTCCACCCGGAAACTCAAGACCCAAGATGGACGGCATCTACGCCGGTACGAACGGCGCTGGCTCGTCGAACGGTTCTTTGCCTGGCTGCAATGGAAGCGGCGGTTGCTGATTCGCTGGGAGTACTACGCGACCAACTTCCTTGGTTTTGTGCAGCTCGCCTGCATCACGATGCTCCTCAAACAATTTTGAGATAGGTTCTACTCAGTTGTCCCTACGTGGTTCCAAGTTTTCACCATTAGCAGTAGCCAAAGAGACCAGAGAGACCACCTACGCCGCTTCCTCGTTGCCGGCTGCGCCACCCGTGCTCATTCTGATTCCTTGAAGCCGATCA
>DATIGP010000262.1:0-3442 GCA_035454625.1 Nitrospira sp.
AGACGCTCCTAAAGGCAGCCGGAACCCTAGTTTCCCCTTCAGATTGTAATACTACGATCTTGCGGCAGCAAAGTCACGATATTTAGGTCGCCATTGTCATATCATGCTCTGTCCGTAACCTGCCTGCACTTTATCAGTCTACTGAGGTCAATGCCTAGATCGGTCTTGGTCATGTGTCCAAGTACCGAATGAGGCGTGGATTCGTTCTCTACGGAAGCGCCTATTTCTCATGGATAGCGGGTCTGCGTGCCGAGCGCACTTCGAGGGCCTTGTGCGTCAGCTGTTGCGCCAGCGCACTGTCAAGGCTCGTCCCGAGAGCAGGCCATGCCGCCGGCAATGGGCGCATGGTCGCGGTGGTTGTGTAAGGCCACGCGTCACGCATGAAGGCGGTTTGAAAACTCGATCGGGTCGCTCGACTCGGTGGTCACTTTTTTGTCCTTCTCCGGTCCTTCCACCACGACAACCAGGCACTCACCATGAAGGCCAGGATGATCAGGCTGAATATCCCCAGTCCAACCACTTCGGTATGAGGCAACGCTGCCAAGGGCTCACACATCGTCAAGTGCTCCTGCCTTCATTGATTTTTCATGAATGCGCGTGAATGATATCTTCAACAGTTGATCGTGCAGGCGCATCACTTCCATCAGTCGCCTGCGCCGATCGAACGACCACCAGCGGGGAGGATGGTCGGATCGGACGACCGGCGGTGGGACATTTCGCGATACCGCCGGGTGCTGAAAGTCATAGCGCTGCACCTCCAGCTGCGCACGAGGTGTGCTCTGGACGGCTTCGCATGCTTCAGCCAGAATCATAGCTGGACGATTCAACAATGGTTCCACGTTCTGCGCTAACCTCCTGTAAAATCACACGCGATCCCCTGAGCGGCAGCACGCAAACGAGACGGTTGCCGCGATGCGTCACAGACCTTTATGAACTGGTGGAGGGTTCGTAGTCGCCGACCGGAAGGTCATCATGCGGCCTCATCACCCATACAAGCATGACGACTCCGCGTGACGGATAGCTTAATAAGCCCTGATGGAAAAAAGTCAACAATCTCTTAAGACCTGATCAGCCGACAGTTCTATCCTCCATAGAGAGCAATCACAATGTATGCTAGGCCGACAGATAGGGCCACCACCAGGTTATTTCCCCCCCGGGTCCTTGGATCTCAATAATCTGAAAAAGTCTCGCAGCAATGCCCGACTTTGCTGCTCTAACAGACCACTCACGACTTCGACCCGGTGATTCAGCCGGCGTTCGGCCGGAATATTAAAGATCGATCCGCAGGCGCCGGCTTTGGGATCCCACGCTCCGAAGACGAGCCGCATGATGCGTGATTGGACAATGGCTCCGGCGCACATCGGGCACGGTTCCAGCGTGACATATAGGGTCGTGTCAGTAAGCCGCCACGTTTGCAGCTGTTGAGCAGCTTTTTGGATGACGACCATTTCCGCATGCGCGGTCGGATCCTTCGAAACCTCACGATAATTATGACCGGCTGCAACGACTTCGTGATTGCGCACGAGGACGGCACCGATCGGCACTTCACCGATCTGCAATGCAAGTCCAGCCTGCTGAAGAGCCAGCTCCATGTAGTGGGAGTCGCGGTCGTCCCGCTTTATCGAAGATGATGTCACTGAGTCTTCAGAGAGCACGTAGCATGCTAGCACAGAGGCGAGAGAGAACAGGAGAGGGGCAAGTAGAAGGCTCCGATCGATCTCCTGAAACGGGGCAAGAAGAAGGCGGGGTCGTTCACCTACGGAATGTGCGCTGATCGCCCGCTCCCTGAGCCAGCTGAGCTTTCAGCTCTTCCACCTCGGCCTCTCGCTGAATCAACTGATCCTTTATCTCCGCCAGTTCGGCCATGCGGCGCTGCAGTTCTTCTTTGGTTTGCGCCAGTGTTTCTTCACGCTCGCTGAGCTGCTGTTGGAGGACCACGAGTTTAGAGCCAGCTTCCTCCGCTTGCGACTGCAGCTGAGCCAACTTCTGCATCTCTTCGGCCGTTTGGATGGAAGAGTTCATACCGAAGAACACCAGCATAACGAGCACCAAGAAGACGACCATTCCCAACGCCCAGCCGAATGTTGGGGTAGAGGGGGATGACGGGGGAAAGAGATGATTCATCCATTCACCGGGCTCAAGAGTCGGCTTGGAGCGGGGTTGAGTTTCCGAACCCACTGCAGAGCTCGGCATACGGGACGACATGATCTTGCCTTTCAAGGTTCGGGGAGGAGGCGTGATGTCGAGTCCGAATGGTAGCGTCACCACCACAGACTGGTACTCTTTCAGCATTGTACGACAAGAGAGGCATCCTGACAGCAGATGGACATCCAGCGCTTGGCGTTCAATCCGGTCGAGCGCTCCAGCGGCATATAAAGGTACGGCGGCTTCCAACTCGTCATGCGTCATACGGCTTGATCCTGTTCCCAGTATGCGTGCAACGACCCTCGCAGTTGCGACAGGCCAAGCGCGATGCCTGTCTTCACCGTTTCCACCGGCTGATCGAGCTGCGCCGCAATCTCTGTATTCGATAGGCCTTCATAGTACGCCAATTCGATCACCCGCTGTTGAACCTGCGGCAAGTTTGCCCACGCCTCATGGATGAGGTTTCGCAGCTCCTGGTCGGCGGGCGAATTAAAAGGGCAGGTATGTTGGTCGCCGGCTTGGCCGGTTCCGGCATGATCGGGGGAAGGGTCCATCTGACGCGGAGCACGGGCACCGCGTGCTCTCAATCTGTCGACGGCCCGGCTGCGGGTCAGTGTAATGAGCCATGCGATGGGGGTGCCTCGGCCGATATCGTAGCGAACTACTTTTTTCCAGATATCGAGATAGAGTTCCTGGAGCACGTCTGAGGCTTCTTCACGGCTGTCAAGAATACGCAATGCCAGACTGAATAGCACGGTACTGGATTGATCGTAAAGTTGGCTAAGGGCATGGTGGTCGCCTTTGGCAACTCGGGCCACCAGTCTTGGGTTGATGGCCGTGGCGGTGAGCTGTGACGATGTATCCATGAAATGTGCTCGTGGTGATCGGGTGACGGTCCGAGAATCGGTCACAACTATAGCACTCTCGATCCGCTCCACGAAGAAATCGCGCAAAAAGATGCGCGCGGTAATGGCCTTGGGAACGCGCAAATTATCCGCGGATGATTGATTCGGCCGTGCGGTGAAGACAGTACCGGTTTATATCAACTTGTTCAGCTCCGTGGCTGCTTCGCTCGCCCCGGCCAGAGATGGAGGGGGAAATGCTGGTGGCGGAAGATGTAAGACTTCGTGGAGCGCTTCGGCCCACTCGCCTTTCGAGAAGTCGTCAATGGAAAGTTCTACTCCCATTCCATACCGATGGAGATAGTCGACCAGCGGTTGTTCGTCGGCGAAATTGTACCGTCGAACGTACACGAGGGGAGTCTGTAATGCGACGGCTTCGACCAGGGCTCCGTAGC
>DATIGP010000263.1:0-11453 GCA_035454625.1 Nitrospira sp.
GCCATGCTAGAAGAAGTAGAATCAACTGCTGCGGCTACTCCTAGACGAAAGGAAATGCTTGCTGCGTTGCATGAGGGGCGCAAACGTAAAATTTAGCTTTTGCAATAATTTGCACCCGTAATTTTGGACAAGCGCAAGCGCGCGGGCCAATTCACCGCGCAGCGCAAGGTATTACCGGAGCATTTCAAAGGATTCGTATGAGCCCATGCTAGAACCTATCTCAAAATAGTTGACGGCACGAAATTCCCTCTCTATAAGTCCGGTCATGCTGCGCCTGCGTGACGACCAATGGGAGCGGATTCGGGAGCACTTCCCTGAAGAGCACATCCCGGACAGTCGCCCCGGCCGCAAACCCGTGCCGACCCGCGCGGTTTTGGAGGCCGTCCTCTGGATTTTGAACACCGGCGCCCAATGGCACTTCCTGCCGCAGTGCTATCCCAACTACAAGACTGTCCATCGTCGGTTTCAACAGTGGTGTCAACGTGAGGTGCTGCGGGAGGTGCTCACGCAGTTGGCCAACACGCTGCGCGAGGAGGGCGCGATCGACGAACGTGAGAGTTTCATCGATGCGACGTTTGCTGCCGCGAAAGGCGGCGGCGACGCCGTCGGCCTGACCAAACGTGGCAAAGGCGTGAAAATCCTGGCGATCGTGGATCGCCATGGGCTCCCTCTCTCTGTCAGTACGCATGCCGCCAATCATCATGAAGTTACCTTAGTCCAACTCAGTTTCGACTTCTACATGCTGGAAGCCATGCCGGAGCATCTCATTGGCGATCGCGCCTATGACAGCGACGGCCTCGATGACGAGCTCAAGCAGGACGGAATCAACCTGATCGCACCGCACCGGTCCACGCGCAAACTGAAGACCCAAGATGGCCGGCATCTACGCCGGTACGAACGACGCTGGCTCGTCGAACGCTTCTTTGCCTGGCTTCAATGGAAACGGCGGCTGCTCATTCGCTGGGAGTACTACGCGACCAACTTCCTCGGGTTCGTCCAGCTCGCCTGCATCGCGATGCTCCTCAAACAATTTTGAGATAGGTTCTAGGTAGTACAATGGTCAGGTGCGTGAGTGCCGTTAGTAAACTCAGTCGACAACTATTTGATGGCGACGGCTTTGACTTCCTTGTAGGTCGTATGGCCCTGCAAGACTTTTTGAATGCCGTCTTGGACCAGCGTCGTCATTCCTTCTTCAATCGCGGTTTTCAGCATCTCTTCGGTGCGCGCCTTCTGTTGGACCATTCGCTTCATTTGGTCCGTACCCAAAAGGAGTTCGTGTAAGGCAACGCGGCCCTTGAAGCCGGACCGATTGCATGTTTCGCAGCCTTTCCCTCGAGATAGCCTGAATGTGTTGTCTTGTTTTATGCCGAGTTTATCCCAATACTCTGGTCCATATCCTAGTCTTAGTTCTTCATATTCCTCTTTGCTGCCGATGTACTGCTCTTTACAGTCTTTGCAGATTCTGCGGGCCAACCGCTGTGCGAGCACACCCAGCATGGCATCGGCAAAACTGAAGGGATCGCACCCCATGTCGAGCAGTCGGGTGACGGTTTCGACTGCGCTATTGGTGTGCAGCGTGCTCAACACCAAATGACCGGTGAGTGACGCTTCGATGCCCGTGTCGGCCGTCTCTTTATCCCGCATTTCTCCAACCATGATGACATCGGGGTCAGCTCGGAGAAACGCACGCATCGCGTTGGCAAACGTCAGCCCGATCTTGGGCTGGACCTGTACCTGACGCAGCCCGTACTGGGTAATTTCAACGGGATCCTCGGCCGTCCATATTTTGATGTCCGGGGTGTTGATGTTGCCGAGGACCGAGTGCAGCGTAGTGGTTTTTCCCGAACCCGTCGGTCCGACACATAGAATGATGCCGTATGGCTTTTCTGAGATTTCCTTGAGCACTTTGAGGTTCCGCTCGGAGAACCCCATTTTGTCGAGTGGCAGCGGTTCACTCGCCGCCAGGATACGCATGACCACGTCTTCGTTGTACCCGGCCGTGGGAAGGGTCGCGACGCGGAGTTCGATTTCTTTTGTCTCCGACAGCTTGAATTTGATCTTTCCGTCTTGAGGTTTACGACGCTCGGCAATGTCCATGCTGGCCATAATCTTGAGCCGAGAGACGATAGCCCGTCGATAACTCTGCGGGATCTTCATGTACTCGAAACATTCACCATCGACTCGGAAACGGACCAGGGTTTCACGTTTTTCTCCGTACGGCTCAATGTGAATGTCCGACGCATTTTGGCGATAGGCGTCGGCAATGATTTGGTTCGCTAGCCGAACGATCGCGCTGTCGTTCTCATCCAGTCCGGCTGCCGAAGAGTCCTCCATCGCCTCCGCCTGCGCTTCGGTGACCAGTTCTCCGAGAATGTCCGACACATTTTCGTCGAGCTTGCGTCCTCCGCCGCCGTCGCTCTGTCCGGTAGCCGAACTCAGGAACTGGGCGATATCGCGGCGGAGACTGACGGCGAATCGAATGTTGAGACCGGGGAACGTCCGCTTGATGTCTTGGACGCGATCCAGGTCCCCCGGATCGTCGGTGAGAATCTCAATCGCCGTGCGGTCCCGCTTGAGCGGCATCCAATGGTTCTTTTTCAGGTAGTCGACATTGAGATTCTTCAGCAATTCCACGTCGACGATGGTACGTTCGCTGTATTCGATATGCGGGCACTTATAGAACTGGGCGAGCGATCGGCCGATATCGAGTTTGGGAACTTTGTACTTCTCGATCAGAATGCTTTCTAGATCGCTCATACCTTTTCGAGAGTCCGCGATGGCCTGGTCGAGTTCATTTTGGGTGATCCGATTGTTGCTGACCAAGAGATCGAACTTTGTGGGATTCTTCTTGGATATTTTTCGGAGGTTGAAAAAAGCGATTCCCAAGGCTTTGGAGATCTCGTCGACGGCTTCTTCATCTTTTCGGGTGAATCGACTCCCGGTCTTTTTGTTGAGAAGCTGGAGAACTCCCATAAGGTATTTATTGTCCGCGACGATCGGGTAGGTCAGAACTTGTTTGGTCTTGAAGCCGGTTCGTTTATCGTAGGACGTATCGTGAAGCAGAGATGGATGGATCGCGTGGAGTTCGGCGACGTTGTAGGCGTCGGCGATGTTGACGGGGCGAAGATACTTGGCGCAGAAACCGGCGAGACTCTGTTCGGTAATAGGGATGCGGACTTCTTCCACACTGTCGATATGAGGAACTTTTGAGAAAATCTCCTTCTTTTCAGAGTCGAACGCAAACAGCGTGAGATCTTCAGCGTCGAACAGGCTTAAAACGTCTTTGTGCAGGTCTAGGAGAATTTGATCAAGATTGCCTGCCGCATGAATCTGGGTGGTAATACGTTTGACATGCTCCGCGTGTTCGACCTTTTGCTGCAGCTCCTGGACATTCTGAGTCAACGGCTTGGTATTCATCCGGCTGTGTTCTCTCGAGACGTGAATGAATCAGGTTGTACACCCGATCAGCAGGCACCGGGCCATGCATAGGTCGCGGAAGTCTGAATTGAAATTCAGTCTAACGGAATGACCTGGGAAGGCAAGGAAAAGGCAAGTTCTATCGGCCGATTCCTGGAATGTGCCGCAGTGCTCGGTCGGAGCTGATGTGGAATCAAGAAACAGGTGGACTGGCTTCGGTAGAAAGCTTCCTGAGATGAGCGATGAGATCTTCGGGGGCGATGCGGGATTTGACTCCAGTCCGCCGAATCTTGATTTCTATGACGCCGTCCGCAAGACCTTTGTCGCCGATGACGATCTGAAACGGAGCACCGATGAGATCGGCATCATTGAATTTCACACCGGCTCGATCGGAACGGTCGTCCCACAATACTTCGATGCCTTGCGCCAGCAAATCGGCATAGAGACGTGCTGCGGCCTCAGAAGTCTTTTCCGATTGGCTGACCGTCAGGAGGTGCACATGGAATGGCGCGATAGGAAACGGCCAAATAATGCCCTTCTCATCGTGATGTTGCTCGATTGCCGCCGCTGCCGTCCGACCGACGCCGATGCCGTAGCAACCCATGATGGCAAGCCGTTCCTTGCCCTGATCATCGAGGATGGCGGCATTCATTTTGTGGCTGTACTTGGTGCCGAGTAAGAACACCTGTCCGACTTCGATCCCTTTGGCGAGTATGAGCATACCCGGTCCTCTGGGAGAGGGGTCGCCGGCCTGCGCATTGCGAAGATCCGCAAACCGTTCGACCGTGAAATCGCGATCGAGATTGGCGTTCTGATAGTGGGTGTCGGCTTTGTTCGCGCCGATGACGATATTTTTCATTGCCTTAATGGCATGGTCCGCAACGATTCGTACGTGATTCAAGCCGACTGGTCCAGCAAATCCGAGAGGAGCCCCCGTTACCTGTTGGACCGTCTCGGCGTCGGCCAGCACAACGTCGGTCACTTCGAGTAGTCGCGTCAATTTCACCTCGTTTACTTCATGATCTCCACGAATCAGCACAGCAACGGTATCGGTCCCGGCACGATACAGCAGCGTTTTCACGAGTTGACGAGGTGTAATCCCCAAGAAGGTGGTGACATCCTCCACCGTTCGGCGATGCGGCGTGTCGATCGGTATCAGCGGAAGAAGAGCAGCCGCGTCGGCATCGGACGGAGGCAGCGTTTCCGCCCGTTCAAGATTGGCGGCGTAAGAGCCTTGGTCGCTGTACGCTACCGTGGCCTCGCCGGTCTCAGCCAGAACCATGAACTCATGGGATACGTCCCCGCCGATGAGACCCGTATCGGCTTCCACTGCCCGAAAGGTGAGTCCGCATCGCGTAAAGATCCGGGTGTAGGCATCGTACATGTTCTGATAACTGATCTTGGCGCCCGCCTCATCGACGTCGAAACTGTAGGCATCTTTCATGATGAATTCCCGCCCTCGCATGAGGCCGAATCGGGGGCGGATCTCATCTCGAAATTTGGTTTGGATCTGGTAGAAATTGAGCGGGAGTTGTCGATAGGAACGCACTTCCCGCCTGAAGAGATCGGTAATGACCTCTTCATGCGTCGGGCCTAGGCAAAAGTCCCGTTCATGACGATCCTTGAAGCGTAGAAGTTCCTTTCCGTAGTACTCCCAGCGGGCTGTTTCCTTCCACAACTCAGCAGGGGAGGCGATCGGCATCAGCAGTTCCTGTGCGCCGGCGCGGTTCATTTCCTCTCGGATAATCTGCTCAATTTTTCGGATGACACGAAGCCCGAGTGGAAGATAGGTATAGATGCCAGCCGCCACCTTTCGAATCAGCCCGGCGCGCAGCATCAATCGATGGCTGACGGTTTCCGCTTCACCGGGATCGTCCCGTAGAGTCGGGATCAATAATTGCGAGGTCTTCATGAAGAGTAGCCGTTAAGATGCGAGTTAATCTGTGGAAGATTTCGCAGAATGTTCAGAATGCCATCAGGATGCTCACAAAGGTTGTGCAGCGAGGCCACAGCCAGGTCCGCGACGCGAGGTATGGTGAGCGTCACGGTTGCGGACGGGCGCGAGTCGGTAAGCGCGCCATGTCTTAACGGCGCGGCGTATTCTTTGTTCACCCACCCGCCCCGAACTGCTCTTAGCAGCTCTTACCCGGTGGTACGTTGAGCCTCCGAGTGATGCGAGAACGCCGCTGGCAGACTTTTTGAGCATCCTGCTAGCGGGAGAAGATACGTTCCAGGTCATTCCAGAAGGCGAAGATCATCACGCCGACCAACAATACCAATCCGACCTGCTGTGCTACTTCTCGTTGCCGTTCGCCCAGCGGTTTGCGCAGAATGCCCTCAATCAGGAAAAAGAGCAAGTGGCCACCGTCCAGTATTGGAATCGGCAGTAGATTAAGGACACCGAGATTGATGCTGAGAATGGCGATAAGGAATACGACGCTGGAGGCGCCCTGGGACGCAGCTTCACCGGAGATATTGGCGATCGTCAGCGGTCCCCCGATATTCTTGCTCGAAATATCGCCCACGATCATTTTATAGAGGCCGATCGCGGTCAACTCCGTCCATCCCCAGGTGGCTTCGAGCCCCTGGTACACGGCCTCCGCGGCATTGTCCGAACGCATCAACGAACGGCCTGGCCCCGATATGCCGATCTTTCCCACTTCGAGAGTCTGCCCGTTCACTGTCACTTTTTCACTGGTCGGCGTGACGGTCAGCGCGGTCCGCTTTCCGTCTCGCAGGATCTCCACCTGTAACGATTTTTGGGGGTGTTCTTTGACTTGAGTCGTCATCTGCGCCCATGTGTAAATGGCTTGTCCTTCTATTGCCACCACTCGATCGCCCGGTTGGAATCCGGCAAGGGAAGCGGGTGATCCATGCATGACGGAGGTGACGAGCGCAGGCGTTTCCTCAACGCCGATCGTGTACAACGGTTCCTCTCCATTGACCCCGTCTCCCGCAACTGGCATAGGAGTCGCTGTCAAGGTTTTCACCTGATCATCTCGCCGGATTTCAAGCGAAACGGGCTGGCCCTTGCTCTTGGAGACGATATCCAACAGCTCCGTCTTGGTCGAGATGTCCTTGCCGTTGACCTTGACGATGCGGTCGCCGACTTCCAGACCGGCGACGGAAGCGGGAGAACCGGGAACCAGGGCTTCGACGTCGGCACTCAGATCGCGGAACGTCGGGACAAACAACGGCGCACCGGTGGACAACCATCCGGCGAAGATCAGATAGGCCAAAATAAAATTGAAGCCTGGGCCCGCGGCCACGATCAGAACCTTCCCCCACAGACCCTGGTGCGAAAACGACCGCTGCCGGTCGTCGGGAGTTATAGCTTCCGTCTCATCTTCTCCGAACAGCTTGACGTACCCACCGAGCGGTACGGCGGAGACGAGATACTCCGTTTCCCCAACCTGACGACCGAATAATTTCGGGCCGAACCCGATGGAAAATTTTAGAACTCGCACACCGACCCACCGGGCGGCGAGGAAATGGCCGAGTTCATGGAAGGCGACCAGCACACCGAGCACCACAAGGAACCACCAGGCCTTTTGAAGGAGCAGCCACAATGTGTCGGGGGACCAGGCAAGTACGGACGTCATCAAGAACTCCGTGTCGCGTATGTGATCTTCTACTCTAACATTCGCCGATTGAAATGCAAACGATCATCAGCGAGGTAATGCATGCACTAATGATTCGGCCTTTTCTCGAGCCCATCGATCCGCTTCCAGTGCGTCATCAAGGCAAGTAATGTCGTGATGAACATGAGCCTCCATCGTACTCCGAATAACCTGAGGAATTTCACTGAAGCGAAGGCCATGGTTGAGAAACGCCTCGACGGCGATTTCGTTCGCGGCATTCATCGCGGCGGGCATGGTCCCGCCGATGCGAAGCGATTCGTACCCGAGGTTGAGGCAAGGAAAGCGATGATGGTCCGGTTTGCAAAAGGTCAGTTGCCCGATCTCGGTTAAGTCCAGAGAGGGAAGGTCAAGGGCCATTCTGGCCGGATGGCGCATTGCGTAAGAAATAGGCGTTCGCATATCAGGAAGTCCGAGTTGAGCGATCATGGAGCGATCTTTGTATTCTACCAAAGAGTGGATGATGCTTTCTCGATGAACGAGAACGTCGATGCTGGACTCCGGAATATTGAAGAGCCAGCGTGCTTCCACGACCTCCAGTCCTTTGTTCATCAATGTTGCGGAGTCAATGGTGATCTTTGATCCCATCTTCCAATTGGGATGCTGTAAGGCGCGTTCCGGCGTCACGTTTAAGAGCTGCTCCGTTGGCACCGTCCAGAGGGCTCCGCCGGATGCCGTAAGAATCAATCGCCGGACATCCTCAATGCGATGTCCCTCCAATGACTGAAAGATGGCACTGTGCTCGCTGTCGACCGGGAAAATCCTGACACCATGTTTTCTCGCCTCATCCTGCATCAGCTTACCGGCCATCACCATCGGTTCCTTATTGGCCAGGGCAATATGCTTTCCGCTGCGGATGGCGGACAAGGTCGGCACGAGTCCGGCTGCTCCCACAATGGCGGAAATCACCAATTCAGCATTCAACATCGTCGCCACCTGTGTGATGCCTTCTTCGCCTGATAGGACCTCGACCGGAAGATCGGCGCACCGGTTTCGAAGCAAGGTCCCAGAGGAATCCGTGGAGACCGCCACAGCCTCCGGTTTGAATTGGCGAATTTGCGCTTCAAGCCTGTCGATATTGCTTCCGGCCGTCAGTCCCACGACACGGAATTCCTCGGGAAAGCGCCGAACGATATCGAGCGTATTGGTTCCGATCGATCCGGTCGATCCCAAGATGATAATCGACTTCATATCCCCTCCTCTCCATAGTTTTTCTATTAAAACGGCGATAGGCCGCGAACGTAGGCGACATAGTAGTAGAAGGTGGGGGCGGTGAACAAGAGACTATCGAGCCGGTCTAACATACCGCCATGGCCGGGCAGGATTCCACCGGAATCTTTGACCCCCGTCCGACGTTTGATCACCGATTCAAAAAGGTCGCCGAGCAGGCCCATTCCCGTCACCAGCACGCCGAGGATCAACGCATCCGACAGCGAGAGTTGCGAGGCAAATCCCCACTGGGCCAATAATGCGGCACTCACGGCCAGCGCGAGGCCTCCCAGTAATCCCTCGATAGTTTTCTTGGGACTCACCGACGGCAGGAGAAGATGTTTGCCCCACAGAGTGCCGGCGTAATAGGCGCCGGTGTCAGAAGCCCATGTGACGACTGCCAAGAACAGGACGAGGGATTCACCGGCCGGCAACGAGCGACTCGAGACTACTGTGCCGAGGGGGAAGCCGACATACAGTACACCGAGGAGGATGATCAGTGTGTCTTTCCACCGTTGTTCAGTCTGACTGGATAATACACGAACCGCGATCGACACGATGAGCGCCGAAGCAGCCAGAAGAGTCGACAACGAAAGAGACATGTGATCACGGGCGACCACCAGGACGAACGCTGCAAGTCCGACCGCGATCACGAGACGGTTGGAACGAGACTGAAAACAGATTTGATAGAGTTCCACCAAAGCGATGGATCCCACGGCGATCAACAACAGCGTCAAAGCCCATGGAGGAAGGTGTACGATGATGACGTAGACCGCCGGGATCAGTGCAGCGGCCGTATAGAGACGCCGGAAATCGAACCGTCGGGAGCCTGCTGATGGGGTGGTCACGGGTATCTGGTTGTGGGCGGCGCTTCGGTGGTGGCTGGGTCTCGCACAAGGTTACGAAGACACGGTACTCAGCACGCGGCCGAAGCGGCGTTCCCGTCTTTGATATTCGATCAGCGCGAGCAGGAACTCCCGCCGACGAAAATCCGGCCACAAGGTGGGCGTGAAGCACAATTCTGTGTAGGCCAGTTGCCAGAGGAGAAAGTTGCTGATCCTCGTCTCTCCACTCGTGCGAATCAGTAAGTCCGGGTCTTGGAGGGGATGTGTATAGAGATACCGCTGGATCGTGGTTTCATCGATAAGGCCCGGTTGGACAGCGCCCGTCTGGACGTCTTCGAACAGGGTTTTCACTGCGTCGACGATTTCGGCTCGGCCTCCATAGCTGAGTGCGACCGTCAGGATCAGTTTGTCGAGATGTGCCGTTTCCTTCTCCGTTGTCCGAACCCAGTGTTGAGCCGATGCAGGAAGCAGCTCATGGCGGCCGATGGCGCGGAAGCAAACGCCTTGCTCAACCAAGCTAGTCCGTTCCGTAGAAAGATAGTGCTCCAGCAGTCCCATGAGCGCGCTGATTTCTTGTGTCGGGCGGTTCCAATTTTCTTGGGAAAAGGCGTAGATGGTCAGGGCATGGATACCGAGTTCCAAGCAGAGCGAGATCATCTCCCGGACTGAATTGATGCCTTCGCGATGGCCTGCGATGCGAGGGAGACCGCGAAGTTCCGCCCACCGACCATTGCCGTCCATGATGACCGCGACATGTTTGGGGAGCAGTTCAGGCTCCAACTTGGCGGTCAATTCGCTTTCGGACAGGTGGTCGAAACTTGAAGCCGGGTGCTGTGCCATACGAGCCTAACGCGCACTCCTCATGTTCAGTATCGAGCAGGCGAGAAGTGGGGAAAGTCTACTGTCGGGGGTATGGAATGTCAAACGATAACTCGGAACACGCAGGTCCGGTCCATGAGGAATCGCCGCATTGCGACGGTAGAAATGAATGGGCTATACTCGCCCATCAGCCTACAGAGACGAGGAGGTCACCAGACGATGCTCGAGCCGGTCCAGCTAGCCACATTCGGTGTCACCGAACTCGAAGCACAGCACGCGCTCGAAAGGCTGAAAGTTCGGGATGTTGATTATGCGGATCTCTACTTCGAGTCCCGCACTTCTGAGTCGGTTTCAATGGAGGAAGGCATTGTCAAACGTGCCGCGAAGAGTGTCTCTCAAGGCGTCGGGGTCCGTGCAACCGCCGGCGAAAAAACAGGATTTGCCTACTCGGATGAACTCACGAAAAAGGATCTGGAGATTGCCGCCGACACGGCACGGTACATCGCGAATTCCCCCAAAGGGGATTTCTCTGTTCCCGTGCCCGTCCAGCGCCGACCGACCAGAGACCTGTATCCGATCGAACGGGCGAAGGCGGAGGTGGCCACGGCCGATCGTGTGGCGCTGTTGAATGAAATCGATGCCGAAGCCAGGCGGTACGATCCCCGCATTAAGAATGTGATGGCTTCTTTTAACACCGAGTACAAAGTCGTGGTGGTTGCAACCTCCGATGGGGCACTGGTCGGCGATATTCAGCCGTTGTCCCGCCTGCAGATCACCTGTATCGCTGAGGACCGGGACAACCGGCAGGTGGGGAGCTTCGGCGGAGGAGGGCGGGTGGGATTTGAGTTCTACCGCGAGGACAATCGACACTTAAGCTATGCGCGAGAAGCCGCCAGAGAGGCGATTCTGAACTTATCGGCAGTGGATGCCCCGGCCGGGGTGATGCCCGTTGTGCTGGCCGGCGGATGGCCCGGTATCCTGTTGCACGAGGCGATCGGACATGGACTGGAAGCCGACTTCAACCGGAAAAAAACATCGGCTTTCTCGAACCTCATCGGAAAGCGTGTCGCATCGGATGTCTGCACGATCGTCGACGATGGAACCCTTCCATATCGTCGCGGTTCGTTGAATATGGATGACGAGGGAACGCCGACCAGTTGTACCACACTCATCGAAAACGGCATCCTTCGCCGCTACATCACCGATAAGCTCAACGCCCGCCTCATGGGCATTCCCGTCACCGGCAACGGTCGGCGGGAGAACTATCAAAGCGTGGTGCTTCCTCGCATGACGAATACCTTCATGTTGGCCGGAGAGTCGGATCCGCAGGATATCATCCGGTCTGTAAAAAAAGGGCTGTACGCCGTCTCATTCGGCGGGGGACAGGTGGATATCACCAACGGAAAGTTCGTGTTCTCCGCCAGCGAAGCCTACCTCATCGAGGACGGACAGATCACGACGCCGGTGAAGGGCGCCACGCTCATCGGCAATGGACCGGAAATCCTCACCAAGGTCTCGATGGTGG
>DATIGP010000264.1:0-4663 GCA_035454625.1 Nitrospira sp.
CGCGCGAACCGCAATTTCTGGAAACACGTCCTGAAGCCAACAGACCGTTTTCACAGGTTTGACCATTCCTACTACTGCCGCCAGCACCGATAAGAGAGGCGGATCCGATAGGACGATCAAACAGTCTTGATGCTTGATACGAAGAGCAGTAAAGAATGCAGCAACCCAAAATGACAGGTAATCGGCAAGGCGGCCTAATGTGCGGGTACGTCCGAAACGAGTAAAGCCTACCCGGACAATGCGAATGCCTTTGTACGTTTCCCGAGGAGTTACTGGAAAGGAATCGCCAATATACGCAGTGTTACCTGTGATGACTGTAATCTCATCACCCTTAGCGGCAAGATCTTCCGCTAATTCGGTCAACAACTGGGCCGTCGCTGAAATATCGGGATAAAAAAAACGATTGATAAACAACAGCCGCATGCCCTTACACCAACGCATCCATCACGAAGTTTGTCTGACGAAGGACTACGTGCGATCTACGATCTTACCTGGACGAAGGGTAGGGTCAATGAAATTGCCGGTTGTCGCGACGAGGGGAAAAATGACGGGAAAGTCACCTTGTTCTTGAAATGACAAAATCCCCAAGCGCAAGGACATCCATCTTGGTGCGCAGAAAGCAGGCCAGTGCCTCCTCAGGCTTGCAGACTACCGGTTCGTTTTCATTGAACGATGTGTTCAACAGCATGGGCACGCCCGTCAGTTTTCTGAAGGCCTCAATGAGCCGGTAGTAGCGCGGGTTAGTGTGTTGCTGAACCGTTTGCAGACGCCCGGATCCATCGACATGCGTGACGGCCGGTATGGTCGCGCGCCGCTCTGCACGTACTTGATAAACCTGCATCATGAAGGGCACATCATCATCAGTCTCGAACCACTCAGAGACATATTCACGAAGGATCGACGGAGCAAACGGTCTGAACGACTCGCGGCGCTTAATCTTCACATTGAGAATGTCCTTCATATCGGCTCTTCGTGGATCTGCGAGAATCGAACGATTCCCCAACGCACGTGGTCCCCATTCCATCCTGCCCTGGAACCATCCGATGACTAGACCTTCGGCGATAGCATGGGCAATCTCTTTAACCAACTGGGTTTCGTCATCCATTTTCCTGACGAGACATCCTTCTTTCTCCAACACAGCTCGTTCACTCTCGCATACACCCTCAATGCACCCGTCGTCGAAGTCAGGCCCCCAATACGCATGGTCCATGACAAATGGTTGCTTGGTAAGACCGCGCTCGGCGGCTACGGCGAATGCCGCCCCGATCGCTCCCCCAGCATCTCCGGCTGCAGATTGGACGTAAACTGAACGAAATGGTGTATTGCGATAGATCTTCCCGTTGGCAACAGAGTTCATGGCGCAGCCACCGGCCAGCGCCAAGCTCGGCAGTGCATGATGCTCATAGAGTCGACGGAGCAGGTGAAAGAAGGCTTCCTCGTACATTGCCTGCACCGAATGGGCGATATCATGATGACGTCGGCTGATTTCTTCGTCTTTCTGGCGAGCCGGTCCGAGCAGTTCCTCTAGCGCTGGCGTGTAAAGCGCCGCCACTCGGGGTTCTCCGTCATCCCACTGGTCTTCCATCGCTTCTTTATGGTGTCGAAAGAAGTCAAGGTTCAACCGATATGCCCCGTCGTCCTCCAGTTTGACGATTCGACGCATTTCCTTCAGGAACACGGGCAGACCATAGGGAGCTAGCCCCATCACCTTGTATTCATCCCCCCAATTGGGAAAACCGAGATACTGCGTCAGAGCCATATAGAAGATTCCTAATGAGTGCGGGAAATAGACCTTGTCTTCGACATTGATACGCTGTCCATGACCACTACCCCAGGCGGCGCTGGCGAAATCGCCAAAGCCGTCGACGGAAACGGCGGTGGCGTCCTTGAACGGAGACACCAAGAACGTCGAGGCCAAATGGGCCAGGTGATGTTCTACGTGGCACACCTCCGCGCGGAACGAATCGGTAGGGAATGCTCGAGCAAATTCCTCGGCGACACTCGCACGCTTTTGTTTATGCTTGATGCGGTCAAACACTAATGAGAGATGCGGGCGATGCAGAGCCGTGTATTGTATCTTTCGCCAAAGGTTCGCGCCGGCATCTTGATTGATTGCCACCAGATCGATATCGCCGACTCTCAACCCCGCAGCAGAGACGCAATATCTAATGGCTTCACTAGGAAACCCAGCCCAATGTTTGACGCGTCGAAACCGTTCCTCTTCAGCAGCCGAGATAAGTTCCCCGTCTACCACCAAACAAGCTGCCGCATCGCTGTGATAGGCGTTGATTCCGAGAATGGCTGTCATGAATTTCCTTTTCCTCTCTTAGACCAAATTCCCCATTGAAATGCGTTTCACGCGGCCTGCTTGAGCCATTCCACAGTAAGGGCAACTCCCTGTTCCATGTCATATGGTGTGGCCCCTGCGACATTTTTTAGCTCGCTCAGGTCAAAAACCGATTCAGTCAAGAGATTGTTGAGCCGAAAAGAGGTAAGCCTCGGGTTGGACGCCATGCCGGCTTGTTTGAGCACATCTCCAGCTCGAGCGAATAGTTTTAGGATTCCCACCGGGACCTTCCGCGGCGGGGGAAGACCATACTGCCTGCTGATAGTTCGTGCCCAGTGAGAGATTTCAATCGGCTGATAGTCCGCCAGATACAAGACACGCCGGTCGACGGCATGCCTGTCTTGGCAAGAAGCGATGCGACTCAACTGATGGACTGCATTCAACACAAACCCGTACGAACGATGAATCTCTCGGCCTCTGGGATGCAGGTACGTCCGTGTCGCCACAGCCTCGAAGAAAGTTTTGTAGGGGACACTGAACCATGGTCCCCATAAAGACGTCGGACGGACGATTGTCCAAGGGAAGCGCTCGCCGCCCAACTCGCGCACATACTGTTCTCCAAGAACCTTGCTCTCTCCGTACCGTGTTGTCGGGCAATAATCGGTATCATCTTTTGGCAGATAACCCAATGCACACACGAGCATCGACGAAGTAAAAATTGCGCGCTGCAACTGCTTACAGCTCCCAGCGACCTCAATCACAGCCTTTAGGCCGTCTGTGTTAGCTGAGTAATCGGCAAGTGACAGACCATCCAGATCCGTTCTGGCCGCCATATGCAAAATGATGTTGGGTGAAAAGTCTTCGGCAATTGCTTGCAATGATTTGATATCTCGAATATCGAGCTGGGTCCAATAATGGGAGTGGGCCTCATTGCGTGGAGCAGCTATGTCCACGTTGACTACACGGTCCCCCAACCGAGCGTAATGCTCCACCAGATTCGTGCCGATGAAACCTGATCCGCCTGTGATGAAAACATTCATGGCTTAGAGCACTCTGTAGAGGGAGATAGTTATCAAGTTCCGTAGCAGTTCACACAGAACTGACGCATCTGTTTAACAGACCTTCCGCTCACATGCAGCGTCCGGTGTCACAAGAAAGGTAGCATTCCTTGGAGTGGTCTCCGAAACCTGAGTGCATAGACGGAGGACGCGCCTCACAAAATTATCCCAAGAGTACTGTCGCGCCTGGGCGGCCGATCGCTGACTCATGTGCACCAACCTCTCACGACTATTGGCCAGCTCCTCCAGCTTGCTCGCCAACTCCTGCACATCGAGGGGATCAAAATAGACCGCCGCCTCTCCTCCAAACTCCGGCATCGGCCGCTGGTTCGAGACGAGCACCGGTGCTCCAGCCGCCATAGCCTCCAGCAAGATGTTGGGGCAATTTTCAATCATGCTCGGAAAGACGAACAACGTCGCACGCTGATAGAGCGTACGTAACATCTGAGCATCCACTCCCGGATTGATCACGACTTGGTCGCCGAGGCCTAACCGCTCGCACTGTGCCAGAATCTCCCGATGATACCGGCCATCATAGGGACGACCGACCAATATGAGCGGAATCTCGCGGCGCAGGGCCCCAGGCAACTGAGCATAGGCACTCAACAGTCGTCGATGATTTTTGTACCGATGGAAATGGGAGACATAGAGGAAAAAACGATCCCATGGCACCGAATGCGCAGCGTCGCGCGTATCAGAACGTTTGCTCCAGAAATCGTCGACACCGTTTGGAATAGTTTCAATCGTGTTCTCCACCACACCCAGTTGTTCAAGTTTCTGCCGACAGGCTTCGGAGAGGGCAATCACTGAACTTGCTCGCCGCGCTGAGGCGAGAATGGATCGGCGCAAAAGCAACATCTTTGTACGAACCATCCAACGCTCCTCCCTCCGTGCAAGGATCGAAAATGGGGCCAGATTCGATACACCCACAACGGCGGGAATCTCTTTGGGAAAAATAGAAGGGAGATAATGCGAAAAAGTGAGATAGACGTCCACGCGTTCCTTCCGTAGCATACTGTGAAGATTCAGATTCTCCCAAGCCATACGGCGCATGGCCTTCAACCGTCCTAGCCCAACTTTCACATTGACGATCTCAAGCCCAGGCCGGCTGACATACTCCGGCAATACCTGATCCTCCTTCAAAACCAAGAGGTCACAGCCGTGGGTATTCCAATCAAAGCGCTCGAGGAAGGCGCGAGCTCGCGTCAGCTGCCCACCTGCCGTGCTTGCAAGGAGATTTAGACAAATCTTCATTGTGTTGTTGCGGCCTTCTGCCGTTAAGGGGATTAATGGATGTCGATCAGGCGGCCCAGCTGGC
>DATIGP010000265.1:0-5354 GCA_035454625.1 Nitrospira sp.
GACGCAGTTTATCTCACCGCCAGATTTGAGGCCTATTCCTGTGCCCTCGTACAGTCACGATCTTTGGTTCCAGCACTTCGCCATCGTCGTACGTGACATGGACACAGCTTGGGCACAATTACGGAAACACCATGTCCGACAGATCTCACCGAGACCCCAGACGATCCCGACCTCCAATCAAGCTGCCGCCGGCATCAAGGCCATCAAATTCCGTGATCCCGACGGACACAACCTCGAGCTGCTCTGGTTCCCGGAAGGCAAGGGGAATCCTGTCTGGAAGAGGGGAGGGGGAGACCTGTTCCTTGGGATCGACCACACGGCCATGACGGTACGAAGCACCGAGAACAGCATCAAGTTCTATCGTGACCTGCTCGGGATGACCGTCGCTGGCGGTACGTTGAATTTGGGCACGGAACAGGAACATCTCGATAGCCTCCCAGGCGTCCGCGTGCGTGTGACCGGCCTGACCTCGAAGAGAGGTCCACCCGGTGCGGAGTTCTTGGAGTACGAATTACCAACGGCAGGTCGGCCGTTTCCAACCGATTCACATCCGACCGATCTCTGGCATTGGCAGACGACGATGGTTGTGCCGGATGTGGAGGTAGCTGCTGCCCTGGTGCAGGGGATGGGACAAATCGTTTCAGCCGGCGTCGTAACGCTGCCGGACAAGAGCCTGGGGTTCACAAAGGGAATGGTTGTCCGCGATCCTGACGGGCACGCGATTCAACTTGTGTCACCATGAGTACGGCTACGATCACCGCTACCGGAATGCCGCGCATCATGACCACCTGGAGTAAACTCGGATTGGCTGCGACCGTAATCGGCGCCGCCTACTGGGGGCTGTCTTTTATCGATTATGAGCGGTATCTCTTCCCGACGGTGCTGATGGACTGGTTGCGCGACGCCGGGCCGTTGGCTCCGCTGCTGTTGATCGGCAGCATGGCCTGCGCCGTCATCATTCCCCCGATACCGAGTTTGCCATTGGATCTTGTGGCAGGAGCGGTTTTCGGACCGTTCTATGGAGCCCTCTATGCCATCATTGGTGCCGAGATCGGCGCCATCGGCTGTTTTCTGCTCGGCCGTGCGTTGGGTCGCGATGCCCTTTCCAAGCTCCTCAGGACGGAAGCCACGTTTTGCCAGATGTGTACAGATCATCAGTTAATGGGCCTGATGTTTGTCGCCAGGTTGATTCCGGTGTTTTCATTCGACGTGGTGAGTTATGGAGCCGGCCTCACAAATATTTCGCTCAAGTCCTTCGCGCTTGCAACCCTGTTTGGCATGGCTCCTCCGACCTTTGCTCTTACATATTTCGGAAGCAGCATTGTCAGCGCCCAGTGGCCGTTGATGGCTGCCGGGGTCGTCATGGTGATCTTCTTCCTGGCCATGCCGAAGCTGCTCATAAAGTACCGGACCAGCCCCTTGGCCTCTCTGCTCCTCGGTCCCCCGCCGGCCACGATCACCGTCAAAAGGGGAATTTCACTCCAGGTCCGCTGTGTCGGCTGCGGCGCCGCTATACCCATGCCGGTGCCGGACTGAGCAGAAAACCTGGGTTTTCTGCAGTTGCAGCCCTTTCCTGTCCAATGCTACTCTTCCTCACCTCTATTTCCTTCTCTCCCATGTCCTGCGTGTTGACTGAGCTGACATGAGGGATGACGTGAATGTGCTCAACGACCCACAACGGCTGGAAGCCCGCTACAAGGCGGACGAGTTTCTTCGTTCGCTCGTCGAGGGCACAGTTGCCTCCACGGGGTCGGACTTCCTTCGTGAACTGGTCCGGCACGTAGCAGGGGCCCTCGGAATCCGCTACGCGTTCGTGGGCTGCCTGCTTCCGGAATCCCGTATCCGTACGCTCGCCTTTTGGCAAGGCGATGGGTACAGAGACCAGGTCGAATACAATCTCGATGGCACCCCCTGCACAAAGGTCATAGAGGGCGAAACCTGTCACTACGCACAGGACGTTCAACAGCTCTTTCCGCGTGACCAAGATCTCACCACGCTCGGCGTCTCCAGCTATCTCGCCGTCCCACTCAAAGATCCCAAGCGTAAGGTCCTCGGCCATTTGGTCGCGATGGATGTGAAACCCATGCTCCTGACACCGGACGAGATTGAGGTGTTCAAACTGTTCGGCGAACGGGCCGGGGTCGAGCTGTACCGACAAGTCATCGAGACGTCTCTGCGGGAACGGGAAGAAACGTTGCGGGTGATCGCCGAAGGCACGGCGGCTCAAGTGGGGGCCGACTTTTTTGCGTCGCTGGCGCAACATCTGGCGACGGCCCTTCATATCGACTATGCCTACATTTCCCATCTCGCGGAAGACGGCACCAGATTCGTCTCACGAGCCGGGTGGGGCAAAGGTCAACCGCTGCCGACGTTCGATGTGCCGGCGCCTGGTCCCTGCCAAACCGTCCTCACTGGACAGTATGTGCACCACCCCAGCGGGCTGCGGGAGCTCTATCCTCATGTCCGATTTATTCAGGACATCGGTGCGGACAGCTACTGCGGCGTTCCGGTCGTCGGCACATCGGGCGTCGTCTTGGGTCATTTGGCCGTGATGGATTGCGGCTCGATGCCTGACCGAGGCCTCGTGATGTCCGTTCTCGGCATCTTCGCGACTCGAGCGGCCGCAGAGTTTGAACGGTTGCGCTATGAAGAAACCCTCCGCAAGAGCCATCAGACGCTCAGGGCCATTTATGAAGGAACGGCAGCGGCGCTGGGTGAGGGTTTCTTTCACTCGCTGGTCAACAACCTGGCGAAGGCCCTCGGTGTCGAGTATGCCTTCGTGTCCGAGTTTTGCGCCGATCGGACCAAGGTGCGGACCCTGGCGTTCTGGGCGGGCGATCGGCTGAAAGACAATTTCGAATATGCCATTGCGCATACGCCCTGCGAATCAGTATTGGCCGGCGACATCTATCATTGTGCGGACAAGGTGGCCGACCGGTTTCCGCTTCACCGGAGTGACCTTGAAGGTCTTGGCGTGCAGAGTTACCTGGCCATTCCGGTGACGAGTGCGGGAGGGGAGGTTCTGGGACATCTAGCCGTCATGGATCGCAAGCCGATGCCGCTTGAACGCATCGACCTGTCCGTCTTCAAAGTGTTCGGCTCGCGGGCCGGCGCGGAATTGGAACGGCTGCATATGGAACGCCTCTTACATGAAAACGAAGAACGGCTGCGTGATCTGTTCGACGAAGCGCCGATCGCCTATGTGTACGAGGGGCTGGATTCCAAGCTGCTCCGTGTCAATCGGACGGCGATGAAGTCATTGGGAATTACGGCCGATCAGGTGGAGGGCCTCTACGGAAGGGATTTTGTGCCGAAGACACCCGACGCCCAGCGCCGCCTCAAGGAGGCGTTCGACTCGGTAGGCAAAGGTATCGATACCAGCGGCGTCGTGCTCGAACTCCGCCGCAAGGACAACGGTAAGCCCCTCTGGATGAAGTGGTGGTCACGGCCCGATCCAAGCGGTACCTACACCCGCACGATGTTCCTCGACATTACGGAGCAGGTATTGGCGGAACAGGAGAATGCCAGGCTCCAAGCTCAAAATGTGTATTTGCAGGAAGAGATCAAACTCACGCACAACTTCGAAGAGTTGATCGGCTCGTCCTCCTCCCTCAAGAAGGTGTTGAAGAACGTGGAGCGCGTGGCCCCGACCGACTCGACCGTGCTGATTACAGGCGAAACCGGCACGGGGAAAGAGCTGATCGCGCGCGCCATCCACAATCTCAGTCCCCGCAAAGACAAGCCGCTCGTGAAGGTTAATTGTGCCGCGATTCCGGCCGGCCTCATCGAAAGCGAGCTGTTCGGCCATGAAAAAGGCGCCTTTACGGGGGCGTTGACGAAAAAAATAGGGCGTTTCGAAGTGGCGGATAAGGGAACGATCTTCCTCGATGAAATCGGGGAGCTGCCGGTGGATCTCCAATCCAAGCTCCTCCGTGTCTTGCAGGAAGGCGAGTTCGAACGGGTCGGCGGCTCGCAAACCTTCAAGGTCAACGTGCGGGTCATTGCCGCTACGAACCGGAATCTCGAACAGTTGTCCAAGACCGGCCAATATCGGCCCGATTTGTATTACCGTCTCAACGTGTTTCCCATTCAGTTGCCTGCCTTGCGTGAGCGCGAAGGGGACATTCCGCTGTTGGCGCAATACTTTCTCCGTAAGTTTGCCGCGAGCCTCGGCAAGAAAATCGATAGGATTCCGGAGCGACTGATGACAGCCCTTCAGCGGTATCAATGGCCGGGCAATATTCGAGAGTTGGAGCATGTCATCGAACGCGCCGTCATTCTGAGCGAAGGGTCGGAGCTGGAGTCAATCGACTGGCTCTCGCAGTCCGACGACAAGACGGGTGGGGCCAAGACCCTGACGCTGGAGGAACTGGAACGGCAGCACATCCGCGATGTGTTGGAACAGACCAACTGGCGTGTCAGCGGTTCCAATGGTGCCGCAGCCGTCTTGGGACTGAAGCCGACGACGCTCGAAGCCCGCATGAAAAAACTACACATCGTCCGACCCTCGTCATCCACGCGCGACGGCTGTTCTTGACGAATTCAATCCACATGCCTGTTTCGCTCCTCGGCCGTTTCATCTTGTGCGGCTTTCTGCCTGCAGTTCTCTTGACCATAGTCGGCACGACGACCGTGGTCTACGGGCAGGTCCAGTGCTGGGCACCGCGCGAGCACCTGGGCCCGGTCACCGATCAACGATGGGCGCGCCACCTCAGGGCCATGAACGCCGCCGAATCCATCGTCAAACAGTCTCAAGAGCTCATACATCCGCCGGTTCCTGTGCGCATTCGGAGCACGATGTCTGCGACCCGTTTTGGAGCCATGGACTCTCGCTTGATCATACGCGCCTACCCCGAGGAAACGTTGACCGGTATCAGGCTCTGGAGAGCGGAATGTGGGCTTATCCGCGAGGCGGATCTCATGGCCGGATCGATCGGCTCGGTGAATGTCTTCTTCAATCATGTCTCGAAGGACATGTTCATGGGTCAGGATGAGATCCCTAAGGCGACCGGCACGCTCAGCGGGTATCCCGAATACAACGGCTGGGTTGTCATCTCAAAGAATGGGCGCCTGCCATGGATTCCCCAAACGCTCGGTGATCGACTCGATCGGATTGGCGCGGCCCGTGAAAGAGCCTTGGCTGATTGGCGCAGCGCCAAGGCTTCACGCACAGTTCCCGATCCAGCCATGATCGATCGAACCGCGGCATTGCGGAGAAAAAGCGACCCAGCCGGTGCCGAACAGTATGTGCAGAACATGAGACGATTGACCACAGACATTGAAGCGGCTCACGCCAAGGATTCAGCCCGAGAAGCGCATCTCACGAAGCTGCTGAATGAGTATCGCGCCTATCG
>DATIGP010000266.1:0-5559 GCA_035454625.1 Nitrospira sp.
CGACATAGAGGTAGGAGAGCAGCCCGAAAATCAACAGAAAGACGGCGCCGACAACGTACACAATGGGGGAGACGAAATAGCCGCGCAGTTCTTTGGCGATGACGGCTTGCACCGGGGTCATAAGGTTCCTGCCAGCCTGCAAGAAAAACTTAGTTGATGCCAGGAATATGGCTGGAATGTTCCGTACGGCGCGAGCGCCAAAATAACTTGAGGATGCTCAAAAAGGCTGTCCAGCAAGGCCGCAGCGAGGTTCGCGACGCGACGAATAAGGAGCGTCACGTCTGCGGACGGGCGCGAGCCGGTGAGCGCCCAGCGTCTTGGCGAGGCGTAACCTTTTCTCACCCGCCCGCCCCGAGCTGTGATTACAGCTCTTTCCCGGTGGTACGTTGAGTCTCTGAGCGATGCGAGAACGCCGCTGGCGGACTTTTTCAGCATCCTGCTACGCCTCCGTCCTTTCGGCTGAGACCAGGCTGACGGCGGCTTCCGCAGGCTCGGGGAGGTGCTCTTCATGGCGGGTCAGTTGCAGGAAGACGTCTTCCAACGTCATCGATACGGTGCGGAGCTCAAGCAGCCCCCATTGGTTCATAACCGCTACGCGCGCGATCTCGTCCCGTATATCACGGCCCAGCTCGCATTCGATAAGGAAGCTGCCTCCCGTTTGCCCGGGAAGCACGTGGAGCACGCCGACAATCGCGCGGAGCTTCATCTCACAGTCCGCCGGGCATGTCTTGAGAGTCACGGAGATTTTCTCCGATTGACGCAATCGAGCGGACAACTGCTCGGGGGTATCTTCCGCGACGATGCGCCCTTTATTGATGATGACGACCCGTTGGCAGACGGCGGTCGCCTCCGGGAGGATATGGGTGCTGAGAATCACGGAGTGGGAGCCGGCCAGGCTCTTGATGAGCTCTCGGATTTCAATGATCTGCTTGGGATCAAGGCCGACCGTCGGCTCGTCAAGGATCAGCACCGGGGGATCGTGTAACAGCGCTTGCGCCAACCCCACGCGCTGACGATAGCCGCGGGAGAGATTGGCGATCAGGCGATGGCGGACGGACCCTAGCTCCAGTCGTCCGATCGAGTGATCGAGCGCCGTCGAGAGTTTCGGTCCCGTGATCCCCCGAAGTCGTCCGACGAAGGTGAGATACTCCGTCACCGTAAATTCTTGGTAGACCGGCGGAGTTTCCGGCAGGTATCCGATCTGCCGTTTCACCTCCAACGGCTGCTCGGTGCAATCAAAACCGGCGACTCGGGCAGAGCCTTCGGTCGCCGGCATGAAGCAAGTGAGGATCCGCATGGTGGTGGTTTTGCCCGCGCCGTTGGGGCCAAGGAACGCCAACACTTCACCCTTGGCCACGGAGAAGGTGACTCGGTCGATGGCCGTATGATGGCCGTACCGCTTGGTGATGTTGCGAACGTCGATCACGAATGTGGTATCGGTGCGAACAACTGTGGAGTATGGAGCGGTACCGCTCTCGAAACTCTATCGTTGAGGGGAATCTTACTCAGTCCGTCCAAGGCAGTCAATAGAGGTGAGTATCAGTGTGATGGATCCTCTCCACGATGTGGAGAGGCGTGATGGGTCCGTTCGGATCGAGTCCATCATCTCTATAGAAAAACCTTTCATAGATGTCTTAATCTTAAGCGCCGGCCCCGTGAGCCGCACACGTATTGAATTTAAGTTCCGGCTCATTTATATAGAGGTCGCGAGGAAGCCTATCCTTTGTATTTTTCATGCGGTCGCCTTCTCGACTACGGTATGGAGGACTCCATACGGAGGAGGGAGAACCGATACTCCCGTCGGTGTTGTCGAAGTCGCAGACCTTTCATACGCTGAATCGACCAGTGATTCGATTGTTGCCATCAGAGGGAGGCGATACCCGATATGTCTACTGAGCTTGGTCACAGTCGGCCCTTCCCGTCCACATCGCTGGTTCTCATCATGTGCCTGTCATTAGGGGCTTGTTCTTGGGTTCCCAAAGGGGATGTGCAACTGGACGTGGGGATCAAGGATCGAGGAGTCGCGTCATGGTACGGCGAACAGTTTCATGGCAGGCAAGCGGCGAACGGCGAGCTGTTCGATATGGAAGCGCTGACCGCGGCTCATCGGACCATGCCGCTTGGAAGTATTGTTCGTGTGGTCAATTTGGCGAACGGGAGACACCTCTACGTGCGGATCACCGACCGGGGCCCTTACGAGAAGGGCCGAGTTCTTGACTTGTCACATGGCGCGGCTGTTCAGCTGGGTATGGAACACGGAGGATTGGCGTATGTGCAAGTTGAGATCGTCGGTGAGCGCCGCCCGGAGCTGATGTTGCTGTCTGAAAAATTCGCAGAGCGTGCTGCGTCACTTCTTGCCGATACCGAGGCGCCCATCGATAGGGCCTCGCCAGGGATGGCCACTCCGGCACGAAATTTCCCCGGCGACTTTTGGATCGCGAGACGGAATCGCTGGGCCTTTGTGATGCTCGCTGCAGCTCATCCGGCCTCCCCGTCGGTTACGTCGTTGGTCCTCAACTAACAGGCTGTTGAACCGTCCGCCACCGGCATTTTATCTGGATGCGGCTACCGCACCCTTACAGAGTCGAGATCACGCTCTTCCGCATGAACACGATGTAGGTCGTGCTGATCCCACCCAGGTTGACAGTATGTAAAGCTCTCCACTAGACTGCACCTTTCTCTTCAGCGCGCGACAATATCGACAATATCAGGGTTATTGAAGGGGAGGCATGGATCGATGGCCAAGAAGCGGGAAGCGGAACCGGATGAAGTGAAGTTGAAAAAGAAGATTGCCGCCAAGCTGACCAATCACGACAATCCAAAAGGGGATGCTGCAGTCCGGTCACTGAGGAAACGATTGAAGAGGGAGCAGCGCAAGCGGCGGGCGCTCGTATTGCGGAAAAAGCGGGCAGCTGGAAGCAAGGGAACGGTTTCCACCCCTGCCTCGGCATAGCCTTTAGTCTGACAGTCATGCCAGGTATTGATTTCATGGAGCAAGACCCGACACCTTCAACGCAGGGCAGCGCCCCTCTTAGCGGGCAGGCCGGCGACGAACCGATCACGGATGTTATGGCCGATCGGGAGCAGGCAACCTCCGCCGATGCCGGTGTGCCAGCGGCCGGCCAAAACACTGTCGCGCTCGACGAAGAGCAGGTCAAGGATGAGATCGACATTCAGATCGATCTCTTGAGTGATCCCGACTGGGTGGTGCGCCGGGAAGCGGTCATTACGCTGGGCGAGATGGGTGATGAGCGGTGTGTCGAACCACTGGCCCGCGCATTGCGCGACGGTGATTGGCAGGTCCGAGAGGTCGCCATTGAGGCGATGGGCCAGGTGGGGTCTCCCGCTGTCGACACGCTCCTCAAACTGCTCCGTGACTGGGAAGTGCGCAAATATGCCATCGCAGCGCTCGGAAAAATCCGCGACGAGCGGGTGCTTGATCCCCTTATGCTTCAGCTTCGGAACGACGAGTTCAAAGACGACGCCATTGATGCGTTGGTCGAACTGGGTGAGCCGTCCGTTGAAAGGCTGATCGGAGCCCTTCGGGATAAGGATGAAAACGTCCGTAAGTGCGCCGTTCGCGCCTTGGGAAGAATTAAAGGCAACGAAGCCATTGATTCGCTCATTGCGATGCTGAGCGACAAGGACTGGGAAACGCGGTTACTGGCCGCCGCCGCCTTGGAGTCGATCGGTGACGAGCGGGGCCGCGAGGCGATCAAACCGTTGCTGAAAGACCCCGACATGGTCGTGAAGATGCGGGTGGAACGAATCCTAGCGAAGTGGAAGAAGCAGCCGACCTCACAGCCCGCCAACGCCTGAGTCATTTATTCAGGAGCTGATCCATTCTCTGCTGCAGCTCGTCCAGCTTTTTCAACGACACCGGCTTCCCCGTCCCAACTTCCATCTTCACCTCCCGCAACGATCCGGCCAGTTCTCTTAAGGCCCTGGTTGTATCATCCGCCTTGGCTCCTTTTATGATGCCCTCCACGGCGTCGACGGCCTCGCCCAATTCTTTGGCTGCGTCACCGTAATTACGATCGGCGAGGTGTGCCTTCGCCTGGACCAATCTTGACTTGGCGTCCACGAGCCCCTGACGTCGTCGAAGGTCGCGCTCAATCCCCATTGTCGTGTCCAATACGTTTCTGGACACATCCTTCAACGACTGTTGCAGTTCTGCGACCGTCCGCTGCAGTGTTCCCACTGGTCGTTGTCCGAGGTAGTAGCCCGCTCCGAAGGCGCCGATGAGCAGCAGCACAATACCGAGGAATTTAGCCATAGTCCTTGTTAAGGCCGACGTTTGGACGAATCCAGCCGAGTGAGGTGCTGAAGCAGGCTGTTCGCGGCCGTAATACGCACGGCTTCATCCGAATCCTGCAACCCTTTCACCAAGATGGGGATGGCGCCGTCGCTCCGGTTCCGCAATCCCTTAGCGGCCATCAGACGAGGAAGCGGCTGCTGGTCCTGCAGGAGAGTGTGCAGAGCCGCCAGGGCTTCTCTCGCGCCCGAGGCGCTCAAAGCCTGCGCCGCTGCACCACGAATAGAAGGGTCGGAGTGCCGGGCCAGCTCCGTTGCCAGCGTGACGGCAGAGGTATCGCCGAGGCGAATCAGTCCTTCCACTGCGCTGGCACGGACATGAGCATTGGGATCCCTTGTGAGTGCCCACAGCAAGGGCCGGTTTTCTTTGATACCGAGCTTTCCCAGACTTGCCGCGGCGACACCGCGAACCATCGCCATCTCGTCCCCGATCGCATGTGTGAGCGGAGCGACGCCGCCCGGGGAACCGAATTCTCCCAGCGCGCCGGCTGCGAACGCACGCACCGACGGATCAGGATCATACACAGCTTGGGCCAAGACTGCCAGACTCGCTGGGCGTTTGAGGCGTCCCAGTACACCCAGCGCCGCCATCCTCGTCTCCGCGTCCGGCAAGGTGGCCGCGCCGGTTATATCGTCCAGTTTTTCTGAGCGGCCGAGCCTGAACAGAGCGGCGTAGGCGAAGATGGCTTCAGGCCCGTCCTCCGTGCGAGCGACGTCCAGCAGCCGTTGCTGAACGTCGGTAGCCTGCGCTTCCCCGAGCGCAGTCATCGCTGCGATACGGACGGTGGGCATTTCATCCCGCAACGCCCGACGCAAGGCACCGGACTTCGCCGCGAGCCCGGCTTTTCCGATCGCCTCGGCGGCTCGGGCTCGTACGACGACCGAGGTGTCGAGCAAACCATCCTCCAAAATCGCCGAGGTCTCCGGGAGCCCCAACTCCGCGAGGGCCGAATAGGCCGCAATGCGGACATGCTCCTTTCGATCTCGCACGTGGCTCGTGATCACTCCCAGTGCCAGAGGACGCAGGAGTGCGGCATCATGAGGCTCTCCCGGTTGATGCAATCTCTCGTAGACGGCCAGAGCTTCATCGGTTCGCCCGAGGCGGACATAGCTCAGCAGGGAGTGCCGAAGAAACTCCTTCGACGGTGTCCCGTCAGGTGGAAGACTTTGATAGAGCGCGATGACTGCTGGATAATCACCGGCCTTGAAGAGCGCCGCGGCTTTTGATTCGACCGGGGAAGAGTT
>DATIGP010000267.1:0-3782 GCA_035454625.1 Nitrospira sp.
CGTCGCCGACCGAGTGGTCGTCCCTTTAAAGAACATGTGTTCAATAAAGTGGGAATACCCGGCCTGGGCGGGAGCCTCATCGCGGGACCCCGTATTGATCCAGATACCCACCGTGACGGACTTGAGAGTCGGGATTCGCTCAGTGACCAAGCGAACCCCGTTATCGAGAATGAGCTTGCGGTACAAGTGTTATCCGCTCGTTGAATCGGTTGCGCCGCTTCCTGTCGGCGCGGGGATGGTTTCTTTTCGACTGAGCCTGATCTTGCCTTGTTTGTCGATCTCCAGCACCTTTACCAAGATTTGATCGCCTTCGGCCACCTCGTCGGATACGGCTTTCACCCGGTGATGCGCCAACTGCGAGATATGCACCAGCCCATCCGTGCCGGGTAACACTTCCACGAATGCGCCGAAGTCCATAATTTTTCTGACCGTGCCCATGTAGACCTTCCCGACTTCGACTTCTTCAGTCAAGCGGTTGATGATCTCTTTGGCTCTTTGTAACGACGCCCCATCCGCAGAAGCGATGGTGACGATGCCGGTATCTTCAACGCTGATTTTCACTCCGCAATCCGACTGAATCCCGCGAATGGTCTTGCCGCCCTGACCGATGATGTCACGAATCTTATCTTGCTTCACCTTCATCGTGTAGATGCGGGGCGCAAAGGGCGACAAGTCGGCGCGGGGACCGGTGAGAGCCTTCGCCATGTGACTGAGAATGTGAAGGCGTCCCAATCTGGCCTGCTCTAAAGCCTGCTGCATCAGGGCCGTGGTAATGCCGCCGATCTTGATGTCCATTTGAAGCGCCGTCACGCCGTTTTTGGTACCGCATACCTTGAAATCCATATCGCCCAGATGATCCTCAAGGCCGAGGATGTCCGATAGGATGATGACGTCGTCCCCTTCCTTGATCAATCCCATCGCAATGCCGGCGACCGGTTCCTTGATAGGGACGCCCGCATCCATCATGGCCAGCGTTCCGCCACACACGGTCGCCATCGAGGACGATCCGTTCGACTCCAAAATTTCAGAAACAATCCGCAATGTATATGGGAAAACATCCTTGTCGGGAATGACCGGCTTCAATGCCCGCTCAGCCAATGCTCCGTGCCCGACTTCGCGCCTTCCCGGTGAGCGGAGCGGCCGCGCCTCTCCGACGCTGAAAGGCGGAAAATTATAATGCAGCATAAACGTCCGCGTGTACTCGCCTTCCAACGCATCGATGCGCTGCTCATCGTCGGTCGTACCCAGCGTCACCACCGCCAAGCTCTGCGTTTCGCCTCTCGTAAAGATCGCTGAGCCATGGGCCCGCGGAAGGGCTCCGACTTCGCAGGTGATCGGCCGAATATCGGAAGGACCACGCCCGTCGGCGCGGGATCGGTTCTCTAAAATCATCTTCCGGACTTCCGTGTACTCCAATTGATGGAATACGATCTTGATGTGTCGTTCGCTTGCGGCATCATCCGGGTTCTTCAACTTTTGAATCGCCTCGTCCAGAATTTGGTCCAGCCGCTCCTGCCGAGCCGTCTTGTTGGCAATCATGATGGCATCGCGAATCGGTTGTGCGACCAACGCTTTGACCTCGGCTTGCAACGCGGCGTCGATGGACTCCGCCGCAACCTCCCGCTTGACCCGCCCGACCTTCTTGGCCAATTCATCGATCTTCTGGACGATTTTCTTGATCTCGGAGTGGGCCAATTCCAGCGCCTCGAGCATCGTCTGCTCGGACAGTTCATCGGCTCCTGCCTCCACCATCATCACCGCGTCCGCCGTCCCTGCCACCACCAGATGCAGCTCGCTCTGCTCCATGGTTTCGAGGTCTGGATTGACGATGAGCCGGCCGTTGACCCGCCCGATCTTCACCCCGGCAACGGGACCGTTGAAAGGAATGTTCGAAACAGCGAGGGCGGCAGAAGCCGCCGTGATTCCGATGACGTCGGCAGATCCTGTTTTATCAGCCGACAGAACTGAGGCAATGACCTGCGTTTCATAATAGTAGCCTTCGGGAAACAAGGGGCGAATCGGACGGTCGATGAGGCGGCTTGTCAGCACTTCCTTTTCAGCCGGTCGTCCTTCTCGCTTGAAGTATCCACCAGGGATTTTGCCGGCTGCATACGCCTTTTCCTGGTAGTCCACGGTCAATGGAAGGAAATCAGTGCCGGGCTTGGCGGTTTGCGCCGCCACAGCCGTGGCAAGCACAACCGTGTCGCCATACGAGGCCCAAATAGACCCATCAGCTTGCTTCGCGACGCGTCCGGTTTCGAGACGGAGGGTGCGACCTGCAATGTCGACTTCTATGACGTGTATCATCTATGGTCTCCTCTGGTTACATCCACAGATGCCCACTGAGATGGGCTCAACGACAAGTGCCATGTGGAAAAGTTCAAACCGGCGACGTGTCGCTCGCTTCATAACTTTCACTTTTGCACAGCGCACTCCGTGTGAGCGCATGTCGGTGTTCATCTGTGGGACATTCGAATCATGCTAGAGCGCCGGTCAACGCCGCCGCTGCTTGTCCGACCGGTTACTTGCGAATGCCGAGTCGATCGATCACGGCTCGGTACCGAGCCTCATCCACACCGCGTAGATAATCGAGCAAACGCCGTCTTCGTCCGACCAGTTGCAACAACCCACGACGCGAGTGATGATCCTTTTTATGACTCTTGAAATGTTCCGTGAGATACGTGATCCGGTTGGTCAACACAGCAATCTGCACTTCCGGCGATCCGGAATCTTTGTCGTGCTGCTGATATTCAGTGATGAGTGCGGTTTTTGCTTCTTTCAGTAATCCCATACCTGCTCCTTCCATGTTAATGATTCGACAGACTCAGCACCTTACGAATTCGAATCGACCCGTCATAGCCGGTATCGTGCGTTCCAATGGCCAACAGTTGACCCGCTTCATTTTTCAGACGTACAGAAACAGCGGAGGGCGTCGACGGCAGTTGCTCGATTCCCACCGGAAAAATAGGCGCGCCATGTAAGACGCGCCGAGCCTGCTCCGCGTTCACGACCACCGCGGGAAGTTGGAAGAGAAGCTCGTCCAACGAAATGAACCGGCCCCGAAGGGTTCCCATCGCGAGATGGCCGGAAACCTGCCCGATCGTCACCGCCTGCTCGATGGACAGTGGTCCGACACGGCGGCGTTCGAGAGCACGGAGATGCCCGCCTACGCCTAAAGCCTGCCCGATGTCCGCACATAACGTGCGCACATACGTGCCTTTTGAGCACACGACACGGAGGGTCACGTCACGACCGTGAACGGCCAGGATGTCCAGCTGATAAATGGCGATCGGCCGCTCTGCCCGATCGACTGCCCTGCCTACCCTGGCCGCCTTGTAAAGCGGCTGCCCACCAACTTTCACGGCGGAATACATCGGTGGCAGTTGCTGTTGTGCGCCTCGGAATCTAGTGATCACGGTTTGAAGGGCGTCTTCGGTCACCTCACAGGAATCGACTTTGACTAAAAGTCGTCCGGTTGCATCCTGCGTGTCGGTCGTTTCCCCCAGCCGCATGACGGCACGGTACTCCTTATCCCAATTGACCAGGTATTCAGCGATTCTCGTGGCCCGCCCGACAAGGATGGGCAAGACACCTGTGGCAATCGGGTCCAGCGTACCGGCATGCCCCACTTTTCCGGCGCCCAGTAGCTTCCGAACCTTGGCTACCACATCGTGCGACGTCCAGCCGGCTTCCTTGTGGACGATAAGAACACCCTCCAGAGGGCTGCCCTGGTTAGGTGTGAGGCCTGTCAATTCCATACCCTTGAGATTCCGCGGTCCCCT
>DATIGP010000268.1:0-5813 GCA_035454625.1 Nitrospira sp.
CTGGCTTCGATTGGGCTCCTGATCTATCTCATGGTCGCATTGCTGAAGGCGGAGTGGTTCTAATGATTACGAATGCAATCTTTCAAGTGCTCGTATTTTTCATCGTGCTGCTGGCGTTTGCCAAGCCGCTAGGCTGGTACATGGCGAGAGTGTATGAAGGCAAATCCTGTGGCTTGGACCGTCTCTTTGGTCCAGTTGAACGAGCTATGTATCGACTCTGCGGCGTTCGACCAACCGATGAGATGGACTGGAAATGCTACGGAATAGCCATGCTGCTTTTCAACGCCGCCGGATTCTTTTTTCTCTATGGGTTGCAGCGGCTGCAGAGTCTGTTGCCCCTCAACCCCGCCGAACTTGGTGCTGTCGCACCCGACTTGGCCTTCAATACGGCCGCCAGCTTTACGACCAATACCAATTGGCAGGCCTATGGTGGAGAGACCACCCTCAGTTACTTGACTCAGATGCTCGGCCTAACCGTGCAGAACTTCGTCTCTGCCGCGACGGGAATGGCGGTACTCGTCGCCTTGATCCGGGGATTGAGCCGCAGCACGTCAACGACGCTTGGAAATTTTTGGATCGACCTGGTCCGCAGCACGCTCTATATTCTTCTCCCTCTGGCTCTGCTGCTATCCCTGCTCTTGGTGTCTCAGGGTGTCGTCCAGACCTTCGATTCTGCTCAAAAGGCGGCCCTCCTGCAGCTGGCCGGCTACGACAAGGCCCTGACGGATGCGAACGGCCAAATTGTGCTCGATGAACAGGGGAAGCCAAAGACCGAGCCTGCCACGGCAATCGAGCAGGTCTTGGCAGTGGGCCCGGCTGCATCACAGATCGCCATCAAGCAACTCGGCACGAACGGCGGAGGATTCTTCAACGTCAATTCCTCCCATCCGTTTGAGAACGCCACACCGTTCTCCAATTTTCTGGAAGTCCTAGCAATTCTCCTGATCCCGGCCGCGCTTTGCTATACGTTCGGCAAAATGGTCGGGGATACCCGTCAAGGTTGGGTCATTCTCGCCGCCATGACCGTTCTATTGCTCTGTTTTGTTCCCCTCGGGTGGTGGGCTGAACAAAGCGGCAATCCGCTTTTGATGGGCGTCAATCAGCAGGTCGGAGCCGGGATGTCCGGGGGAAATATGGAAGGCAAGGAGCTGCGCTTCGGCATTACCCAGTCGGTCCTGTGGTCCGCCGTGACGACCGCCGCGTCCAATGGCTCGGTGAATTCAATGCACGACTCGTATACACCACTGGGCGGACTCGTGCCGCTGTTTCTCATGCAGTTTGGCGAAGTGGTCTTCGGCGGAGTGGGCTCGGGGCTGTACGGCATGATCGTTTTCGCCATCATCGCCGTGTTCGTTGCGGGATTGATGGTCGGACGGACACCGGAATACTTGGGGAAGAAGATCGAGCCCTATGAGATGAAAATGGCCGCGCTCCTCATTCTTATCATGCCGATCGTCGTCTTGGGTTTCACCGCCCTTGCGATCAGCACTGAGACAGGCCGATCGTCTATCCTGAACCCCGGTCCTCATGGGTTCAGTGAGGTCCTCTATGCCTATACGTCCCAGGGCAACAACAACGGCAGCGCGTTCGCGGGGCTCAACGCCAACACGCCCTTCTACAATCTGACGGGCGGCCTTGCGATGTTGATATCCCGGTTCTGGCTGGCTGTTCCGATTCTGGCACTCGCAGGGGCCCTGGCCCGCAAGAAACTCGTGCCGGTCGGCCCCGGGACTTTGCCGACACACACTCCGTTGTTCGTGGTGCTCTTGATCGGCGTCGTGGTGATGGTCGGTGCACTCACGTTCCTTCCGGCTCTGGCCTTGGGGCCGATCGTCGAGGAACTGATGATGAGGGGATCATAGCAGGGAGTCACACACAATGAGTGTCTCGACAACAGCACACAAATCACGGTCACTGTTCGATGCCGCATTGATTCGCCTGGCCTGGCGTGACGCCTTCGTCAAGCTTGATCCTCGTCATCAAGCTAAAAACCCGGTCATGTTCGTGGTCTGGGTAGGAAGTGTCTTGACGACGGTTCTATTCCTGCAGGCGACGGTCGGAGCAGGTGAGGCGCCGAAATGGTTTATTTTTTCCATCGCTCTCTGGCTCTGGTTCACCGTCCTGTTTGCCAACTTTGCCGAGGCCATGGCGGAAGGCCGGGGTAAAGCCCAAGCCGATTCGCTCCGGCGCGCGCGCCGAGAGCTCACGGCCAAGAAGCTTGGTACGGTCGATCCGGGAAGCGAGCACTATGCCGTGTGGAACCGACAGTTCCAGCGGCGCGATACCTTCAGCGTAGTGTCGGCGAATCAACTCAAGAAAGATGACGTGGTTCTCGTCGAGGCGGGAGACTTCATTCCGGCCGACGGAGAAGTCGTGGAGGGCGTGGCGTCGGTGAACGAGAGCGCCATTACGGGGGAGAGTGCGCCCGTCATACGAGAAAGCGGCGGCGACCGCAGTGCCGTCACGGGAGGCACGAAGATCCTGTCCGACTGGCTCATCGTTCGGGTGACGGCCGGCTCAGGAGAAAGCTTCCTGGATCGGATGATCGCCATGGTGGAAGGAGCCAAACGCCAGAGGACGCCGAATGAAATCGCCCTCACCATTCTCCTCGCTGCTCTCACCATTATCTTTCTCTTGGCAACGGTGACCTTGTTACCCTTCTCTCTGTACAGCGTGCAGGCCTCGGGGCAAGGGACGCCGGTGACGGTTACCGTGTTGGTGGCACTCTTGGTGTGCCTGATTCCGACTACCATTGGGGCTCTCCTCTCAGCCATCGGGATTGCCGGCATGGACCGCATGGTGCAAGCCAACGTCATCGCGATGTCGGGAAAGGCCGTTGAAGCGGCAGGGGACGTGGATGTCCTGCTGCTGGACAAAACCGGCACCATCACGCTGGGAAATCGTCAGGCGACCGCCTTCTTTCCGTCGGAAGGAGTAGATGTGCAGGTGCTGGCCGACGCCGCCCAGCTCTCATCGTTGGCGGACGAGACACCGGAGGGCCGCAGCATTGTCGTCTTGGCCAAAGAGAAGTATGGATTACGCGGCCGGGACATTCATGAGATGGGCGCCACATTTATTCCGTTCACGGCCCAGACGAGGATGAGCGGGGTCAACCTTGACGGACGGCAGATCCGCAAAGGGTCAGCGGAGGCCATCGAAGCCTATGTGACGTCGCAGGGAGGACAGTTTTCTCAGGTTGTCCGGCTGAATGTCGAGACGATTGCCAAGCAAGGAGGAACGCCGTTAGTGGTCGCTGAAAAAGCCAAGGTGCTGGGCGTGATCAGGCTGCAGGATATCGTGAAGGGAGGGATCAGGGAGCGGTTCGGTGAGCTGCGCCGGATGGGCATCAAGACCGTCATGATCACCGGTGACAATCCCCAGACGGCAGCGGCCGTGGCGGCGGAGGCCGGGGTGGATGATTTCTTGGCGCAGGCCACACCCGAGGCCAAGCTCAAGTTAATCCGAGATCTTCAATCCGAGGGACGCCTTGTGGCCATGACCGGAGATGGAACAAACGACGCGCCGGCGCTGGCGCAGGCCGATGTGGCGGTCGCCATGAATACGGGAACGCAAGCGGCAAAAGACGCCGGGAATTTGGTCGATCTGGATTCGAACCCGACCAAGTTGATCGAGATCGTGGAAATCGGGAAGCAGTTGCTCATGACCCGCGGCGCGTTGACGACGTTCAGTATCGCCAACGATGTGGCCAAGTACTTTGCCATCATTCCCGCGGCCTTCGCCACGACCTATCCGGTACTCAATGCATTGAACGTGATGCAGTTGGCGACTCCTCAGAGCGCCGTCCTCTCCGCGGTCGTTTTCAACGCGCTGATCATCATCGCGCTCATTCCGCTTGCCTTAAGAGGAATTCAGTATCGCGCGATCGGCGCCGGGCCGCTGTTACGCCGTCATCTACTGATTTACGGACTGGGCGGCGTGCTCGTGCCATTCGTCGGCATCAAGCTGATCGATATGATTCTGGTAGCCTTGCATCTTGTTTAAACCGGATAAAGATTCAGTCACGAGGAGATACGAGGAGATAGGAAGAGATAGGAGAGAGATATGAAAGACCAAATAAGACCCGCACTGACCATGCTGTTGCTTCTGACTGTCTTGACGGGGTTGGTCTATCCGCTGGCGGTCACCGGGCTGGCTCAAGTGTTTTTCCCGCATCAAGCGAACGGCAGCTTGATCATGCGCGAAGGGAAGGTGATCGGGTCTACGTTGATCGGCCAGTATTTTGACAAACCGGAGTACTTCTGGGGCCGTCCATCGGCCACATCGCCGTTCCCTTATAACGCGGCTGCGTCGAGCGGGTCAAACCTCGGCCCCACCAATCCGGTGTTGATCGACGCGGTTAAAGCGAGAGTGGCCGCCTTACGAGCTGCAGATCCAGGCAATGACGCGCCTGTACCGGTCGACCTCGTCACGGCTTCGGGAAGCGGGCTGGATCCGCACATCAGTCCGGCGGCTGCTCTGTACCAGGCGAAGCGAGTAGCCCGTGCACGAGGCCTGGATGAGGCCATCGTACAAACGCTTGTCGCGGAGCATGTGGAAGAACGCCAATTCAAACTGCTAGGTGAACAGAGGGTCAACGTATTGCAGTTGAATCTTGCACTCGATACGTTGCGTCATTGAACCCCGGAAGGGGAGCGTTGTATGGTCATCGTGATACTGTTTCTAGTTACGCTGTGGGCGATTGCCTGCTTGATCTGGCTGTTGTGGAAATGGCTGACTCCAGGTGAAGAGGTGCATCGTCCCCCGTGAGGTCCTGTCTGCAAATTATAGCCGGGCTTCTGGGATCGGCATGGCCGTGACCGGATCCCTTCCCACTGTGCCCTTCTCCTCATCCTTCTCTCGGTGACAAGATCATCGGCCCAGTATATGACGCGGGTATATCAAGAGTACCCAGCAAGGCCGTTCAGGCCAAGGTCGATTTTACACCGTTTTGATACATCAACTTGTACAGTACCTACTCGCGAGTCGGGATTTCGATTCGGAATCGTAGGAGGTCTCACGTGAGAAATAGGTTTGGCGCAATCGTTCTCAATGTGTATCTCATCTGCGTGATGGCATGGATGGGGGTGATGGTGGTGGTGGCCATTGCACATCTTCCTTAACAATGCGTCTGTCGCTTATCACGTTGAGAGGCACAGGAGGATGTATGAAGCACAACAAGCACTACATAGGGGCGATAACAATTGCTGTCGCGATCTCGCTCCTTGGAACACCGGTGTTGAGCTGGGCGAAGGCGGGGAGCGGCTATCGAAGCGGTCGAGGGTTTACACAGAGCGGCGGCATGTCGTCCAACAGTGTCGGGAGTCGCGGCAGTCGCACCTATGAACACAACGGTTTTAAGCCGATTGAGCGTTCCACCGCCTCGCCTGGATCGCCTGCTACCGGGGTGCCGCATTCCACTGGACCAGGGGCGTCTCCGGCTGCAGTCGCTCCCCCGATTGCTCAACCCTCTTTCTTTCAGCGGAATCCCATCATGACAGGGATTGCAGCAGGCCTTGCCGGTTCTTGGATCGGCCATATGCTCTTTGGCGCGACGAGTGCACAGGCGGTCGTGCACGACGGGGCAGGAACTCCCGTGAAACCGGAAGACAGCGCTACATCGAGTTCCTCAGGGCCCTCATCCGGCTTGCTTCTTCTCATAGTAGCGTTGACTGGATTAGGCGCCTATTACCTATTCAAGAGACGCAATCTGAATCCTGGTGGAGCGATGACGGGCTTCGGTAATGCCAGATCGCATTCGCCGGCCTGGGTGCCCCCTTCAGTGGGGGTACTCAGTCCGCTGTCATCTTCCGACC
>DATIGP010000269.1:0-7872 GCA_035454625.1 Nitrospira sp.
GGTGCCTTTGGCAACTGCTTTTGCATATTTAACGGCCACTCCTGGTCGGTGTACGGGTTGTATCTGATTCCGCATGAGGTGGGGATCGGACGCTTCCAGCCCTATGTGCGGTTCACCAGCGTCGATCCCCTCTATGCCAACATGCGGCAAGAGTGGGAAACCGGGGTGAACTATGTCATCGCCGGCCACAATGCCCGGGTCTCAGCCTACTACCGGTACGGGGATTTCAACGGAAGCGTCGGAGGATTCTCCTTCATCGCTCCGGAACAAGCGGTACAAAAAGTGGATTCGTTCCACGTGGCGTTGCAGCTGCAGTACTAAATTGGTTCGTCAGACAAGAGATTGTCAACAAGGAAGATGGGCACTGTGATGACAGGCGTTCTTAGGGAACGAATTTGAAAACTTTGTAACGGTTTCTTTTAGCTAACTTGGGGAAGCCTTGTTCCTTCTCCGGGTAGAACAAAGGAGGTACGAAAGGGGGAAATAATATGATCCTAAAAGGCTTCATTATTGAAGACGATCAGGGAAAGGAATTCGTGCTTTTGTGCGAGAGATCATTCGGACGATCTGGGAGGGCTTTCTTGCTTCGAGGGTGGCAGCGGCTGCGCCTGGTTCCGCTGCAGTATACGGAACAGGAGCTTCGGAAAATCGTCGTCGGCGTGCGGGCTGCTCTACATGACTTGTTTCGGAGTCTGCCCAGATTAATTGAGCATATCTCCGGCGACTCCCCGAATCATTCCTCTGCGACTCAGCTGCCGAGGAGGACTTCGGTGCTGAGAAAAGCCAGAAGGCAGAAGGAAGAAGTGATGATGCACGAGTCGCCGTAGAGTTCTGTCTTGATAGTGTGCCGTGGAAGAGCTACGTAGGAATGTAAGCGTCCAACGAGCGGTGTCCGCCATTCCTCGCCTGCCCAGCACTCCTGATAAGGTGGCTGCCGTAGAGTACGGGTATCGTGGGCGATGGATTTTGCGTCCGTAGACCTTGTTCGTCGGGTGCCCTGACAAATGTCCTCGCAGCACTCCACTCGCTTACAGTATGATACGGCTCCGCCGGCTGAGAGGCGTAGCCTTGTTGAAACAGCGTATTGAAGCCGTCACAAAAGCCAACCAACAGTTCTACGAGGCCTTTGAGAGTCTCGACATCGCCAAGATGGACGGGATCTGGGCCCATCAAGAATATGTCACCTGTATTCATCCTGGCTGGACGATTCGTTCCGGTTGGCCCGCCGTCCGCGATTCCTGGGTGCTGATCTTCAACAACACCTTCTCGATGAAGTTCGAACTCACCGACGTGATGGTCCAGGTGGCCGGTGATATGGCCTGGATTATCTGCGTCGAGAATCTCACTACTCAACAGTCCGACGAACCCCAGCAAGCTAAGGTTCTGGCGACAAACCTCTTCGAACTCATCGGCGATGAGTGGTTGATGATCCATCATCACGGCTCGCCGGTCATGGGGTGAACGGGGAGATGCGGGGCATTGTGTAGTTTTCTTGGCTCGCTGAGCGCGCACGCAAGAATAATCGCACGGTGATTGTGGGCGGTGCTCGCTCAATGCGCGCAGAAGAAAACCACATAACGCTCCGCCGTATGGGAGAAGGGAATCAAGAACGTTCACCCGATGCGCGGCCATCGAAAAAGCGGACACTTCCGGTGTCTGTGGCTGGGCGGGTGGGATCGGTGGTCCTCATTAGCAGCAAGGAGATCCTTAAGCACTCGCTTGAGGGAAAGGGGAAAGTATCAAACACCGGTACTCAGGTAGGACACGAACTGTTCCACGAATTGAAGAGAGTGCTTATCTTATCCTGAACTGACTGCGGGGCGTCACGTCGACATATCATCGCAATTTGCTCATGAGCCAAACCATCCGCCCAGCAACGCTTCACGATCTCGATCTACTGGTCCCCCTCTTTGATGCCTACCGCCAATTCTATGGAGGGCCTTCTGATCAGATTGTTGCCAGGCAATTCCTGAGCGATCGTCTTGTTCGTAATGAGTCGGTGGTCCTCATAGCTGCAGATGGCGCTGGGAGGGCGGTTGGTTTTGTGCAGCTGTATCCGACCTTTTCATCGATTCTTGCCGCGCCGATGTATGTGCTGAGCGACTTGTTTGTCATACCTGAGGCCAGGCGGCGAGGCGTAGGGACTCTGTTGCTCAGGTCAGCGGTCGAAAAGGCTCGCACCGCCGGAGCGGTCCGGTTGGAATTGGCAACCGCAATTGCTAACGCCGAGGCTCGACGGCTCTATGAAGACTTAGGATGGCAGCGGGATGAATTCTAACTGTACAGTTTGTCGCTGTAGCGCAAGACGAATCAAAGCTTCGGCGTCCCAGCCGGCATGTTGTCCGTTCGGACGCTTTTCAGCCATTCGGCGGCGATGACATCGCGTTCTTCCATCGTCATGCCGGCATAGGTATGAAACATCTGAGTGCCACGTCGGCGGCGCCACGTGAGAAAATTGAGGAAATGGTCTTTGCAGATTGAACGCGTGCCGGCCGGAGCATAAGGCTTTTCCAAGCAATCGGGCACACAACAGTGACGATCCAACATCTGGGTTAGTATGCCGGTCGGCTATGCCGGTTTTCAAGTCCATGCTTTACTTTGCTGTTTGACTGCTTGACCTCAACAGCTGCATGGGGTAGGAGTGCCCGATGCGCGCGGTTCTTCTGTTGGCCGGTATTCTTACCCTTGTCTTTTCTTTCGCCGGTTGTGTTGTTTTCCATAGGGAGAGCGTTCGGTCCAGCAGTTCCTTTGACGGAAAGCCGTTCGTGATCTCAGCGTTCTTGCCTCAAGGTGTTGCGGTCGGGGATGTCAGCTCGCAACGCGCGTTGGTCTGGCTGCGTACCGACGGACCAGCATCGGTTCAGATTGAGTGGGCGACGGTCTCACGATGGCAGCGGGCCTCGAAACTGGCGACGGTCATGGCTCCCGTGTCGAGAACGGCCTCCATTACGACGACTGCGGAGACGGATTATACCGTGACTGTCCCGTTAGAAGGTCTAAGCCCTGCAACGCATTATCGATATCACGTTCTGGTCGGTTCGGCAGACTCAACCACAAGGCCACTCTCCGCGAGTCTCGCGGCCATAAGTGAATTTACCACTCTGCCGGATGAACAGACTTCCGCAACGGTGACATTTGCCTGGGGCGGAGATCTCGGGGGCCAAGGACGATGCCGTCAGGGAATGGGTGGCTATCCCATCTTTGACGTGATTCATCGATACAGTCCTGACTTCTTTCTATTCCTCGGAGATACGATCTACAGCGACAACCCTTGTCCATCGCCGCCGAACGACCCGGGCGCTGATTTCAAAGCCACTACGCTGCAGACCTATCGAGTGCGGCACCGTTATCAGCGCGGCGCAGAGGCTCTCCAGCGATTTTTGAGGACCGTGCCGGTGTATGTGATTTGGGATGACCACGAGGTTCGCAACGATTTCTCCGGGCCGTTTGATGAGCAGATGCCAGCAGGCCGTCAGGCATTCCGCGAATACTGGCCGATCGCGTCTCCGGAGGATGATCCAAATCGCATGTATCGGAGCATTCGATACGGCGCCGATCTCGAACTTTTCATCCTGGACACCAGGCAGTATCGCAGCCGGAACGAAGACAAAGACGGCCCATTCAAGACAATGCTGGGGGCTGCACAATTGAAATGGCTGCTCGAGGGACTCCGTGCCTCTACGGCTACCTGGAAAGTCATCGCCACTTCCGTTCCACTATCGGTTGAGAAAGTGGGTTTGGGCAACGATGGGTGGGGATACGAGCCAAGCGGCACTGGCTTTGGAAGAGAACGGCAGGTGATTGTCGATGCCATTCTCGGACAAACGATCAAGAACGTTGTATTTCTTGCCGGGGATGTGCATTGGGTCCAAGCAAACGCCTATGATCCAAATCAGGACGGCATCATCGATTTTCACGAGTATATGGTAGGTCCTCTCTCGGCCAGGCCGGGAAAGCTTACTCCTGCCAGTGATGAACTGCATCCTCTGCGATTGGTGAATGAGTCGGGGTACCAGAACTTCGGCCTGGTTCGTGTCACCAAGAACGCATTCGAGGTGACGGTGGTGGATGAAGCGGGTACCAAGCGATTTTCTCACATTGTGCCGGCGATGCCGTAGCGATATCATTCCCTCCACCCCCTTGCAATTGCGGCAGATAGCCGGTTACGGTACTGCCCCGAAGTTATAGGTCAGTCCATTTCAACGATAGCAAGGAGCACACTTCATGTCAGGATTGATGTCCGCGGATGATGTTTTCTCGAAAGCGGAAGCGGCGGCCGTAGCGGCGACCGGCCCGGATGAAAAGTCTCTGCAAATAGATTATGACGCATTGAGGGAGAAATTTCGCAAGGCGTTGGGTGATCGCAAGATTGCGCTCTGTCACATCAATAGATTTTTGCCGGAGGGGTACGAGGACCAAGGCCGGTTCAACGCGGTACTCCTGACGGCGGGCAATGTAGTATTTGACATCGTCATCGGTGATTCCTATTTCCGGTACGACGTCGTGTCGGTCAATCAATTGGATAAGGTGCAGCTGATCGACGCGATGTGGGACAACAAGGAAAAGCGTCGAGAAGAGCCGTTTTTAAGCCTGCGCCTGATGCACGGTGAGGAAGCTCATTTGTTGTTGGCCTTGGATGACGAAGAACGGGCCAGTCTGCTCAAGTTTGCATCGGCGGTCACAGCGGCCAGGAATCCGGAGCGCTGAGCATTACACAGGAGTGTCGGTGCTTAAATTACTATGCTCTCGCGCATAACGATGCACTTGATCGGATGTCACATGTTACTCCACCTCATTCCATCTCTCACAGGGGCTCAGGTAGCGAGTAGAGGTCTCTTGCCAGATCAGGCACAATCTCGTTTCGTGCGGAGCGCCTAGGACATCGACGTACGACACAATTCCAAGCGTCACAATAAACCAATCTTTACGTTCCAAATGCATACCTTGCACGTCGGTGAGCGGCGCCAGTAAGGACACAGTTTTGGATATGGTAGACCCCGGCCGAAGATCGCCGATGTTGTCGGCATCAGCCGCCAATTTCAGAGGCATGTCCCAATCGGGAAACCTGTTCGAGGTCCATACGGTCATCACTAGGCGGGCTCGGGTCGTCAATGCAGGGGAGTGACCAATATTCTTAAGGAGAATCGTTGCGGTTGGGATGTTGTGTTGAACGAGGGGGCCGACGATTGTTGCTTCTTGAACCGTCACCCTTGCACGGTCAGCTGGATGAGGGCTCTTACTTTGCATCGACACAATGGAAAGCACTATCAGGGCGGATGCAGCAACCATAACCAAACCGGCCGACAGGTACCTATGCTTTTTCAGGACGCCCCGCGAGTTCGATTGCCTGAAGGGCATCCCCTGATGGTCCACGCTCGAATCTGGCTTAGGCGATGTTGTCATTCATTGGTCGAGAGATGTGCCGAGGGAGCGAACTCCTTTTCAGATACGAGAGAGCGGATCACTTTGCGTCGTTCAGCTTCTCCTTGCGATCGGCAAGCAGATTCGGCGGTGGTCCGATCGGCTCAAAATTCTTCAGCAACGGCACATCGTCTTTGTTCACCCACAATACATCATGATTGTAGCTGCCCTGCGGTCCCCAGCTACCATGGAATTTCTTGCCGTCAGGCGAGAAGGCCCAGCACATATCTTCGCCGGCAGTGTTAATCGTATCGCCGAGGTTCAATGGCTCTTGCCATTCGCCTTTGGGGTTCTGGTAGGAGATCCACATATCATGTCCGCCCCGCGAGCCCATGTCCGGACGCGTACTGGTGATAATGAGGCTCTTCCCATCCTTTGATAGGCCGGTCCAGTGCATATGATCGCGGTAGGGCGAATTGATGCGTGGTCCTAGACTCTGAGGTTTCTGCCAGACGCCATCTTTCTTCTCGACCTTCCAGATGTCGCTGTCCTGGGTCACTCCCGGCTGCTGATAGTTGAAGTAAATGAGGCTGTCGGAGGCAATGATCGGACAGTGCTCCTCCCCCGTTGGCGTATTGATATGTGGGAGCTCCGGGACATCGTTCCAATTTCTGGCCGGTTGCCAGACACCGTTGACTTTCTGGGTTACGTAGAGGTCGCCGGTCGAAAGATTCCCCGGCTCGTATCTCGTGAAATACATGGCATTGCCGTCATCAGAGAGGCTCGGTTCCAGCTCCCATGCGGACGTATTGATGTTCGGTCCGACGGTCGGATCAATACCCGGTCCCAAGTGAATTGGCTCTTGCCAGGCGCCGTTCACATTGTGGGACATCCAGATATCGAAGTTGTATGGCACTCCTGGTGATGGAATGCTTCCTTTTCGCCCTGAGACGAAGACGGCCGTCTTCCCATCGGCACTGTAGGTCATCTCGATCTCTGATTCTGATGAGTTAATCGGCTCGCCCATACTTTTGGAGAGCGAGGTGCCTCCTTTCGCATGTCCGCTGTGTGGCATATCCATGCCTGACATCGCATACGTCACGGTAGAAGTTAGAAAAAGTGTGAGCAATGCCACACAGTGATGAGGAAGCAACTTGTGCGCTTTCATACAACCTCCGTATCTTGAAACTGAGGACTCGTCTATGTAGTTTCTGTCATCCCTTCGCCCGTGCCGTGACCGCAATCGCCTGCATGGTTGATCGAAATGGTGCGTCTCCACCAATCCGAGCAAGGGCTTTCGTTACCGCATCGACGATCGGTCCGGGGGAAGCCCCGCGTTCTTGAATTTCGGCGAGGACAGGCGCACCTTCGATTAGCCCGATTGCCAGCGACTTGGCGGTATTGCCGAGGCACTCCTTTGGGATAGCTTGAATCTCGATTTGCTCAAATCCATTTGTAGTCAGCAAGCCTCGTAAGGCGTCAATGTCGTGAGAGTTAAACGGGGCCTTGAAAAACTGCGGGGGATTGTTGGGGAAAAAATGCGCAACGGTTTCATGCGCGATAACACCCCATGGATTATTCTCTATGCAGCCCCATACGCTGAATGTGAGCTGCCCTCCTTTGACCAACACGCGGTGCATTTCGCGAAACGCGCGGTTTTTATCCGGCACAAACATGAGTCCGAACTGACACACAGCCGCGTTAAATGATGCATCGGGAAACGGCAGGTTCGCAATATCGCCCTGACGCCAGTCAATTCCTTTGACGCTTTTCAGCTTCATCTGTGCATAGTCGAGCATCCCAGGGTTGATATCTGTTGCAGTCAGAGACACGGCGGGCTTCAGCTGAGTTCGGAGCTGCTGAGTGAGGATACCCGTCCCGCAGGCCATCTCGAGAACCGAGCCTTCCGCGCGGTCGTTGGCTACACGCCCCGCAAGGTCGACGGCATAGGGTTCAAACAAAGCTGGACCAAGATGCCGATCGTATAGGTCACAGACCGGCGCGTAATCGTGTTCGATGCTGCTACTCATTATGACTCTCCACGAGCCATTGGAATGGGTGACTATCGTTTGCCGTGATGGCTTGGGTTCATGGCTTCCGAACCTCTAGGAAAGCCTTTATCGTAAAATGGGCCCTTTATTCCATCAGTGGTCGCTGAACCTAAGAAACACTTTTATAGGCTGCGTATCACTTTCTGGCCAATATTCTGGATGTTGCGGCTGGAGCTTTCCACCATCAACCAAGTTGAAGGCAAAAATCTCAGACTCGATCTCTAGCAGTGCCTTCACACACTCTTCTGCCCGAAGCTCAAGGGCGTGATGGTCTATGGTAATGTCGGGATTTAAGTGATGAAAGGTGTTTCGATCATTCCCCCAGATGCGCCTGAAAGCCTCCATCGTGCCCTCGGTGATGACGCCCTTGGAATGCAGTCGCTGTACCCGCTGTGCGGGGTCTTTTTTCGCACCAACCTGGTGAAAAGTCCCAAGGAACTGTGCCAAGCCCTCGGCAACG
>DATIGP010000270.1:0-3669 GCA_035454625.1 Nitrospira sp.
ATCCACGTACTTCTTAATCCAGATGATGACGGCGATGGTGAGCCCGCCGCAAAACACCAGGGCGACGAACGCCCACCGCCACGGCGACTCGTTCAGTCGATAGGCCATCATTCCGACGACAGCCGCCCAGATCACCACCGATGCGATCAGGCCATAATTCAAATACGCCCGCAGCATCTCTGTTATTTCCCTCTTCCCTTCCTCTTCTCTACATGAAGGGTGAGCTAGAATTACCAGGCGCCTTGCACGAAGGCTTGAGCACCTCGCACTCCACGACCGACGCGGCCCGCAGAGCGGGCGGCGAGCACTGTTCGAAGTTCCGTTTGGGTTGAACTCAAAACGGAACGAGTTGCGCAGCCGAGCGGAGTAAGTGGTACGTGCGGTCGAGCCGACGTGCCGAAACCTGAAAATTCCAGCTCACCCTTTCGCTCACCCGCACACCCGCCTCAACACCTCCTGATACGCCTCCTCGATCTTCCCCATATCCTTTCGAAACCGGTCCTTATCCATCGACTCACCGGTCGTCATATCCCAGAAACGGCAGGTGTCCGGAGAAATTTCGTCCGCCAGGATCAGCTTATTGTGAAAGACACCGAACTCCAGTTTGAAATCGACGAGCCGCATCTTTCGTTCAGCGAAGAACGGTTTGAGGACCTTGTTGACCGCGCACGCTTGATCACGCAGCTCACGCAAAATGCCCGGTGTCGCCACATTCATCAGCCGTAGGTGATCGTCATTCACCAGCGGATCGCCCAGCGCGTCGTTCTTGTAATAAAATTCAACGACCGCTGGATCGATCCGGTCGCCTTCTTTCAGTCCCAGCCGCTTGGCCAAACTACCCGCCACGACGTTCCGCACCACGACCTCGACGGGCACGATTCTGACCCGCTTCGTAAGCATTTCTCTCTCGTTCAGTCGCTCGACGAAATGGGTACGTATCCCGTTTTGCTCCAACAGCCGAAAAAGCCGCTCGGAGACCTGGTTGTTCATGATGCCTTTTTCGGGGATGGTGCCGCGCTTCTGTGCGTTGAAGGCCGTCGCATCGTCCTTGAAATACTGCACGACCTGATCCGGATTTCCCGTGGAAAAGATCTTCTTCGCCTTCCCTTCGTAAAGGAGTTCGCCCGTCGCCATGATCGGACCTCAATGGTTCAACCTACTGCGCCAACAGTTCTACAACCTCGTCCAAGGATTTCATTGTCCCGAGCAGGGTGGAATTTCCGAATCGCCGCGTATAGCTGAATTCCAGCACCGTTTCGAGCGACAACACCAAGCCGTGAAAGTCCTCCAACTTGGACGTTTCGAAATATGTGATGAAGTCGATATCGTCCAGCCCGCTGGAGTGATAGAGCTTCCGCTTAACCGTTTTAAGGTAAGGCAGCGTCGCGTCTGTATGTTCCTGCATCATCGCCGCCCGTTTTTCTTGGCCCAGTCCCCACCACTCAGCCGATTTCCTAACCGGAATGACGATCGCATAGGGCGACCGACCCGGTTCACTGAGGGTCCGTAACTCCGTCTTCATGTGATCGGGGAATCCCGGGACATAGTTCGGTTTTTTAGTGAGCCCGTGCATGATCCCGACCGTTTTGAGGTGTTTTCCGAATTGGCTGCTCTTCAAGTCCAGGAGAAATTCTTGCGCCTCGCGCAATTCGGCCGCATGAATTCGGAACATGAGATCGCCTCGATCGGAAAGCCCTCGAAGCATATACAGATCAATGGCGACATGCTCTCGATGCTGTTCCACCACACCTTTGAGCGAAGCCAGCCGAACGATCCGGGTTGCTGGATCCTGCTTCGCCCACTCCTCATTAAGCGCGAAAACGGCGAACGTGCCGTAGACCCCCGGATCAGCGAGAAGCTTCTCCCGATCCACTGCCGCCCAAGCGTTCGATACCCAAGGACTGGTGATCAGCCCGATAAGCAACAGTCCAGCCACGAGTGATTGACTTATCATCTCGCTCCCTTCTCTCGGTCGGTCGGACGTTGCCTGTCCAGCCCGAACACCCGCTGATAAATCCGGTCGAGATGGCGCAGATAGTGCTTAGGGTCGAAGCAGGCCGCAATCTCGCCTGCTTTCAAGTGCTGTGAAATAAACGGATCTTTACCGGCCAGCTCTTGTAGTGCGCCTCCTCCGCGCCAGGAAGCCATGGCATTGCGCTGAACCGCTTCGTATGACTCTTTTCGCTGCGCTCCCTGCTCAATCAAAGCCAACAGCAGCCGCTGCGAATACACGAGCCCTCCGGTCAATTCGAGGTTTTGCCTCATGCGATCAGGATACACGACCAAATGGCTGATGAGATCAGTGACTTTGGCGAGCATGTAGTCGATCAAAATCGTGCTGTCCGGCATGATCACACGCTCGACCGATGAATGGCTGATGTCGCGTTCATGCCAGAGCGCGACATTTTCCATCGCCGCCAAACTGTTGGCCCGAACGAGCCGTGCCAAACCACAGAGATTCTCCGACACGATGGGATTCCGCTTGTGGGGCATCGCCGATGACCCCTTCTGGCCTTCTGAGAAGTACTCTTCGGCTTCACGCACTTCCGTGCGCTGAAGGTGACGGATTTCAGTGGCGATTTTTTCGATACTCGCCGCCAACAAGGCAAGGGCCGCCGCATAGAACGCGTGCCGGTCTCGTTGAACGACCTGGTTCGAGACGGGATCCGCTTTCAATCCCAGCTTGGTACAGACATACTCTTCGATATCCGGCCCCTGATGGGCAAAGGTTCCCATGGCGCCGGACAGTTTGCCGACCGCAATTTCACTTCTTACCTGTCGCAACCGATCTCGATGACGCCCGACTTCTTCGTACCACAAAGCCATCTTAAACCCGAAGGAGATCGGCTCGCCGTGGATACCATGGGACCGCCCGACCATCACATGGTTCTTGTAACGGAATGCCTGCTTCTTCAGGACGACCAGGAATTTTTCGACACCTTCCAGAATCAGGTCTAACGCCTCGGTCATTTGGATCGCAAGCGACGTATCAACGATGTCCGAGGATGTCAGCCCCATATGGAGAAACCGGTGTTCCGGCCCAACCCTGTCCGTAAGTGATTCCAGAAATGCGATGACATCGTGCTTCGTCACCTTTTCGATTTCGGCAATCCGTTCGACATCAATCTTGGCCTTCTTCCGGATTTTCGCCGCCGTCCCACGCGGAGCCTGCTTTGCCCGTTCAAAGGCCGCGCAGGCCTGCAGTTCGACCTCCAGCCATATTTCATACTTATGCTTCAGGTCCCAGATGGCCTTCATCTGAGAACGCGTGTACCGTTCAATCACTGTCCGGTCTCCTCCAAACCCTCCGACCCGGATTCGCCCGCTTTGCGGCCAGTCCGGCCTCGGTCGCCAAGGCCTTATCAAGCACCGCGTTTACGAACTTGGAGGCATCGTCATCGCCGAAACTTTTCGCCAGCTCGATGGCCTCATCCATCGTGACCTTTGCGGGCACCTCATCCAACCACAGCAATTCGTACAAGCCCGCACGCAAGATGTTGCGGTCCACGATCGGCATGCGGTTCACCGTCCAATTCGTCGCATATTTTCCGATGGTGGCATCGAGCTCTTTCTTGTGCTCCAGCACACCCTGGACCAACCGCTCCGCGAACGCTTTTGACTCATCAGATACCGAGTGTTCACGCCAAAACTCGTCGAGATGCACCTCGG
>DATIGP010000271.1:0-10191 GCA_035454625.1 Nitrospira sp.
GTGGCTGCCGCCCCGACAATCGATGGATTGCGAGATGATTCAGGAGATTTTGATGCCCCTTCGTCCGTCTCCTCCCTCGGCGCGCGAGTAGGTCTAGGCATGGGCTTTGATGAAGCGGGTGCGTCCTGTCGCAGGACGGAGGAAGGGGATGGCCTATTCCTGTATCCTTCCGACTCAGCTGGTGGCTTCTGGATGGGAACCGACGCTGTCTGTACCGGGCGGGCTTCGCTACCTCCTTGTTGGCGCAACAGCCGTGTGGCTCGAACAGTTGCAGTCTCCACCACAAAACGAGGGTGATTGCTGAGTCGCAAAGAATCTTCTGCTTGAATGAAGATTGCCAGCAACTCCTGAAGGTGTTCCGGAGACAGTGCCTTAGCGTCTATGGACAGCTGGTTCAGATCGTCTTCCGAGGTTTCGATTAAGCTTCGCAGCTCGGACATGTCGTGAACTATTGCTGCCACTAGTAGATTGCGGATGCGTTCAACTACCTCCGCACAGAACGTCCGCAAGTCATGCCCCCGGTCCAGTAGGTTTGCTACGCTGGTAAGGGCAGCAGGGCTATCCTGGGTTATAATGGCTCTTATGAGTTCCTGCACCAGTTCTTGAGGCACTGCGCCCAACAGTAGTTCGAGATCCTCGTGGCTAATGACCTTGCCGCCATATGCAATGGCCTGATCGAGCAAACTCAAGGCATCACGCATACTTCCCCCACTGGCGCGAGCCAGCGCTACGAAACTTCGTTCCTCAAGTGTCAACTGGTCTTGCACGGCCACGTGCCGAAGTCGGTCTATGATTTCGATTCTGGCGATCCGACGGAAGTTGTAATGCTGACATCGTGAGAGAATCGTCGCAGGAATTTTATGGATCTCTGTGGTGGCAAAGATGAAAACCACATGTGCCGGTGGTTCTTCGAGCGTCTTCAAGAGGGCATTAAACGCAGAGTTTGAGAGCATGTGCACTTCATCGATAATATAGACACGGAACTGGCCACGAAACGGTGTGAACTTAACATTCTCACGGATCTCTCGCACATCGTCCACGCTGGTGTTGGACGCACCATCAACCTCGATGACATCGACCGAGCTTCCTTGCGCTATCTCGCAACAATTTTCACACCTGTCGCAAGGACGACTTGTCGGTCCTTGCTGACAGTTGAGTGCCTTCGCGAGGATTCTTGCGACGGTCGTTTTCCCCACGCCTCGCGTGCCGGAAAAAAGGTACGCATGAGCGATTCGCTTCGTCGAGACTGCGTTCATTAACGTTTGGACGACATGGGGCTGACCGATCACATCGTCAAAGGTGCCGGGTCGATATTTACGGGCGGAGACTTGGTAATCCACCTGTCCTCTTGCTCCCATGGTTGGGTCTGCTGCTGCGTCTATTATGAGAACCGAATTTAAGAATGTTTATAATCGCAACAATCGAACGTTTTTTCTATTGAGAAGTGGGGCCAGGTGATCCTGCGGCACACAGAACTGGCTGCTTACCGTTGCTTCCTTCCGGACCTGGCGGGGTTCACAGGATCCTGTTGCACAGGGCCCAGCCCCTATTCTGGATTTACACCTCCAAAGTCAGTGCACACTTGAAGTGTCTATCCGCCCGTAGGAAATTACGATACAGCGATAAGGCCGGGCGGTACACACGAAGTGCGGTATGGCGGAGAGGGTGGGATTCGAACCCACGGTCCCGTTGCCGGGACGCATGCTTTCCAAGCATGTCGATTCGTCCACTCTCGCACCTCTCCGCATCGAGAAGTGCTAAAGAGATGGCATCTTAGCATGCATGTTCATGACCGGCAAGACGAACGGTCTGGCCGTTGCCGGTTCGTCATAAATGAGTTTGCCGGAGGGCGGTTCCCGTTATCAACATGGGGTCATCGTGAGATGTAATGCGAGGGACGCAGAGGAGTCGTTTTCTCCAAGCGACAGGCTTCGAGAAGATCAGCAAACAGTCTTGCTGTGACGTTCATGTTAGTAATAGGGCACCCACGGTCGTATGGGTTGACATTGCCGGTGTCCAACGGTACAACGCTATACGACTTCGCGTGTTTTTTGCAGTCTCAGTCACTTTGATTCGATCTAGATTGAGTGACAGCTCCGCGGCATCCTCAGCCATGCGAGAGTGGCGGAACTGGCAGACGCGCGAGACTTAGGATCTCGTGGGCAACCGTGGGGGTTCAAGTCCCCCCTCTCGCACCATCAGACGATTCAGACGATTTTCTGAGCAGGGAGTCCCATCTCGACGATGAAAATGGAAGTGACTGAGCTAGGACCGATGAAACGCGCCTTAAAAATTGAGGTGCCGGCCGATGAGGTGACACAACAAATATCACGGGCGTATTTTGAGCTTAATCGTCAGGTTCAGATCCCAGGATTTCGACCCGGAAAAGCCCCCTTGGCTATTTTAGAAAAGCGTTATGCAAAAACAGTCGAAGAAGACGTGCTTCGCAAGCTCGTGCCGGATTTCTATGGTCGGGCCATCAAGCAGGCCGGGATCAGTCCTGTCGTGGTTGATATTCCTCCCTTGGATCGAATCAAAATCAAAAAAGACTCTCCATTTACTTTTACGGCCACAGTCGAAATCAAACCAACGATCCAACTTCGTGACTATAAGTCTCCTAATCCCATCTCCCTCCAGGCCGATACCCGCACAGTTGCCGAGGAACAGATAGACCGCGCCCTGGAAGTATTGCGTGAACAACACGCTCAACTGGAGGAGTCCCAGACCGGTACAGCTTTATCCGAAGGGACGTACGCCGTCGTCGATCTCGAGGGGTCTCTGGACGGCACTCCTCTTGAGGGCACAAAGAAAGAAGGACAACTCCATAAGGTGGGATCGAAAGGCGCCGTGCTGGGGATCGAAATCGACGCTCATCTGATCGGAAGGCAAGCAGGGGATGTTGTAGAAATTCCACAGACCTATCCGGGGAGTCATCCGGACCAACGAGTCGCTGGAAAAACAGTCAAGTTCCACCTTGTCATAAAGGGGGTTAAACAGAAGAAGCTCCCCGCCCTGGACGATGAGTTCGCCAAAGACTGCGGACCATACGCATCGCTGCTCGAGCTAAGGGAGAAGTTGCGTGGCGAGATGGAAAAGGCGCTCCAGAAAGATATCGTGGAGTCCTACAAGGATACCCTACTCAAGCGCCTCATCGACACGCATCACTTCGATCTCCCTGACACCCTCGTAGAGCGAGAGCTCAGCACGATTGTGCGACAGAAACTACAAGCTCGACAGCGCGGCAAAGTCACCGATCCCCATCTTGCACCAGAGGCCGAAGAACTGAAGAAGATCCGCGAAGATCATCGTGAGGAGGCACATCGTCGCGTGAAAGCCGGATTGATTCTTGAGGCCATTGCCGAAAAAGAGGGCTTGTCGGTCAGCCAGGAAGATCTGAATAATGAAGTGACTCGATTGGCTATAGAACTCAGGGTTCCGATGGCCGATCTTGTGAAAATGATCCAGGCAGGCGGTCAGGATTCCGTTGAGGAATTGCGAGCGCGGATTTTGACGGACAAGGCTTTGGATTTTGTCTATCGTCAGGCGGTTATTCAAGGATAAGCACAGGCGTTCATCGCCATCCGGGATTGTTCAGGACTGTAGCTTATTCAGGAAAGGAATCGAGGAGCATGTTGGTTCCCATCGTAGTCGAGCAAACGAATCGAGGTGAACGAGCCTATGACATCTACTCGCGCCTTCTCAAAGATCGTATCATTTTCCTTGGAGCCCCAATCGACGATGTTTTTGCCAATTTAGTGATCGCGCAGCTTCTCTTTCTTGAAGCGGAAGATCCTGAGAAGGATATCAATCTCTATGTCAATTCTCCGGGAGGCAGTGTGACAGCCGGATTGGGCATCTATGATACCATGCAATACGTGAAGCCCCCGATCAACACCATCTGCCTCGGTCAGGCTGCCAGCATGGGAGCGCTTTTATTGACCGCCGGAACAAAAGGCAAGCGGTTTGCCTTACCCAATGCCCGAGTGATGATCCATCAACCGTTGGGCGGATTTCAAGGGCAGGCGACGGAAATAGACATCCATGCTCGGGAAATACTCAAAATTCGAGAACGCCTCAATGAAATCATGGCCAAGCACACGGGACAGCCGATCGATAAAATCGCGCATGACACTGAACGGGACTATTTCATGTCGGGCGAAGAAGCGAAGCGGTACGGCCTGATTGACGAAGTGATTACGCGCCCCCCCAAATTTATGAAAGCAGTCGAATCCGGTGACGCGGCAAAGGACGGGATCAAAAGCAAGTAACACAGGGAGGCTACATGGCCAAGCAGGAAAAGATGGACCGACACTTGCGATGTTCTTTCTGTGGTAAAAGTCGTGATGAGGTGCGAAAGCTGATTGCCGGACCGACGGTGTATATTTGCGACGAGTGCGTCAACCTATGCAATGACATTATTGCGGAAGACTGGGAAGAAGCCAAAGAAGAGATTTCCTCCAAACTCAAGAAGCCGGCAGAAATAAAACATCACCTCGATCAGTATGTCATCGGGCAGGAGCGTGCCAAACGCATTTTATCCGTGGCCGTGCACAATCATTACAAGCGCATCTCGTCCAAGGAAAAAGAAGTCGATGATATTGAGCTCCAGAAGGGCAATATCCTCATGGTAGGTCCTACCGGCACAGGGAAGACCCTCTTGGCTCAGACCTTGGCGAAGTATCTTGACGTTCCTTTTACGCTCGCTGATGCTACGACGCTGACCGAAGCTGGTTACGTGGGTGAAGATGTTGAGAATATCATCCTGAAGCTCCTGCAAGCCGCGGACTACGATGTGGAGAGGGCGGAACGCGGGATCGTGTACATCGATGAGATCGATAAAATAAGTCGGAAAAGCGACAGCCCGTCTATTACACGAGACGTATCCGGTGAAGGTGTTCAACAAGCCCTGTTGAAACTGATCGAAGGCACGGTCGCGAATGTCCCACCGCAGGGAGGGAGAAAGCACCCGCATCAAGAATTTATTCAGGTTAACACCAGCAACATATTGTTTATCTGTGGAGGAGCGTTTGTCGGTTTAGAACAGATCATCGAACAACGCTTGAATCGAAAAGCTATGGGATTTGGGGCTGATATTCGGGGAAAAAGCGACATTCGTTTGGGTGACCTACTGGCTAAGGTTCAGCCCGAGGACTTTTTAAAGTACGGTCTGATACCCGAGTTTGTGGGGCGGTTACCGGTCGTGGCCACATTAGAGGAGCTGGACGAGCGAGCCTTGATCCGTATCCTTACCGAGCCACGGAACGCGTTGACGAAGCAATATGAAAAGCTGCTTTCGTTCGAAAAGGTCAAGCTCCGATTCACGGAAGGGGCGTTGGGGGCAGTATCACGTAAAGCCTACGCGCAGAGGACCGGTGCCAGAGGTCTTCGGGCAATTCTGGAAGAAGTTATGCTTGATGTCATGTACGATGCCCCCTCTCATAAAGAGATCATCGAGGTGGTTATTACGGAAGATGCAATTCTAGGCAAAAACCCGCCTATGCGAATATTTGAACAGGAAAAGGACGCTAAGACGGCGTAATACTGTCTGATTTTGTAATGGCCTAAGCTATATAATTGGGAAGAGGGCCGAATCGATCTTTTCCCGCAGTGGATTACCTCATTTTTTGCTTAGATTTCCCATCTTGTTCCTCGACAATCCGATAGGCCGCGCTATACTTGCCTCGTGCGAGTCTAGTGCGGAGGCCTTGTGAGATACCCTGTTTCGAGTTCTCGGCACAAAGACAAAGTCATCGAACTTGATGCGGCGCGTGAAATGGTCGTCTTATTGAGTCCCGATGGTGATGTGATCGGTAGTCTCTCTTGGGACTTCGTCATCGATCAAATTCTCGCTTACCGCAAGGTGTCAGTTCAAAAAGAAATCCGGTCAGAGCCCCGCATTCCGCTCGCGTTCCGAGTGCGCTACAACGGCCCAGAAGGGCCACGATTTGAGAGCCGAGCGGGTGGTATTGGTGGAGGAGGGCTGTTTATTGAAAGCCAGTCTCCGCTCCCTGTAGGGACTAGACTGGTTATGGAGTTCTCACTTCCCGAGAAGTCCGATAAATGGATGCCGGCAAAGGGAACAGTGGCGTGGGTCTGTCCCAAGGCCGACCAATATACATTCAGTCCGGGCATGGGAGTACGCTTCACTGAGATAGCGGAGGATGTCCGCGATCGAATTCATGAGTTAGTGAAATCAATCCAGAACATGGGCCAAGCAGCCTAATTGAGTTCCTGACGTAGGCCACTTGCAAGAATGGGAAGACGGAAAGTTTCATGACGTTTCCCGTGGTTTCCACTGCGGACCATCAAGGAAAATTTCTCGTCATTGATCCTGGGCGAGAAACGATAAACGTGCAAGATTCCTCGGGTAAGATTTTAGGGGGCATGTCCTGGGGAGCAGTCATTGAACGAGTACTGGTTAGCGGTGAAGATGCCCGGTATGCCCACTGCCGTGCGCAGCCCCGCGCGCCTCTCGCTCTAAAGGTCAGGTATACGACGCCAGAAGGAAAGCAATTTGATAGTTTAACCGGTGGAATCGGTGGCGGCGGACTCTTTATTGAGAGTGGTGCTCCTCTTAGTCAGGGCACTGAACTAGCTGTTGAATTTGCCCTTCCAGATCGACCTTGGGATAAGCTCAAAGCAAAGGGGAAGGTGGTCTGGGTCCGCAACAAGCCGGAGCGATACCTCCTGTTTCCAGGTATGGGCATCCAATTCGTGGACTTGGATAAGAAGATACAGGAGCAGTTGGTTGGACTGGTAGAGGCTCTGAATCGAAACCGAAACCCCGCGTGATCAGGAACTTATTCCGCTTATCGCCAGATAACGTTCAGACGGTCGGTCTACCGATCAATGGCTACCACCCGCCGAGATAGATCCGTTCCGCCAAGAAACAATGCGGTTCTGCTGGACGGAACGAAATGCTCGACGTTGCGATAGCCTCGAGCGGTTTTATTGCCCCACCGAATAGTGGCATTGATTGCTTTCATGCCCGCACTGTGTTGCCATGCCGCACATAGGTCAGCGCGTTAGAGAGGTGGCGCCGATTCAGCTGGGCAACCACCTGCATTGGCGCCAAGCGACTGTGGGTCGCGCCAGTCGTTGATGCCCGCAGGCGACCGCCGCGCTCGATTCTCCAGGTCTCATCCCAGGTGAGGCGCAACATCCCGGCAGCGCCAGTCGCCGAGCACTCCCGAAGGAGATCAATGGCCAGGTGCTCGAACCGGGCAGTGAACTCGCTACCCGGCTCGGCCAATGCGACCCCATGCATCGGACAATTCAGGCTCGACACCTCGGTCTGAATCGAGTCGGAACCTGGCAGGTGTCAAGTGTCGCCATCGGCGGGGGTTTCCGATCGTAGCTCGGGACGGTCTCTTGGCACTTCGGACACGCATAGGGCCCTGGTCTCGCATCAACGGTGACGGTCACCTGCTGACCAGTCACATCTAGCTACACGTTGACCACAGCCCAGGGGAGCCAGCAGGGCCCAGGACGGCTTGATGGAGTTCGAAGTCGCGAATCGCTCGGCACCTCTCGTGATAAAAGCCCAGAGCATAGCGCAAGGGGAATCACGCACCCACACAATTTCCTGAAGAGCCTTTATTTATAAAGGCCGTACTCTGTTCCAAGAGCCATATCAAGTTTTCGTGCCGGGACGTCGTGGTAACAGCTTACGGTGACAGCCTTCTCATATGTCAGCAAAGAGGCACGATCCTGTCGGAAGAACCGAGAGAGTATAAAGAGCTGCGTGATGAGAATCACGCAGATTTCTGGGAGTCTTCTTGTGTCGGTGGTAGTTCTTTAGTGGATTCTATGGATTGCTGGATTTCTTTTTGGGCCGCATCCATTTCGGCTTGTATCGTTCGTAGTTGGGGATCTATGCTGGTTTGCACGTCGGTTGCCGCTTGCCGGAACGTTCGCACAACCTCTCCGATGCCTTCACCCAGCCTCTGCAAGTCATCAGGCGACACTCCTGCCGTTGACTGCACCGCTTTGGCTTTGAGTGCGGCTTGTTGCATCTGCACGCGGGCCACCGCATCTCGATTCACTATCGCGGAAGGGCGTTTTGCGGCGAGTTTTGCTTGAGACCCGGACGGTAATGGTGGATAAGAACCACGAGCAATCGGAATAGGAGCTGCAGCACGCTCCTCCATCGATGGCACCCGATCTGAAGTTGGTGCGGGTGGTTGATTTGGGGAAGCCGCCGATGTTTGGGGAGTTGGAGGTGTTACGTTGTACAGCATTGAGGCAGTGGTGCCTGGCGTCAGTTCAGGACCAGGGACATAGGGCGTGTTGGGCTGAGTCGTTGGCGATGATCCTGTGGCCGGTGGCGGTACCGTCGTCGAGACGTTTGTCGGAGTGTGAATCGGTTGTGGCTGCCTGGTTTCTTGCTGGACCTCGCCCGAAGCGGGCTGAGGTATTTCATGGACTTCCTTTCGAAACCCCTTCAAGGCCTTGCCGACACCCTCGCCGATCTGCGGGAGACGCCCTGCTCCGAAAATAATCAACACGATGACTAGAATGAGAACGAGTTCGGAAACTCCCATCGTGCCGAACATGTATAGCCTCGCATACGATCTGAAAGATACCTTACCGGATGAGTGAATCTAGCCGCCTCCCGGATATGGTGTCAAGAAAGGGACGAATAGAACGTTCAGATGTCAAAGGTCAGAGAAGCGGGATGATCTCAGTTTGAAGTGGTACGCCATGCACGACGGCTTCTCGATCCGAAATATAGACGTCAAGCTCGCTCCTAATCCCGAACTCTCCCGGTAGGTAGATTCCCGGTTCGATGGAAAAGCAGGTTCTCGGCAGGAGGCGACGACCGTCCTGAGTTTCAAGGTTGTCGATATTGGCTCCATTACCATGGACATCCTCTCCGATCGAGTGGCCAGTTCGATGAATGAAATAGTCGCCATAACCTGCCGCCCGGATCGTATTACGACAAACATCATCGACTTCCCACCCGCAAGGAAACCGGCCTGTCGCTATCTGATCCTGGACAAACGACAGTGCCGCATCGCGTCCTTGCCGAACATGCTCAAAGATCATGCCTTGTTTTGCTGGGACCTGCTTCCCGGCGTAGCCTGTCCAGGTGATGTCCCCATAGACGGAGCCCGGTGCAATTTGTTTGGCCCATAAGTCGATCAGTACCAAATTGTCGCGAGATATCAGTGAAGAGTCTGACTCAGTTGGTCCGTAATGAGGATCAGCACTATGGGCGTCAACAGCCGCAATCGGAGCACTGGACGTCGTCATGCCCGCATCGCGAATACGTGAAAGAATAAACTGTTGAAGGCCATATTCAGACAACGGACGTTGGTTGGTGAGACAAGATGCCACATGGGCGAAGGCCTCGTCCACGATATTCCTGAGTGCTGTCACGGCGTACCGATGGGACTCCAGTTGCTCATCCGTCCAGACCGCCTCGAATCGTTGAACGAGATCGGCTGATGTGACCACATCGAGCCCAAAACCTCGAATCAACTCGACGGTACCGGCATCGACTCTGGACAGATACGGAACAGCGTTGAACGGGGAGTACTGCATAGCGATTTGCCGTCGACCTCGCAACAGGGAAGCCAATAGCGTACGTTGCTGTTCCCATGAGACGTACTGCTGGACTTGACCGGGTAACTGATCCAGTATGTGTGGTTCGATCTTATGAAGGAGTTTGACTGGCTCCCCCGACGTCGGGATCCAATAGTACCAGCGCCGAGTGACATGCAGGGTTGGATCAAGGAGCAAAACCCTATAGGCGAGCGGGTCGCTGCCGCGAAAGTCGTAGAAAAGCCATCCATCAATTGTGCCTATCTCTTTAAGTGCTTGTTGGATCGCAACGATCCGTGTTTGATGTGCCAGTCCGCTCATGGGTTCCATCATATCTTCGGGATCAAGAGGCGTCAATCAAGCTCCTCCACTTGAATCATGGTACAATGATGCCCCATGGTTCCAGAATCAACTCGAGTCGCATCAGCGTATCGCGTCACGTTGTTCTTCGGGCCCGAGCCGGTTGATGGACGGCCGGATCTGCTGGTCTGTGTATTCAACGTAAAAAAACGGAGTTGGAAAGCAGGCATCCAGATCTCTGTCGAGATAAGGACCGAGCAGCTGTTGGATCTTCGACAGAAGATGCACCTGGCGGAGCGACTCTCGAAGAGTGTGATGACACTCGGCCCTCACGAACGTCCTCAT
>DATIGP010000272.1:0-4706 GCA_035454625.1 Nitrospira sp.
TCAATGTCGGACAGGCTCCTAGATGACTAGAAGTCGTCCGCTTGTTGTAGTCGGCATCGATCTCGCCGGGTCCCCGAAGAGACCGACGGGTCTGTGTGTGTTATGCGATCTTACCGCAGAAACGCGCGTGGTCTTCAGCGACGATGACATCCTCGGCTTCGTGAGCGAATCTCAGCCAGCGCTCGTACCGATTGATGCCCCACTTAGTTTGCCAACGGTACGGCTGACGATTCACGATCGTGCCGGTGAACATCTGCGTGAGTGCGACCGTGCATTGCTCCGCTACGGAATCCGATTCTTCCCCGTCACGCTTGGCCCCATGCGCATGTTGACCGAGCGCGGCTTAGCATTGAAGAGTAGACTGGCGGCCACGGGATATCAGGCCGTCGAGTGTTTTCCAGGTGCTGCACAGGATTTATGGGGAATTCCTCGGCAACACCAAGATCGCTTGGGCTTGCTTACTGGACTACGGAAACTCGGCCTGCGCGGCTTGAAAAAGATCGCAACAAGCGATGAGTTGGACGCAGCAACAGCGGCTCTGGTAGGCCGATGGTCTCTGTTGGGCCAGGGACAGATGCTCGGAGGTGAGACGGGAATCCTAATCCCAGCTTTCTATGGTAGACATGAAGGGTCAAAAGATCCCAAAACGCCGCGAGTGAAGGTCAAAAGCTAACGGGAGCGTGGTACGGCTGCAACGATCCGTAGCGGTCCGCCAGTCCCGCCAGCAATCTTCATGGGCAGTGCGATCACATCAAAGTCTCGTGATGGCAAGTCGTGCAGATTGGCAAGATTCTCAAACACCGGAACATTCTGGGACAGGAATGCGACGTGCGTTTCAAACTTGGTTGATTGGCCGTAGTCGATTGAAGCCGTGTCAATCCCCACGGCCTTCACCTGGCGCTCACGAATCAACCAGGTGGCCGCGTCGGGATGCAGCCCAGGGAAATGCAGCGCCCGCACACCTTCCTCCCCTCTCAAGTCCGTTCCTAGATACTGTTTCCGGTCCGGCCAGAATCGTGCAAAGCCCGTGTTCAACAGGACTATGGCACCACGTGGAATCCGTCCGTGCTCCGCTTCCCATCGCTGGAAATTCGAGATCGACACAAGGTAGTCCCGATCGCGAGCACATTGCTCTGTAATATCGATTCGGACAGCAACTCCGACCATTTGTTCAATTGAAATCTCATCCAGCGTCTGCTTCCCCCTGGAAAAATGAATCGGAGCATCAATATGCGTCCCGCCATGCTCGGGCATCTCCACCCGATTGGACGCATAGTAATACCCGCCGGATGTATCCTCTGCATGCTGGACAACAAGCTTGAAATCCCGTTCCGTCGGCCAGACAATCGTCTCTGATCCAAAAGCATGGGTCAGATCGACGATACGCGATTGCTCCCAGGCAATATGATTCCACGAATGGTCAGATGCACATCCAAGGCTGGTACACAAGCCCAGTGCTGTGATGAACGTACTCGTCGTGTACGTAACTCACCTCATCATAAATGCTGAAGTCCTTTCATGCCCTCTTCTTCCAAGTCGCGGACGGAACGGATGCGCGAGCAGTTACGCCATGGTTTGATTGCTAGGCAATATGCAAACCACATCGGATATGACGGCATCGCGACGAAGTTGCAGTCTTAGAGGAGCATCCGAGAAGAAGAAAGAGGTGCATGAGCCGTCCGGCTTTCGAACGTTATGGCGCAACCGTCTCACGCGCCGTTGACCAGCCGAGACTCCGAGACTCCTTCTACTGTCCGAATGCTTTTTTCAGCAGCGGTTCGATCTCGCCCTTGGCGGCCATCGGGTCGAGAATATCAGTATCACCGTAGAACGTGCCGTCGATAAATACCTTGGGGAGCGTCGGCCAATTGGTCATTTTCGTCAACGCTTCCCGTTTGGCGGGCTGCGACAAGACGTCGATGAGTTCGTAGGGATAGCCGTACTTGTCAAAAAACTGCATCGTCTCTCTCGTAAACCCACACATCGGCATGGTTTTCGTTCCCTTGCCGTAAATCAAAATTTTATGGGTCTTCACTTCCTTCTGGATCTCTTCTTCGATTGGGTCCGCCATAGTCTCCTCCTATACCTCATCTCTGGTACGCGCGGTTAATTCGAGCGCATGGATACGCCCGTCCTTCATCGGCACATCTAACGCCTGATAAATCATCCTATGCCGGTCTAAAAGGTTTTTCCCCTGAAAACCATCTGAAACGATCACGACCCTGAGGTGGTCCATCGTTCCAGTACGATCCGTCACTGTCACCACGGCATCCGGTAAAGACTTTCGAATATAGTCAGTCAAAACATCGGTTGTAATCACCGCGTCCGCTCTCCTTCCGTCACACGACTCTAAGTACCCTAGCCGAAATTGGCTCTGAAACGCAATGAGCCGGTTGGTGGTTTTCAGCAGGTTGGTGGTGCAACTAAGCCACTATACAAGCACCAGTGTAATTCAAGCACGCGTAAACGGCTGATAATGTTTCACCTTAGCCCCCGTCATAATCCGGCATCAACTTTGCGCATCATAATCGTGCAAGACCAACATCCCCATCTCTTCCACCAAGGAGGTTGCCATGAGCGAATTCAAGTCCGGTTTTTTTGTGGGAGGCGAAAGCAGCAATGGGCGTGTGCTGATCGTCGATGACGAACCCGACATCCGCAAGGTCGTGCGCATGACTCTGCACAAGGCAGGCTACGACGTCCTTGAAGCAGAGAACGGGGAAAAGGCCATTGAAGTCATCAATTCGGGCGAAAATCGTCTCCTCCTCGACGTCATCATCTGCGACATCCGGATGCCGAAGGTGAACGGCATCGAAGCGATCGCCTACTTCCGCCAGAACTATCCGCGCGTACCCCTCATCGTTTTGACCGGATTCCCTGACACGGACATGGCCACGTCGTTGCTGAGGCAGGGAGTCGTGGACTATCTCGTGAAACCTGTGGAAGGCGAAAAACTGAGGGCCTCTGTCGCTCGCGCCATGGAGCAACGTGAATTGGCGCATCTATGATGGACTGGACGACTTCACAGGAGAAGGGCATGGCGGCCACCTCCCCAACCACCGACTCGCCGGAGCTCGAACTCAAGCAGGCGCCCGCCGCATTTCCGATGAGGGTGGCCATCATCGGAGCGGGACGGGGAGGCACCGCACTGCTCGATGTGCTCCATCAGATCGGCACGATTGAGATCGTCGGTATTATGGACAAGGATCCATCGGCACCTGGCCTCCGACGGGCCCGGGAGATCAACGTGACCGTCTATGACCGAGTCGCCGATCTGATCAAGAACCCGGGGGTCAATCTGGTGATGGACGTTACCGGTGATCCGACGATGGCGCCGGTGCTAAGGCAACAGTTACCGGCACACACCGACATCGTCAGTGGACAGGCTTCGCGACTTCTCTGGACACTCGTGCAGCATGAATCGACATTGCAGACCGAGTTGCTGCACGCGGAGAAACTCGCAGGGATCGGCTCGTTTGCGGCGGGTATCGCGCACGATATGAATAATCCGCTTCAGCTGATTCTCGGCTTGGCGGAAAATCTGGCTGACGAGGCGGACCTCGATGCCGTGCATGCCCAAGCCCTCGACATTATCGACGCCGTCAAGCGCACGACGGCTATTTGTAGAGATCTGACCTCTTACTCACGACGCTCGTCTTTGCGGCAAGACTGCCTGGTAAGCGTCAACGGCAAACTGGATGAAGCCTTGAAGATCGCCCGCTATGCCGTGGCGCTTCAAGACATCGACATTCGCAAGCTCTATCAGCCGGACATCGTCGTGAAGGGCAACCCCGATGAACTTCTTCATGTGTTCGTCAACCTCATTACGAATGCGGTCCAGGCCATGGAACACCACGGCACGTTGACGCTGGAAACCTCGGCTGTGGGCCGCACGATACAGGTCCGTGTTTCGGACACCGGCTGCGGCATTGCTCCGGAGGTCCAAAGTCGGATCTTCGAACCTTTTTTCACCACGAAACCTCCGGGGAAAGGAACAGGACTTGGGTTATACAATATTAAGAACGTCGTCCATCGCATGAATGGCTCCATAGAAGTCGACAGCCACATCGGTCGCGGCTCAACCTTCACCCTCACCTTTCCCGATGAGTCCGGCGGCGGGAGGAACTCTCGGCCATGACGGAGACGCCGACATCATCGCCGCCCGGCACCAGATGGGGGCTCAAAGCCAAGGTCATCATCTCCATGCTTCTCGTCGGCCTCCTCCCGCTCGTCGTCGGGTTGGGAATGGCATTCTGGCAGGGGTCTCAAGAAATTCGGGAGGTCAGCGGAGAAAGCTTCGAAGCGCTGGCGACTGAAGCGGCCCGCAAACTGGATCTTCTCCTCGCGGAAGAAATCGCCCATACGGCTCGTATCGCGAACGATCCGATGCTCATCCGTGAACTGGAACATCGGCGGGATGCGCGGGGTGACGCCAAGAGTTCCGCTACGGCACCTACAGACTTGGAACGGCGTTGGGCGACACGGGACCAGACGGGGGTCAAATTGGTCATGGAGAACCCGTTCAGCGCTTTGCTCCACGAATATTTTACCGGCGTTCATAGCGCGCCGGGACAGTTGCTCCCGCACGTAGTCCGCTCTTCAACGAAGATGTTGTTCCTGACGGATGTGCAGGGCACACTCGTCGCCACCATGACGGAACATCCTGCTTTTCGGCACAATGAGACTCGATGGTGGCAAGGGGCCTT
>DATIGP010000273.1:0-2785 GCA_035454625.1 Nitrospira sp.
GAGCAGGAGGAGTCCGACGACTCCTAACAAGGCGCCCACTGACATCAATGCTTTCATGGGTATACTCCCTTATGTCTACAGATAGACGGCCAAGATCACGAAATCTTCGGAGGCGGCGCACCCGCCTTCACCTGTGACAAATAATCGACAATTTTCTTGAGAGCGCCAGCGCTCAGCTTCTGCCCGAACACTTTCGGCATCAAGTTGTCAGGAAATCCCTTCACGACGTAGGCGCTGGGGGAAACCACCGATTCCATGATGTACTCAGGCGTGCTGTGGGCACTGCCCTTGTACGCAGGATCCTTGATTCGGGTGGGAGCATTCGTCCCCTCTTCGAGCTTCGGTCCTTGCGTACCGGTCGCACCGGGAATGCCAGGAATCGTATGGCAGACGACGCACTGCGCTTTGGCAAAAATCTGGTCCACCGGCTCCGAGCCGTCGGCCAGCAAGGCGCTCGCCGCGCCCGCAGGTTTTTCTTCCTCCATCTTGGGACGATCCGCTTCCGGAATGAACTTCTCGTAGGACTTCACGATTTCTTCGAACGAGGGAGCCTCTCGGCCCTCGCGGACGTAGAGCCACGTGTCCACGGCAGCCAATTCAGGGAGCGAGAGAGAGATCGGTGGCTTGTGGATCTTCGGCATCGGGCTTTCTTTGTCATTGGTGCCCTTCACGCCGTAGCCGGTCACCACATAGCAGTTGGGGCATGCATGAGACTCTGCAATATATTCCTGTCCGTTCTCGGCCGTTCCACAACCGGGGCAGGCTTCCTTTTCGACCGTGTCGCGCTTGGCCGGGTCGCCCTTAGAATAGCGAGGATCTTCCAGCCGCTCTTTGCCGGCCCGTTCGGGTAGTCCCAGCAAATTGGGGGCGCGCTCTCCCAGCATGCCGGCGTGAAAGGCATGGCAGAGCGGGCATTGGCCCTTGCCGATCGCCCCTTGCACCTTGTTCTGTCCGATGCCGCCGAAGATGATCTTCTCACCCTCGTCGGCCAGCTGCTGAGGAGTCATGGAGCTGAAGTCCAGCTTCTCTTCCTTGGGGGGAAACCCCCCTTCGACTTGGGGCAACCAGTTTCCATACCCCGAGAGGAACGCGGCAACGAAGAACATGAACCCGCCGATCTTCAAGAGCGCGGCGAGGTTCGTAAAATACAAGGCCATGACGAATGTCGTGGCTGTGACGATCACCAGAGAAACGGGCAACAGCCGGCTTTCGCCGTAGAAATTGGTCTTGTAATTCGCGATGGCAACGAATACCAAGAACGCCGCAATGATGCCGATGAAGGTCTTGAAGGTCGCCCGTTTTTTGGCGACGGGATCGCTGATGGACATTTGAAAGTAGATCAGCAAGCCCGCCAGCAGGGCCAACACCACCCAGCCCATCGAGAGGGCTTCGTTAATCATATTACCCACGGTTGTAACCTCCTGCGGCTACACCGGCGGAAGACGCGCTCGCGTCTCCCACCGAGAGCCTTATGGTCAATAGAGATGATTAGTGGCTGCCAGCAGGTTGCGGCGCACCGCCAGGGACCCCCACCTTTTCGCCGACCGGCACTTTCTTCGCGGTCAAACTGCCGAGCCAGAAGACGAAGAGGATGCTGATCCAGAAGAACAGCACGTTGAACGAAATCATGTTCGCCGCAAATCCCACCGTGTGGGTGTAGGCCCAAGGTGAGTTGTCACGCATGATTTCGTTGACGTGCCAGAACAAACGGACCGAGGAGCGGATGTACCCCATCAATCCCATCATCCAGGTGAAGGCCGTTGCGAGCATGATCAAGGCGTACTGAGAGCGAGCGGAGATCTTGCCCCACTCGATCGGCCCCATCTGCTTTGCCCCTTTCATCATGAACCCGTTCAAGGCCATCATGAAGAAGAGGCAGGACAGCGTCGTCGCCACTTGAGGCACGGACAAGCCGACCCGGACGTTCGCGGGAATGTAGTACCCGTAGATAGCGAGCCAGATGATGTTGACGTAAGCCCAGAAGAAAAACACACCCATGAAGATGTTGCCGAACTTCGACCACGACACGGTCGAGACTTTATTGCCGCGCATGTACCAGATAAAGCTGAGCACCGTGGTCGTGATGATGACGTTGATGCCGCCGTTCTTGGCCGACATGACGCCGTAGTTGCCCAGCACCGGATGCTGCTGGCCGCCCATCGCCTTTAACTCCGCGGGTGACATGACCATGGTATGCGGGGTGATGAACACGAGGAATCCGCAGACCAGTAGGAACACGAGATACTTGATGTAACGCTGATACTTTTCGGCGCCGCGCATACGACCCAGCGCCTGCCAGAGATAATAATTGGAGCTGAGGAACAGGATGCCGATCATGGTGGCTTGGATGATGAACAGCCAGGCGAGCAGGCCACCCATGAGCGTGATGCCCATCTGTTGGCGGTAGGCGTACACTTCGCGCATCAACCAGTAGCCAGCGAACGGCAAGGGGATCAGGAAGGCGACCGCGATGGCCATCGCGATGTATCCCATCCAATCGTAGTGGGCGCGATCCTCATCCGTTTTGGATGCCAGGAACCGATACGCGGCATACGCGGCAACGACACCGCCGCCGAAGGCCATGTTGCCCAGGATGCGATGTACGTTCAGCGGGTTCCAGAGGGCGGTATGAATGACGTGCCAGATATTGCCCAGGAAGCGTCCCTGCTCGTCGACACCGGCAGGCGACATCATGAAGCCGATCCACGAATTTGCCAGGAACATCAGCAGTGTGCCAATGACGTTGAGCACGACCGACATGCTCAAGTGAATCCACTTCAAGAAC
>DATIGP010000274.1:0-13365 GCA_035454625.1 Nitrospira sp.
CCCATCCCGCTACAGTGATCGAGGGATCCGGCGATTGATTATTCGCAAAGGGAGGTTATCTTATAATCGAGCGGAGGCCTCGGTGAGAGGAACAGCGAAGAGAATCGAGGCCGAGCGTTGGGGCGGTGAGCAGGCCCGCCGGTACCAAGCGGGAAGCCTAAACCCCTCCAAGGCCTCCATCTTATTACGAACAGCTCTCTTGACCCGCCTCCGCTCTTCTGCTTCACAGGCGACTGCTGAATCGTCCCGTAGAGCTGCAGGTCTCCATCCAATTTAAATCAAGTCTCATCAAGGTTCTGAGGCTCTGTGTTATGGACATCAAGGAATAAGACGGACACTCTTTGGCGCTGTAAGCAGACAAACAAAAGACACCCGCCCTTGTGTGGACCACGGGGGCTGTCATCCGGCCGAGATCAAGTCCGACAACCCTTCAGTCGCCTAAGGCTGGTTGTCCCGCGCCTCAATCTTCGTTCAGACCCCTATCGAAACAGGGGTCATGCCTAGTGGCACCGACAATTGATCGCGCGTCCCTTGAACTTTAACCCCGCGACTTCCAACAGCGCCCGCAGCCCTCTGCACGCTGGCTGCACAAGAGCGGGTTCGACACCTGACTACCGACCTCTCTAGGCTTTCGCCACCTCCTTCAGTCTTTAGTTAACCTCGGTTCTCTTAGAATCAACGGAGGCAAGATGCCACACCGTCGCGCAGGTGTGGCACAATCGAACCCTCTGAGGCAAAGGACCTCAGTTCAAACGAGCTCTCCCCTTCGCAGCAAAGACGCTCTCGGCTTCTTCGCGCGCCAGATCCTTGGGACGATGGACCTGGCGATGAACGAGAATGACGGGATCGATCCGCTCCCCGCAGCTCACGCAGCGCCAATCGATCGACCCGATTTCGAACACTTTCTCCGGAACCATGAGCCCGCCGCAGCGATGGCAGCGGTCGGCTTGTCCCTGCTTTTGGGCGACAAATGATTTCGAAACGTTGACCACAGACATACACCTCCTCATTGATGAAATTGTGGGCTATGCCATGAGTCGGAATCTCACAAAAGGATTCATCCCCTCCCAACATTCGATGCCGCACAGTACTTATCCTTGAATATGAATATGCGGTATGCCGCTACCGCCTCACACCTGACGCTTCACGCCTTCGCCATCGTGTGTTTGAGGAGCGGACGAAGGCGAGTGCAGAGGCCTCGCGTTCAACACATCTTCCTTTTCCAGCCACCCACGGAGGGCCTGCCCGATCCCATACCAAAGATTCCCAAAGTCGAGAACGCTGTGGGCATCGGAATTGACGCTGAGCATGACGCCCTCCTCTTTTGCCATCTGGCAATCAGTGTCGGTTAGATCCAGCCGCACCGGTTGCGTGTTCACTTCCAGAAAACCGCGCTGCTCTCGGGCATGGCGGATGAGACGCGCCATATTCACATCGTAAGGCGCTCGTTCCTCGATGAGTCGGCCGCTGGGATGGGCCAAGATCGTGAAACAGGGGCGGTCCATGACGCGCAAAATCCGTTCGGTCTGCTTCTGCCTGGTGAGATCACGGAGCGTACGGGCCGCATTGCGATAGCCGCGGATGCGGAATGGGTTCGATCCTTCGATCTCGAGAAGATCTGCGATCTTCTCATACACCGCTGCGACACCGGGATTATGCACGGGCATGTTTCCCACGCGTTTCACCTGACGACCGAGACGGTCATCACAGCTTCTCAGCCTCCTTGTCGCTTCTTGGCAGGCCGAACTCTCATTCGTGTGGCTCGCTCCCGTTCCTTTTCCAGCCTCAGCTTCTTGAACCGCTTTGCCTGGATCTTCGGCAGGTTCTTGAACGATAGCCGCTGCTTCATCCCGCCCCCTTTTGAATCTCATTCCTACTTTCCCATAGCTCATGCGCCGTGGGTCTTGGCCATGCAGAACCTATGCTCAAGATCCATTTGTGTCCTAGATGCCGAGCATCACAACTCGCTAATGACAATGAGTCTGTTTTTCATGCTTCAGATCCTCGAAGAACACCCCGGCATCTTTCAATCAATGTCGAAAGAGGCAACAGACCTATAGGTGCGAGTGCCCCGTAATGCCACAGCCCACACGCTCACCCTTCCATGCTGATAATCCAGCAATGTTCTAATTTGTCGCATTTTAAAGGGACGCCCAACTCCTCTCGGCCTTGGCACCATCGATGCACAATCCTCATGACAGGACATCCGGCCCACAAAATCTTACAAGGAGGCAACGATCATGAGCGGACTGACAAGATGGGAACCGACGACGAGATGGAACCCTTTCAAAGAGATTGAAGATATGGAGAAACGACTGTCGAGTTTCTTCGGCCGTACGCCGGTTCCCGGCGGCGACAAGAAGGAGGCCATCACTGTCGCGGAGTGGTCACCGCTGGTGGATATCTCGGAAGATGAGAAAGAGTACCTCATCAAAGCGGAAGTGCCTGAGATGAAGAAAGAAGAGATCAAGATCAACGTGCATGATGATGTGCTTGCGATCAGCGGTGAACGGAAATACGAAAAAGAAGAGAAAGGTAAGAAATATCACCGCGTCGAGCGGGCGTACGGCAGCTTTGTGCGGAGTTTTACTCTGCCCGAAGACGCTGACGGGTCCAAAGTCAGCGCCGAGTACAAGGACGGCGTGTTGAAAGTGCATCTTCCGAAATCAGAGAAGGCAAAGCCCAAAGCAATCGAAGTGAAAGTCGGCTAACAGAACGGTGGCGATTCATCTCGGCCTAAGCTTCAGCGGCCTGATGGAGAACCGCAAGCCAGTTTATGGAGGGGGAGGAGTGTGACCTTTAGGAATCGCGAAGAGGCTGGTCGTCGGCTGGTTGATCGACTGATCCAGTACCGTAACGAACCGGCAGCCATTATTTTGGCGCTTCCACGTGGTGGTGTCGCAGTCGGTTACCAGCTGAGCCTGGGACTGCACCTGCCGTTGGATGTCTTCATCACCCGCAAGCTGGGAGCTCCGGATAATCCAGAGTATGCCTTAGGAGCGGTGGGTGAAACAGGAACGGTGTATCTGAACCCTGATGCCATGGCGGCGTACGGTCTTTCTCGCGTGGATATCGAGGACCTGGTTCAGGTGCAACAACGGGAGATCACGCGCCGGCAGCAGCTCTACCGTCAGGACCGGCATCTCCCCACGCTCACCGACCGCATGGTCATTCTCGTGGATGATGGGATCGCCACCGGTTCCACCTTCTTCGCAGCCGTGCAGTCCGTCAGACAGCTTAAACCGAGATGCCTGCTTGCAGCCATTCCGGTCGGTCCGGTCGAAACGATCCAGGAAGTGGGCACACAGGTGGATGAGTTGGTCGTGCTCGCCACACCGGACCCCTTCTGGGCCGTGGGTAACCACTATGCGGATTTCACCCAGGTCAGCGATCACGACGTCGTGGAGTATCTAAACTTGGCGGAGGAATCGCTGTTGGGATGGAAGGAGCGACCACATTCTTCAACGGCCTGACCGCTACGATAAGGGAGTACACATGACATCGAAATCCACAACAGCAGCGGGCGTGGGCACCCGCCGCGATCGGACTGTCCAGGAGCATCAGCATGACACCTACAAGCTGCGTGGGAAGCTCAAAGAACCTACGATCTGCACTGAATGCGGGGCCTTATTTCACAAAGGAAGGTGGACCTGGGGCGCGAAGCCCGCAGATGCCGACGAAATTACCTGTCCAGCCTGTATGCGGATTCGCGACAAGTATCCCAAGGGGCTCGTCACTCTCAAAGGCAGCTTCAAGGACGAGCAACATGAACAAGTGATCGGCCTGGTGAAGAACACGGAGGCGGCGGAAAAGAAGGAACACCCCCTGTGTCGCGTCATGTCGATCGAGATTAAGCCCGAGGTCTTCGTTATTTCGACGACCGACACCCATTTGCCGAGGCGCATAGGCGAAGCATTGAAGCATGCCTATCACGGCGAGCTGGAGCTGCATTACGATCAGGACGAAGATTTCGTGCGCGTCACTTGGACGAGATGACGCTCAAATGAACTTGTGATTCTGAACCGGATTGGCGACACATGGAGGCGTATGTGAACTTCCAACACAAAGCACGGTGGATGACCGTCCATCTCATCATCATCGCCTTCCTTGCCGGCATCGGGACGGCGGCGGCGAAGATCGTCGTTCCAACCCGTGCTGAGATTGAAGTAGACGTGGCAACACTCAAAGCCGTTGTCGGGGCGTTTGATCAAGCAGAAGAAGCCATCAAAGCTCACGACCTTGAAAAGGTCATGGCCATCTACTCACCCGAGTACAACTACCATGGGCTCAAGAAGGACGATATCCGCAAGATCTGGAAAGATCTCTTTGATGAGTATCAGGAGATTGCCAGCACCCACCTCTTCACAAAGATGGCCAAGGTCGGATCGGGTCGCGATGCGGTGCTGGAAGTCACCTGCACCGGCCATCTCTGGGCCAGGTCGAAGACCAGCGGCCTGTATGTCCCCATCGACAGCTGGTATGAGGAGGTACATTATCTCGTCTTCGAAGACGGGACGTGGCGTCTTCGCGGCAATGTGGGGGAATCACCGCGCGTGCTTCCGTTCGGGACCGCACCACATCCGCTGTTTTGAAGTTCAAATAGGAGAGGCCATCCCATGAGAGTCGTCATCGGCGTCGATTGGTCGGATCAGGCGTTCGCCGCGGTCACCCAGACGTTCCAACTCTATCGTCCGACGGATGTCACGCTGGTCCATGGCGTGGATTTAGGGATTTTGGAACACCCGTTCGTGGCCCAAGCAGGCAACGTGCAGGGGTACGATGATTTCCGCAAGGCGATGGTCGATTCGGGGAATCAACTGTTGGAGCGCGCGGCCGCCATGGTACCGACTGAAGTTGCATCAATCAGGAAAGTCAACGAAATCGGCAGTCCCGCCCAGCTTATCCTCGACAGCGCCGACAACGTCTCGGCCGACTTGATCGTCGTCGGCGTAAGCGGACGAAACCGTCTGTCCGAGGTCGTCCTCGGGAGTGTGTCCCATCGGGTCCTCCTGCACAGCACCCGGCCGGTCCTTCTTGTAAGAGGAGCTGCCCGCAAGGTTCAGCGGGTGCTCGTCGCCATTGAGGCGCGAGACGACGCGGATCGAATCGTGCGGTGGCTGACGCACCAGCCCTTTACCGATCGCGCCGAGCTCTGCGTGCTGCATGCCCTCGTTCCCATCGGCGTCGGCGATCCCTATGACGCGCTGGGGACCAGCGACTGGTGGGAGGGGGCCGCGCACTACGCGGAGGACCTCGTCAAATCGACCGCCGGCAAACTCTTACATCCTCACTCTACGGTGAGCACGAAAGTCGCTACGGGGGATCCGGCCGCCGTGATCGAACAGGAGGCGCGCGGGCGGGATCTGGTGGTCGTCGCTTCCCATGGACGCAGGGGAATTTCTCGCTTTCTCCTGGGAAGCGTGTCCCACGCCGTCGTGCATCACATCACCTGTCCGATACTTGTCTTACGGTGAAAGGATCGACGATGAATAAGATATTGCCTCTCGCGCTCGTCTTTCTGTGCATCTCGGTCTCTGTGGCCTTCACTCAAGTGATCCGAGGGGATAGCAAAGCCGGACAAGGAGTGTACGAGCAACAATGTCTCCGTTGTCATGGGGCCAAATTGGACGGGAAGGGACCGGATAGCCAAGATTTGATTGTTCGGCCGGCTGATCTTCGGTCGCACACGACTCGGTCCAAGACGGATTGGGAGCTGCTTGTCGCGATCTCAAACGGCGTCTTGTTTAGTCCCATGCACAGCTTCCGCGGCAAGCTGACGGATCAGCAGATGATGGATGTATTGTCGTACATCAGATCCATGGCGCCGCCAGGCATCACCAGCTAGTTCAAAACGACATGGCTTGGACGACGATCATCAAATCCCGCCGAGAATGGGAGACGGTTCCGCATCTGTACGACTATGACGCTATCCGTTCGCACTTTTCCTGGGAAAAGGCCAGACAGGACTTGCAGGGACCTACACATGGCGAGGATCTCAACATTGCGTATGAGGCAGTCGTTCGCCACGCGAACGGAGCTCTCGCCGACCATTTGGCGATCCGATGGCTGGGGAAGCACGGATCGATCGAGGACTATTCCTACAGCCGACTGCACGAACTGACGAATCGATTCGCGAATGTACTTCAGCAGCTCGGAATCGGCAAAGGAGATCGCGTCTTCGTTCTGGCTGGACGCATTCCGGAGTTGTACATCGCCGCGCTTGGGACCTTCAAGAACCGCAGCGTGTTCTGCCCTCTGTTTTCTGCATTCGGCCCGGAACCGATCCGGGCGCGTCTCACCATCGGCGAGGCGAAAGTGCTTGTCACTACGGACACGCTGTATCAACGAAAGATCGCTGCGATTCGCTCCGCCGTGCCAAGCCTTGAACATGTCTTGCTCATCGGAGAAGACCGCCGACCGGCCGCTATCGGCGCCACCCAGGACTTGGGAGCCCTCATGCAGCGGGCAAGTCCTGAATTCACGATCGGGCCTACCGACCCGGAAGATATGGCGCTCCTCCACTTTACGAGCGGAACGACCGGCACGCCCAAGGGCGCCATCCATGTGCATCAGGCTGTGGTCGCCCACCACATGACCGGCAAATACGCCCTGGATTTCCACCCACATGACGTGTTCTGGTGCACAGCGGATCCTGGGTGGGTCACCGGAACGTCGTACGGCATCATTGCACCGCTGACGAACGGCGTCACCAGCATCGTCGACGAAGCGGAGTTCGATGCCGAGCGCTGGTATCGCACCCTGCAGGACCAACACGTATCGATCTGGTATACCGCCCCTACCGCCATCCGCATGATGATGAAGGGCGGCAAGGAGTTGGTCCAGAAGTATGATCTCCGTCGGCTTCGTTTCCTGGCAAGCGTGGGAGAGCCACTCAATCCCGAAGCGGTCGTCTGGGGGCAAGAGGCGTTCGGTCACCCGTTCCATGACAATTGGTGGCAGACCGAAACCGGCGGTATCATGGTCGCCAACTATGCCGCCATGGACATCCGCCCCGGTTCAATGGGTCGTCCACTCCCCGGCATTGAGGCAGCCGTTGTCCGAAGGACCGACATGAGCGTCGAGGTTATCGAGGAAGCAAATGTCCAGGGGGAGCTGGCGCTCAAACCTGGCTGGCCGTCCATGTTCCGTGGGTACTGGAACGAACCGGAACGGTATAGAAAATGTTTCGCCGGAGGCTGGTATCTCACCGGTGATCTCGCGAAGCGCGACGAAGACGGGTATTTCTGGTTTGTCGGTCGCGCAGACGACGTGATCAAGACCTCCGGTCACCTCATCGGACCGTTTGAAGTGGAAAGCGTCTTGATTGAACACAAGGCCGTCGCGGAGGCCGGCGTGATCGGCAAACCCGACCCAGTAGCCATGGAAGTCGTCAAAGCCTTCGTGTCACTCAAGGACAGCTATGAGCCGAGCGAGGAGCTCCGTCGCGAACTGCTCGGCTTCGCGCGTGCCCGACTCGGCGCCGCGGTGGCTCCCAAAGAAATCACGTTCTTGCCGACATTGCCCAAGACCAGAAGCGGGAAGATCATGCGAAGGCTGTTGAAGGCAAGAGAGCTTGGTTTGCCGGAAGGCGATACGTCGACGTTGGAGGCCTGCTCATGACACCGCCGATCGATCGGGGCCGTGGTTTGGAGTTGCTTCGGCAGATGCTCCGCATCCGACGGTTCGAAGAAAAGTGTGCAGAACTCTACAGCCTGGGCAAGATCCGAGGCTTTCTCCATCTCTACATCGGCGAGGAGGCCGTGGCGTCCGGTGCCATGCCTTGTTTCAAGCCAGAGGACGCGATCGTTTGCACCTATCGTGAGCACGGTCACGCGCTCATACGAGGGACGCCGATGGGACCGTTGATGGCAGAGCTTTATGGGAAAGCGAACGGCTGTGCGAGGGGACGCGGCGGATCCATGCATTTCTTCGACGCGGCACGACGGTTCTACGGGGGACTCGCGATTGTGGCAGGCGGGCTGCCCGTTGCGGTGGGACTCGCGCTGGCGGACCACATGCAACAACGGCGAGGAGTCACTGCCTGTTTCTTTGGCGACGGCGCCGTGGCCGAAGGGGAGTTTCACGAGTCGCTCAATCTTGCGGCGCTCTGGAAGCTTCCGGTCCTATTCCTCTGCGAAAACAATCTCTACGCGATGGGCACCGCGCTGGAGCGACATCAATCACAAACCGACATCGCCCGCAAGGCCGACGCCTATGGGATTCCGGCTCAGGCTGTGGATGGCATGGATGTGCTCGCGGTGGAATCGGCCACCAAACAAGCCGCCGATTTCGTACGCCAAGGCAACGGCCCATACCTGATCGAATATCGGACCTATCGATTCCGCGCCCACTCCATGTATGACGCCGAACTGTACCGCACCAAAGACGAAGTCGCTCAGTGGAAACAGCGCGACCCAATTGCCTCATTTGAGCAATACCTTCGCACGATAGGGTTGCTGCACAATGCCGATGTCGAGAAGTTGGAGACCGCCATCACCGCTGAAATTGCCGAAGCAGTCGCGTTTGCGGAAGCCGGAGAATGGGAACCGATCGAAGATCTGGCGAGAGATGTGTATACGCCTCAGCAGGCCGAGGTCTAGGTTAAGGTCGAGTGAAGGAAGACTGGTGAGTCCTGAACCCTCAGCCTTACCTCAACGTGAACGGACTGGCATGATCTAAATGACATCATGATTAAAATGACATATAGAGAAGCTGTTCGCGCCGGACTCCGTGAGGCGCTCCAGAGCGATCCACGCGTGTTTCTCATGGGCGAAGACGTCGGCAAGTACGGCGGGACCTACGCCTGCAGCAAGGGATTCCTAGAAGAGTTCGGGCCTTCGCGTATCCGGGATACGCCGTTGTCCGAATCCACCTTCGTCGGTGCAGGCATCGGAGCCGCACTTGGCGGCATGAGGCCGATCGTGGAAGTGATGACGGTGAACTTCAGCCTGCTCGCCCTCGATCAGATCGTGAACAACGCCGCGACGATTCGGCACATGTCCGGCGGACAATTCAGCATTCCGCTCCTCGTGCGCATGGCTACGGGAGCCGGCCGCCAAGTGGCCGCCCAGCATTCCCATAGCCTGGAAGGCTGGTATGCCCACATTCCCGGCATCAAGGTGCTTACGCCGGCGACTGTGACAGATGCGAGAGGCATGTTGCTGACCGCCTTGAAAGAACCGGACCCGGTCTTCATCTTCGAACATGCTTATCTGTATCCGATGGAAGGAGAGTTCGACGAAAACGCGCCGCCCGTCGACATTGCGAGGGCGGTCGTGCGCCGTCATGGAAAGGACGTGAGTTTGATCACATTCGGCGGCTCGCTGTGGAAAGCATTGCAAGCCGCCGAGACGCTGGCCGGCGAAGGTATCGACGCCGAAGTCGTCGATCTCCGCGTGCTGCGTCCCCTCGACCAGGCAACGGTCCTCGCTTCAGTAAAGAAGACTCACCGAGCCGTCATCATCGACGAAGGATGGCGCACGGGAAGCTTTGCCGCAGAGATCAGCGCCCAAATCATGGAAGGGGCCTTCTATGATCTTGATGGCCCGGTGACACGCGTCTGCAGCGCCGAGGTTCCGATCCCCTATCCGAAACATTTGGAAGACGCGGCGCTGCCGCAGCCAGAAACGATCGTGACTGCCGTCCGGAATCTCAAGGGATAACACATGAGCGCCGTGAGTCTTTTTTCGAGCTCCTCGTGCTTCACGCTTCACGTTTCACGAGGTTTGTGTCATGGCTGAGTTCGTCATGCCGACACTCGGATCCGACATGACCGAGGGCACGTTGATCGAATGGAGAAAGAAGGTCGGCGACCGAGTGACCAAAGGCGAGATCATCGCGGAGGTGGATACCGAAAAGTCCGCGATCGAAGTTGAGTCGTTCTATACCGGTATCCTTCAACAGCTACTTGCACAGCCCGGCGAAACCGTTCCGGTCGGCACGGTGATGGCCATCATTGACGAAGAAGGAACACCGATTGAACAGACCAAGGCGAAGACCGAAACCAAGCCCAAGAAGGAGTCGGCACCTTCCCCTGTGAGTGGGCCGATGGTCCCCCCGCTGCCCGAACCTGGACGATTACGCATATCACCCGCCGCCAAACAGCTCGCGGCGGAGCTTCGTGTCGATCCTTCGGACCTGAAAGGAACCGGGCCTGGTGGTGCCATCACCCTCGATGATGTGCGAGCTGCGGCGGTGGTATCGAAGGAGGAGCCAACCGTAGCGGTCGACCGCCAGGCCCGGATGCGAGAGACTATCGCCGCGGCGATGGCACGATCGAAGCGCGAGATACCCCATTACTACCTCAGCACCGCCATCGACATGGGCAAGGCAATGGCCTGGCTCAAGGATGAAAATCTCAAACGATCGGTGACAGATCGCTTGCTCTATGGCGTCCTGTTGATTAAGGCGGTGGCCTTGGCGCTTCGGCAGGTGCCTGAATTGAACGCTCTTTGGAAAGGAGGTGCCGCCGTTCAAAGTCCTGACATCCACGTTGGCGTAGCTGTGTCGCTGCGACAAGGCGGCCTCGTCGCCCCGGCTATTCATCATACCGACAAGCAGAGTCTTAGCGAGTTGATGACGCGCTTTCAAGACGTGGTGAAGCGGGCCCGCGCAGGCACCTTGCGTAGTTCGGAATTCTCCGATCCGACGATCACCGTCACGAGCCTCGGCGAGCAGGGCGTCGAAACGGTCTTCGGGGTCATCTATCCCCCACAAGTCGCTCTTGTCGGTTTCGGAAAAGTTGTGGAACGGCCATGGGTCGTAGGCGGAGAGGTTGTTTCGAGACCGGTCGTGACGGCAAGTCTCTCTGCAGACCATCGCGTGACGGACGGTCACCGTGGAGCGGTATTTCTTTCAGCTGTCGATCGCTTGTTGCAGGAGCCAGCGCAACTATGAACAGGTCTCTCACGCCGGATGAAATCAGAGCGACGGTCCTTCGTCTCCTTGGCGAGATCGCGCCGGAGGCAGATCTGACGGCCCTGAAGTCCGACATCAACTTCCGCGATCAGCTGGATATCGACTCGATGGACTTTCTAAATTTTGTCATTTCGATTCACAAGGCCTTTGGCGTGGAGATTCCGGAAACGGATTACCCGAAGTACGGCACGCTCGATGGTTGCGTGGATCAGTTATCCGGCCATTGTGCGAAATAGCTCTCTGTTCCATTCCCGCTAGCGAGCTGTTGTGTCCCCCCATGATCACCGCATATGGAAGTTAGTCGGTACGATCGGCACTTGGCTTGTCCTCCTCATATTCGTACTGGGGAGTGGGGTACAGGTCCGGGCCGATGCACCATCTCCAGATCTTGAAATCTTCGTCCGTGCCGGTTGTCCACACTGCGAGGCCGCGAAGGTCTTTCTCGGTGACCTGCGGCGTGAACGGCCGGGGATTCGCATCGCGATCCACGACATTGCGGAAGACCCATCCGCGCGACAGCGACTCGCAACTCTCTTCGCGGACCGAGGCATGATTAGCGTCGGCGTTCCCACGTTCCTCATAGGCTCAGAGCTGATCGTTGGCTTCCATTCCCCCGACACAACCGGAGCTGAGATCCGCGCCAGGCTCGACCAGCGCATTCAAGTCGATGCGGTCCTTCCCGCAGCAGGGAGTATCAAGACGGCATGGTTCGGCGAGCTTCAAGCACAGGATCTTGGGCTTCCGCTGTTCACCATCGCCGTCGGATTGCTGGACGGATTCAATCCCTGCGCGATGTGGGTCCTGCTGTTTCTCTTGTCGCTGCTCGTGAATCTCCAAGATCGGCGGAAGATGGCCCTCATCGCCGGAACGTTCGTCCTCATCAGCGGATTGATCTATTTTGCCTTCATGGCAGCCTGGCTGAATGTGTTTCTTCTGATCGGTCTCTCCCGCGGCATTCAAATCGCGCTGGGGGGCCTGGCATTATTCGTCGGCGCGGTGAATGTCAAAGACTTCTTTGCCCTCCACCGCGGCATCTCATTGAGCATTCCCGAATCGGCTAAGCCCGGATTCTACGCCAGGGTCAGGAGAATACTGCAAGCTGAGAACCTCGCCGGAGCCATGGCGGGGATTGCCGTCCTTGCCGGCCTCGTCAACATGATCGAGCTGCTCTGTACAGCCGGATTCCCGGCGCTCTACACACAAATTCTCACGATGCAACAGCTACCCACATGGGAATACTATGGTTATCTCGGGTTGTATAACCTCGCCTACATTCTTGATGATAGTGTCATGGTGACAATTGGGGTGGTCACATTGAGTCGCAAGAAGCTGCAAGAACGTGCCGGTCGTTGGTTGAAACTGACCGGTGGAGCGGTAATGTTGAGCTTGGGTCTGGTGTTGATACTGAAACCTGAATGGTTGGCTCTATAGGTACAACGACGATGAAATCGGTTCGGCCTCTCTACATTCCGCCTCTGGAGAATCATACTGAGTCCGGCTCGCTCATCTTGCGCGATGGATCAACCGCCGCCATCAGACCGGCTGAACCTTCTGATGCGCCGATGCTGCAACAGTTCGTCGATCGGTTGTCCCTTGAGTCGAGACGCCACCGATTTTTCTCGGAAAGCCTTCCCTCTGGAGAAAGCATCGCGACCTTGTGCAACTCCTCCGATCCCCATTCGCAGTTCACGCTGATCGTGACGCGAGCATGGGAGGACAGACTTCATGTGATTGCCGCCGGCTCCTACTGGGCGAAGGATCGGCAGACAGTCGAGGTCGCGATGGCCGTGGATGACGGATTCCATGGAAAAGGTTTGGGAACGCTGTTGCTGGAACGACTCGCCTTGGTCGCCATCCGACACGGATTTACTCGCTTGTGGGCCGTCACACACGCCGACAATCTGGCTATGCGCGACGTCTTCCGAGAATCGGGTTTTACCTCCCATGAAGCCTACGAAGGCGAAGACATGGAAGTGGAGCTGTCATTGATCCCCACGGAGAAGACCGTCGCTCGTGTCGAGGTTCGAGAAAGGCTCGCCACCACCGCTTCACTCCGACCTTTTTTCCACCCAACGTCCGTGGCGATTGTCGGTGCATCACGCGATCCCAAGAGCATCGGGTATCGTCTCCTCGATGCGGTCCGCACCGGTCAATTCCAGGGTGCCGTCTATCCGGTCAACCCCCATGCGTCAGAGATCGCCGGAGTTCCGGTCTACCCCTCAGTCCTGGCAATCCCTGGGCCCGTGGATCTCGCCATCGTCGCTGTGCCGCGACCGCACGTATTATCCGTCGTCGATGAGTGTGCGGAGAAAGGTGTCCGGGCGTTGGTGGTCATTACGGCCGGCTTTTCCGAAGTGGGAGCTGAAGGCGCCGAGCTCCAGAGACGGCTGGTTGAAACAGTTCGACAATACGGCATGCGCATGATCGGACCCAATTGCTTCGGAATCT
>DATIGP010000275.1:0-13943 GCA_035454625.1 Nitrospira sp.
CAGTCGAGCTCCGCCGTGTTTGCCGGCATAAGCGGCTTTTTGGTCTTCATTAGCAGACCAGAGATGCTGAGCAGTGCCGGAATTCCGTCACTAAGGTTGAGCATACACGCTCAGCCGATTATTTTCCCATACAGTGATGAGTCGCGGAGGTCATGAACATGAATCGAATCAACCGGAGAAGGTTTGTGATAGGACTCCTGCTCGCAGGCGTGATGTCGGTAACCGGCGGCGGTCTCGTATGGGGAATGGGCTCTCGCGTGCCGGCGGTCGGGACGCCGGCCGAGGATTTTCGATTGGCAGACCTGGACGGCAAAGTCCAGAGCCTCAGTCAATATCGCGGGAAAGTCGTCCTCGTGAATTTTTGGGCCACCTGGTGCAAACCCTGCACGACAGAAATGCCGGCGATGCAGACCATATACGACAGGCTGCGTGAGAAAGGATTCGTGGTGCTCGCGATCAATGAATTAGAAGACGAGTCCAAAGTGCGTGAGCATATCAAGCAACATGGCCATACGTTCCCGGTGCTCATGGATCGGGACAACAAGGTGGCGAATCAATTCGGGGTCTTTGGTCTTCCGGTCAGTGTGTTCATTGATGAAAAGGGTGTCGTTCAAGAATACATCAAAGGCGGCTTGTTGACCGAGCAAGTGATTCTCGACACCGTAGCGCGTATTCAAAAATCGGAATCGATGAAAGCCGCGTCCCTTCAATAGTGGAACGGTAGGACATCCGACGTGAAACGATCCGTTTTGGTTTGGGCCCTGTTGTTCTGCATCGTTCTGGTGAACGGATTCATGGCCGCGCCCAGCGTCGGCCATGCCGAGCATCATGCCGACCATCAGGCCGGTACACACTCATCCGGGATCTGCGCATGGCTGTGCGCGGGTGGTGTGGGAATCGAGTCGTCCGCCGTTCAATTGACTTCCGGGCTCCGGCTTCTTGAATGGGTCGGCATCCCTTCTTTTGACGCCGTGCTCAGCGTAGTTCCGCTTTCCTATTTCTTCCGCGGGCCTCCCTTTCTTTCTTAGCGCCCACAGTCGACAGGCGCGTTCATCAACAACAACCGTGTCGCGCGGTGGGGTCCGATGTCCGGGCTCCGCTGTGTCCACAAAAGCAGAAAGAGTTTGGAATCATGGTGCGCATGATCTGGTCCTGTGTCCTCGCTCTCAGTAGTGCACTTGGAATGATGGCTTCGATGTTAAACCCGTCCCAGGTTGAGGCGTCATGCGGCTCGGTCAGTTGTTTTGTCGTGATCGGTTCTCAACAACAAGTACCGATGAAAGGCCTTCTCACCGTCAACGCCATCTACAACTACACACCGATGGAAGCGCCACCGGGTGAAGGCGGACGTATTCCCTTTGCCAATCAAGGTGAGCGAACCCTGACGCTGGCCAACTTGGATGTGAACCGCATCGAGACCCTGACGCGCACCGCGACGTTGGACCTCAACTATGGCCTAACCGACCGTCTCGGAATACAAGTGGCCATACCGTACAAAGCCGTGGACTCCGATGCGCAGATAGGAGGCGTTACCCCAGTGCCCTATGACGACAAAGGGCTGGGGGATATTCGCGCGACGCTGAAGTACAACCTGCTGCCCACCCTCCGCAGCATGGTGGTGCTTGGGGTGGGGGTGGATTTTCCGACCGGCGACTATGGTCAGATGGTGTCGGGTACAAACCAGCTGGCTGAGTCGACGTTGCAACTCGGTCGGGGAAACTTCGGTGTCATCCCGATGATGTATCAAACGTATGAGCTGATTCCTCATCGGCTGAATCAGTTTGCCATGGCCAGCTATCGGTACACGGCGAAGAACAGCGACGGCTACAAGTTCGGCAACGAGATAAATGCGAGCTTGGGGCTCAATATCATCCCGCTTGAGCGGACTCCCTGGTTGGCCGTGACGCAGCAGTTCAACTTCCGATGGATGCAGAACGATGCCATGGACGCAGCGCTCTTTCAATTTAATCCGGCAACGGGCTCGTCGATCTTGCTCGATCCGACCATCAAGTTTCGGGCGGTGCCGACGACCGGCTCTACCTACGTCGCCTATTCGCCTGGCATCAACCTAAACCTATGGAACTTTGCATCCTTCTATTTCATCGCGCAGATTCCTATTTATCGGGATTTCAACGGCAATCTCGAACAGCAGATCAGTTATATCTTCGGCCTCACCAAATCGTTTCAGTTGCTCGGCGGGTCCTCGTAGGGGGCTGCACAGTAGCAGAATCGTGATGGAACACAGATCAAGAAGTCGGATCGCAAAGCATAGCGCGCAATTGACTCGTGCGCTGGGGATTTGCTGCGCGATCTTCGGGCTTGCCGGTTCTTTGTCCATCACGCAAGGCATGCTCGCGCCGCATTGGAACCAGCCACATTGCCCACAGGGACAGACGCACGGTGCGCAGCACAGCCCCGGCCATTGTGCATGGCACTGCGGCGGTCTCGATATCCAGGGCGGTGATGCGCGAGGCGAAATCTTCACCGATATTCACGTGAGCCGGGTCTGGACGCTCGGTGTCATGCCCTTACAGGACGCTGTTCTCGATGGCGAATTCCCGCCTCGAGGTCCACCGCGAGTTATTCTCCAGATCGCATAGAGCATATTTACAGAGGGAGCCGGCTTACGCTCCCGTGAAAGTTGAAGACGACACCTAACGAGGAAGGAACGGGCCATGGAAACTGCGAAGAGAAAGAGCAATGTATCGTGTATCACAACGTGCGCGTTAGGACTTGGGCTGATCGGCCTTGCCGCCTGTACCGCAGGCGAGTCCACCCCTATCGCGGGAACGCCGGCGCCCGGGGGAAGCGCCGGACTCAGTGGACCGATTGCATTCGTCAACAACACCGGTGACAAGACGTTGACGAGCGTGGCCATGAAAGGCGATTCAGGTAATGCCGTGATCAATACGATTGATGCGGCAGAATTCGAGAATGCTGCGTTAGGAGACATGCAGATTTCGAACGAGGATTGGGTCTTTGTGACTCTCGCAGCCGCCAACAAGGTGGCGACGATCGATCCCTTGACCGGGGCGACGCCGGTTCATGAAGGGAATCTTCCTGTCGGTACCCGACCGGTGCACCTATACCGTGATAAGACCGATGGCGAAGTTATTTGGATCATGAACGATGGCGATAACACTCCCGGAACGACGACACCGGGTGAAGATCTGATCAACTGCAACAACCCGACGCGTCCGGGTGGTGCAATCCCGGGTGGATCCGTTACGATTCTTCACAACTCCCATCTTGGACCGGGGGGAACCCCACCCACAGTGGAGAAAACGGTGTGTGTGCTGGCAGCTGGGCACCGTGTAATGGCCTTTTCATTCGGACCTGGGATCCCTAAGAGAGCGTTCGTTTCAAGTGAAGTCAGCGGCGAGATAGCTGTCATCGATAACGACCCTGCTTCCTCTACAAAATGGACCTTGATCAACCGGATTGATCTCTGCAAGACCTCAAAGGAAGCGACGCTCCCGACACCGGCTACGTGCGATCCGGAAAATGCAACGGGGACCACCCCCTTTACGCCGAACAACTCCGGTCCACATGGCATTCGCTGGTCCGATCTCACCCAGAAAGTCTACAGCCTTCAGGAAGGCTATCACGAGATTGCCGAAATTGACCCTGTGACGCTGAACATTACCAAGACGTTTGACCTCACAGGAACGCCTTACACATCGTTCGGGATTTCTCCGGACGGTAAGCATCTATTGCTGCGCGGTGAAACCACCGCGCCGCAAGGAACAAGGCTGGGGATCATTGATCTCAGCGCTACAACGCCTGCTATTGCAGACCTCACCATTCCTGAGCTGGATGGAACTTCCCCTGGGGCATTCAAGTTTTCTCCCGATTCGAAACGGTTCTACATTCTGGCCGGGAACGGAGCTACCGCGACAAAAAAGGATCGGTTGTTTGCCTTTGATTGGACAACCGTGGCGCCTCCAGGGCTCACTCTATTGCGAGAAGTTCCTCTTGTGGCGACCGGAGGTCACGGTTTTGATGTTTTGGCGCAAGGAGGTGGAGAAGCAAAGTATGTCGTAGTGTCCAATGCAACTCCGGCTAATTCACTAACCATCATTAACGCGACCGATAATCAGGAGAAGCAGAGTGTACCTGTCGGACCAAATCCCGGAGGCGTGATGGTATTCGAGTCTGGCGCTGTAACGGCTGGAAACCAGGCGAGCAATTAGGGAGATATGGATGGGCAGCCACTGATGTTCAGAGCAGGCGCGGCTGCGCGTCGACCAAAATGACGGGTTGTTGAAGAACGTGTTTTGTCCGAGCAGGCTGCCTCCGGCTCGGACCAGCGCGGGGTGGAGGAGTGCGCCCTTAGCCTCCGCCCCGCACTTTTTAGACAGTTAAGTTCAGGGGGTGCTTGGAGGCTCGGGACCAGTTATAAAGAAGCATGGCGTCGTTATGATGGCTTTCCATGCAGGTCTACAAACTGTGCTGCCGAGAGATCAAGGTGCAAATGAAATTCAGGGCGCCGAAAGCAGTAGGTCCTGCCGTGTGCCGAGGATGATCTACCGCTGCTGACCTGTCCGCACGAAGTCATGCTCAGGATCTGCTGCTTGTAGTCGGGAGAGGCGTGACGCCTTTTCCTTGCCAGATCGAGTTGGCAACGTGTCAGAACCGGTGTAGAATTCCTCACCATGTCTGCGACACCCACTCGCCCAGCGCTGAAACTGTTGCCGGCCTATCTGGGAGTGACGTCCCTTGATGACGCGCTGCGTCATCCGCGGATCGGTCGTATCCTCTGGCTTGAAATTCTGGTGAACGACTCGATTGAGTGGACGGCCCTGCGTCACCCGCTCGTACAGGAGGCGTATGAGACGGCCCGTCGGTGGTACACGCGTTATCGGACCCTCATCTCTGGGCTCGTGTCACGCGCCGCGCTTCCCGAAGACCATGGCCCCATCGACGAGCGGCTCCATCGTCAGCTCGCGGAGGCTCTCGAATTTGTCCACGCTCACGCTTGACCGCCTGCACGCATTGCTCCGGGAATATGTCAATCAGACAGGGCATGCGGTCGATCTTGTCTTGATCGACGGCATGGCGATGCTGGCGTATGGGCACCCCTTCCGTGCCACGATCGACGTAGACGGCGAACTCCGTGCCGGCGTCCGATCCTTAAAGACGTTCCTGAGCCGCCACAACATTCCCGCCAATCTGAGCCAAAGTCTGTCCGGCTGGTCGGTGGTGGCGATGCCGCCTGGGTATCGTGATCGTGTCACGGTCAAGATCGACGAACCGGGAGTCCGGCTGTCCCTCTTGGCCCCGGTGGATTTCATCGTGAGCAAACTCCGCCGAGGCATCGAGGAAGATCTTGCCGACGCGGCCTGGATCGCGGAGCACTTCCATATCGCCGCCCCTCAAGTCCGGGCCGCTGGGGATTCGGCATTGGCCGCCTCGCTCGAAGACACGGCGCTTTTTCTCTTCGAACACACGGTCGATCGATTCTGCCAAGCGTTGGCTCGCGCCGCTTCAGAATCGGGATAGGTCGGCAGCGGAGACGGCCGGGTCGATGTAGTCGACTTTCTTATTCGGTGTAGAATCGCTTGCTCAACCGCAGCCTCGTCGAATAGCCGTTGTGTGATGGTTTCCTGGACGCGGCCATCCGCTTATGCGAAGGCGACACTCGTAAGGCCTCCTGCGAGAAAACTGCAGACGGAGACCGCGACGACGGTTGTGTTGATTCGGCGCATAGCTTCTCCTCAACCTTCCGTTACGAATCAACTGTCGAAGCAGATGAGGGAGAACCTGTCAATGCTTCTACCGGCAACGCTGAGCCAGATAGCTGCGCCAGCCTCCGTATGCGGTAATCTCCCGGTGTTTTTCAACAAGCGCCGGCTCTCCTAACACACCTAAGACGACGGTTCCATCTTCCAGACGGACCTTTCCGATACAGAGACCAGGAGGCTCGCTCAATAAGATGCTTGCCAACCCTTCCGCGGGCACGGACCAGACTTCCACCGCCACTTTAACGCCTGTCCCGTCGGTGACGCGCAGCATCGCAGGATGCTCATCGTTGATGGTCCAGAGGCGATATGTGGGCTCGGTCTGCGCCTCACGGACGAATGCGGCCTTGGCCGCGATCATGTTGGCGTTGAGTTCGAGTCCTCGCATCAGCGTCCCATTTACGGCGAGCAGCACGTCACTCTGACTCACGCGGTCACCTCCGTTACTTCCGGAAGCACTCTCTCGGTTCGACCATCGCAGTGAAGATTCCATGTCGTGCCGATGTTCTTTTATCTGTACGTCTCCAGCAACGAGTCCGTCAGGCGCTCAGCCGTCGTCACCCACCCGACGATTCCACCCTGCGATTGGATCATGCGGACGGTCGCCTGTTTAAACTCGGGAAAATAGCTTTCGGTCCCGTCCTCGACCAGGAGACACTCATATCCTCGGTCGTTGGCTTCTCTCATGCTGGTTTGCACGCACACCTCGGTCGTGACGCCTGTAAAGATCAGATGACTGATGGAGAGCGCCTTCAGCCGTTCATGCAGATCGGTGGCGTAGAAGGCTCCTTTACCCGGCTTGTCGATGACCAGTTCGCCGGCCACGGGACGCAATCCCGGGACGAAGTCGTTGCCAGGCTCTCCCAGCACCAGAATCCGCCCCATCGGACCGACGTCGCCGATGCGGAGCGTGGAGTCGCCGCGCCGTTTCTTGGCCGGCGGACAATCCGAAAGGTCGGGACGATGACCCTCCCTCGTGTGAATCACCGGCAACCGTAATTCCCGAAACGTCTTGAGGAGACCGGCGACCGTCGGCACGATTTTCTGCAGATGCTCCACCTTATTCCCGAGCGCCGCGCCGAAGCCTCCCGCTTCAACGAAGTCGCGCTGCATATCGATAATCACCAACGCCACTCGATGGCCTGAGTCTTTCGCAGGCAACGGATAGGGATAGGGTGAGGCTTGGACGGTACTCATGTCGTATGTCCTGTCATATGGCGCCCGATGACGGCCAGGTCGGCGTCGGCCGACGTGGTTTCATAGACGAGCCTGCCGTTGAACATCACCACCATGCGATCGGAGAGTTCCAAGATCTCGTCGAGATCTTCGCTGACCAGCAGCACCGCCGTCCCGCGGTTGCGGGCGGCGACAATCTGGAGGCGAATTTCCTCCATCGCCCGAAAGTCCAATCCGAAACAGGGGTTGGCGATGACCAAAATCTCCACGTCCGCCGACAGCTCACGCGCCAATACCGCGCGCTGCACGTTGCCCCCTGAGAGCGATTGGATCGGGATCTCTGGATAGGGCGGCTTGATGTTGTAGCGTTCAATCAGTCCCTGAGCGCTCCGGCGCAGTGCCGGTCGGCTGATGAGCCATCCGCCCACGGCGTGAGGCTCGACATCGAAATTGCGAAACGCCAGGTTCTCCGCCACCGTCATGCGCCCCACGCAGGTGTTCAGAAGCGGCTCTTCCGGAAGGCAAAACATCTTGTGCCGCATGATTTTCTCACGAGTCGGTTGAAAAACATGATCCTGCACGCGGATCGTGCCGGAAGCGGCCTGCCGCTGGCCAGCCAAGACCTCCACCAGCTCTCGCTGGCCGTTGCCCGATACCCCTGCGACACCGACGATCTCGCCTTCATGGATGGTCAGATCGAGTCCCCGGACCACTTCAACGCCGATATCGTCATTGACTCGGATGTCCTCCAGAATCAGCTTGGGCACCATGGAAGACCTCGGAGTTCGTTGCTTCGGCTTGGCCGTGATCTCGGAGCCAACCATCATCTCCGCCATCTGAGGGATGCTTAGCTCTGAGACCTTGCCGGCCCCGGCGAATTGTCCCTTGCGGAGGACAGTGACTTCGTCCGCAAATGCCGCCACTTCGCGAAGCTTGTGGGTGATGATCAGCACGCTCAATTGTCGGGACAGGGTCATGGCTCGAAGGTGTCCCAACATTTCATCCGCTTCTTGGGGAGTCAGAACGGAGGTCGGTTCATCAAGAATGAGGATTCGGTTCCGCAGGGCGAGTTGTTTGAGAATCTCCACCTTCTGCTTTTCGCCGGCGGCGAGGGAGCCGACGCGGGCGGTGAGCGGCACCTTGAACGGCATCTTCTCCATGAATTGCGTCAACTGCTGTTCCTCTCGTTGCCAGTTGATGACAGGGTCCAACCGGGCTTTCGAGATCACCAGGTTCTCGAGGACGGTCATATTCGGGATGAGGGTGAACTGCTGATAGACCATCCCGATGCCGAAGGCCTGTGCATCCCTGGGACTACGAATCATCACGTGCTGTTGATCCAACTGGATGTGCCCCTCATCGGGGTGGTAATACCCCATGATGCACTTGACCAGAGTGCTCTTGCCCGCACCGTTTTCACCGAGCAATGCATGGAACTGTCCGGATCCCAGCCGGAAATTCACGTCCTTCAAGGCCGTGAGAGGCCCGAAGCGTTTGGTAATTCCCAAGGCTTGCAACTCCGGAGGAACCGCATCCGTCATGAAAGCGCCTCCAACAGGGCATCCGATTTTGCGACGGCTCCGAATACCCCCCCCTGCATTTTGACCATTTTGATCGCGGCCTGGTGATTGCCGAAGTCGGTTGCGCCGCAACAGTCTTCCAGCAAGAGACATTCAAAGCCCCGGTCATTGGCTTCTCGCATAGTGGTATGGACACAGACGTCGGTGGTGATTCCGGCCAGGATCACATTCTGGATGCCGCGGAGCCGCAACAGCATGTCCAAATCGGTCGCCCAGAACGAGCCTTTGCCCGGTTTATCAATGATCGGTTCACCTGGTTTCGGTGCAAGTTCGGGAATGATCTCCCACCCAGGCTCTCCGCGCACGAGAATTTTTCCGCAGGGGCCCGGATCTCCGATGCCGGCACCGATTTTCCGGCTGCGCCACCGTTTGTTTTCCGGGAGATCCGTCAAGTCCGGCCTGTGGCCTTCCCTGGTGTGGAAGACATGCATGCCGATGGTCCGAGCTCTGGACAGGACCCTGTTGATGTGAGCGATCGGGGCACGGGTGAGGGAGATATCGTAGCCCATCTTGTCGACATAGCCTCCCTTGCCGCAAAAATCTGTTTGCATGTCGATGATGAGAAACACCGTATTGTCCGGCCGAAGTTCACCGTTATAGGGATAGGGATATGGGTCGGATGCGACGTATTTTTTATCCATGGGCTTCACCTCTTACGTAAAGTGTAATCAGTATCCAACCGGGCTTAACGAGTGACGGTCAACTCACGCGGCACCCCCACGAGCGTCCGCCGGGGAGAGCAGGTGATAATCATGACCGCCAAGGTCATGATGTAGGGGATCGCGTTGAAGATGTAATATCCGCCCGTGATTCCCACGGATTGCAGCGATGGCCCCAGCGCGGCCGCTCCTCCCCACAACAGCGATACCCAGAGACACCACATCGGCTGCCATCGGGCAAAGATCACCAACGCCACCGCCATCAGCCCTTGTCCGCTCGACAGGCCTTCGCTCCAATTGAATGGGTAATACAGCGAGAGATACGATCCGCCGATGCCCGCGAGAAATCCTCCTTGAGCGGTGCTCATGATTCGGATGCGATCGACCGGCAACCCGAGGGCACGCGCCGCGTCCGCGCTCTCGCCGACCACCCGAACCTTTAATCCCCACGCTGTGTGCTTCAACATCCATCCCAGCAGGACGGCGACGACGATCCCAACCAAAAACAATGCGTTGATCTGCAGCGCCGCCTTGAGTTGAGGGATCTCGCTCCAGGCTCCAAGATCGATCGACGGCAGCCGAGGGGCAGAGGGCTGGATATAGGGCTTGCCGAGAAAGAAGGCCACCCCGGTGCCGAAGAGCATCATGGCGATCCCGACCGCGATATCGTTGACCCGCCGAAAACTGCAGAGCCAGCTGTGCAACCCGCCGAGGACCATACCCGCCGATCCGGCACATAACACGCCGAGCCACGGAGACCCGCTATGCAGCGAGACGGCGTATCCCGTCATTGCTCCCATGACCAGTGTGCCCTCCAGCCCCAAGTTGATACGACCGCTCTTCTCAGTGAGGCACTCGCCCAGCGATACAAAAAGAAACGGCGTGCCGATTCGAATCGCTCCACCCAACACGGCGATGAGCACCCCCCACCATCCGGCTTCCATCACCCTCCTTGACTTTGGAGTTTCGAAAATCGGCCATACAGAGTTTCGCTGAACAAAATGACCAAAAAGATAATGCCCTGCATCACCAGCACGGTGGCATCGGGCAACTCATGGGCGCGCTGCAGCAGTCCGCTGCTTGCTCGGATGCCTCCCAGCAAGACCGCAACAGGAATGATGGCCAATGGATTATTGCGTGCCACAAAGGCCACAAGAATACCGGCATAGCCGTAATTGGCATTCAGCGTGTCATTGGCTCTTCCATGGATGGCCGCGACTTCCACCATGCCCGCCAGCCCTCCGGCGGCCCCTGCCACGACGCACACGATGAGAATCAGCCGCCCGACCGGCAGCCCGGCGACCTGAGCCGCTCGTACATTGCCTCCGGCTATCTGAGAGGCAAAACCGAACACCGTGTGATGCATGAGAAACCATGCCAGGACACAGGCCACAATGCCGAATACGAATCCCCAGTGGAGATCGGTGCCGGGAATGAGGCCGATCATATTGGCTTCACCGATGTGATGCGTCGACGGGTGGTTGAGGCTTTCCGGATCGCGGAAGGTGCTGGTCACGAGGTGGTTCAACAACGCGATGGCGATATAGTTCAGGAGCAGACTGCTGATGGTTTCATTGACGGCGCGATAGTGCCGTAAGGCGCCTCCGATGGCGAGCCACATGCCGCCTGCCGCCATGCCGGCGAGCGCCATGGCCATCAGCACGACCGTGGGAGGAGCGGTCGGCATCGCGAGAGCCGCGAGAGCGGCGACGAGGCCGCCAATGACCACGGCCCCTTCTCCCCCGATAATGATCAAGCCGAGATAGCCGGGCAGTGCGGTGCACAGGGCGGTCAACATCAACGGCGCAGCGCGGATCAACGTGTTTTGCCACGAAAACGACGTACCGAAAGCGGCGCGATACATCGTCTGATAGACCTCGAACGGATCTGCACCGGCCGAAGCCACGAACACGCCGAACAATACCATCGAGACCGTCAGAGATCCGACGATGATGATGAACGGCTCCAGCGCTTTGTTCAGGCTGTGTGCCATCGTGCATTATGACTTCATGACTTCGTTGAACCGATCACTCCCTCGACGAGCCAATCCATGCTTTCGAGCCAGATATCCGTCTGGACATGCTCCTTGCCGGCCGCGATGACGACACGACCGGTATTGTCCTTGATCGGGCCCTTGTACACGACCATCCCTCCGCTCATGAATTTCTCTTTGGCTGCGTCGGCCTGTTTGCGGACCGCTTCCGTTACCACTTGGTTATAATCCGATACCCGCACGAGGCCCTCCTTGAGCCCGCCTCGCACGAGGTGAGGGATCGGCTGCCCCTTCCTGATCATCTCGGCGTAGTCCATGTAGACCTTGGCCCAATTCCACTCGGCGCCCGTGAGATAGCCCTTGGGCGCCAGCTTGGACTGGTTGCAGTGGTAGCCGGTGCAATAGATGCCTCGTTTTTCGCAGGTCGTCATGACGACTTTCGGACTGTCGACATGGCAGGTGACCACGTCGATCCCTTGATCGACTAAGCTGTTCGTGGCTTCCGCTTCACGAACCGGAAGCGACCAATCCCCGGTGAAGATGACATTGACCGTCGTGTTCGGCTTGATGCTACGTGCGCCGAGCGTATAGTTGTTGATATTGCGGAGCACTTGCGGAATCGGCTTGGCGGCCACGAATCCGAGCTTCCCGCTCTTGCTCATCCCGCCTGCCACAATACCGGCGATATATTGCGCCTCGTCGATATAGCCGAAGTAACTTCCGACGTTTTTCGGGTGTTTGCCGTCCTGATAGAGGCCTCCGCAGTGTAAGAACTGAATATTGGGGTATTGAGGTGCGACCTTAAGTATGTGCGGATCGAAATATCCGAAGGATGTGGGAAAAAGCACCTGAGCTCCGTCCAGTTTGACCATGCTTTCCATGGTTTTTTGAACCTCGATCGTCTCCGGAACCTTTTCTTCATCGAAGGCCTTCACCCAGTCAAGCTTGGCCACCGCTGATTTGCCCTCAAAATGCGCTTGATTGTACCCATAGTCGTCTCGAGGACCCACGAAGATGAAGCCCATCTTCACCTTGTCCGAGGCGCCCCATGACTGGCCGACCCAGTTCCAGCTCTCCAACATTCCCAGGGCGCCGGCAGCCGCGGTTCCCTTCAGCACTTGGCGTCTCGTCAGTTTGTGTGATTCGGACATATGGCCTCCCTAGGGGTGAAATGTGTATGGACACACATTACTTCACGATGAACGTTCCCGTATCGCCGGCCAGGGCGCGGCCGATGTTTTCCGGGTTGGTGATCAATCCGGTCTGCCCGCCTCCTTCGATGAACTCGATCACCGCCTGAATCTTCGGTCCCATGCTCCCTTTGTCGAACTGATTGTCCGCATAGTGCTTCTTGGCTTCCGCGACCGTCAGACGATCCAGCCATCGCCGGGTCGGCTTGTTGAAATCGATCGCCACTTTCTCGACGCCGGTGGACACCATCAACAAATCTGCGCCGATGCCGCGTGCCAACAGGCTTGACGCCAAGTCTTTGTCGATGACTGCCTCCACGCCGTTCAAGTTCCCTTGTTCATCTTCCACCACGGGAATACCACCGCCTCCGCAGGCAATCACCACGAACCCCGCCTGTGCCAGACACTTGATCGCCGCCAATTCGACGATGGTCTTCGGAAGCGGGGAGGGGACCACCCGCCTCCATCCGCGGCCGGCATCTTCTTTGACGATCCATCCCTGTCGGCGCGCGAGCCGTCGCGCCGTTTCTTCGTCCATGTGCGACCCGATCGGCTTCGACGGATCGGCGAAGGCCGGATCATGGCGATCCACCAGGGTTTGAGTCACGAGAGCAACGGCCTTCCGATCGATCTTCTGTGTGCGGAATTCGTTGTACAGAGCTTTCAGAAACATGTATCCGATGCCGCCCTGAAGGTCGGCATCGGCGTAGTCCATCGGGACGGGCGGAACCTCTTCCAGGGCCAGCTCAGAACGGCGCATAATGAAGCCGACTTGTGGACCGGTTCCATGGGTGATCACGACATTCCACCCCGCCGCGATCATCTCCGCGATGTGATGGGTCGTAACGGCCGCCTCTCGACTTTGATCGGGAATCGATTCGTGAGCCTTGTCGCGGATCAACGCGTTTCCTCCGACCGCGACGACCGCGAGCTTGTTCGTGGCGCTCATCGGCTGCATCCTCCCCTTCACGGACCGTCTCCTATCGAGTGCGCGAGCGCGGTCACCGCCTGCGTAAAACAGTCCAAGGGCGCGCGCGTAATGCCGGCGCCGATCTGGCCGATACCGGCTTCCCGATGGGCAATACCGGTATTGATGATCGGTTGAATGCCGGTATCGACGACCTTTCGGATGTCGATGCCGGCCGGTGAGCCCGCAAAGTTCAACGCCGGCAGCGTGAAGGCATTGTTGCGCCCGACGGTGATGTGCGTCATGGCCATGGTGTTGTGGATCGCATCCTGCGGCGTACCCCCGACGAACTTGACGATGGCCGGAGACGCGGCCATGGCGAAACCGCCTAGCCCCGCTGTTTCAGTGATGGCGCTATCTCCCAAATCAGGTGCCGCGTCGGCCGTGGTGTACCCGGGGAAGAACAGACCGTCGACGATCGGGGCCGGGGCCGTAAACCACCGATGACCGGTGCCGCTGACACGAATGCCGAACTCGACCCCGTTGCGGGTCATGGCCGTCACCATGCTGCTGCCCGGGACGCCATGAGCCGCGTCGAGCATCGCTTTGCATGCCGCCATGGACAGATTGAGAAAGAAGTGATCGTTGCCGGCGATGAAATCGACCACCTCGGCGATGTCGGCCGAGGGGAGGCGGG
>DATIGP010000276.1:0-13282 GCA_035454625.1 Nitrospira sp.
CAACGTTTCCCTATTCCATATTGGTCAAAAGAGCGATCACGGGGATCATTCTTGGCGCGATCGCTGGTGCGGTCCAAGTGTGGCTCTTCAAACGCGATCTCATGCACCTCTGGGCGTCAATGGCCGCCGGAAGCGTGTACATGACCACGTGGGTGCTGTTCACTGACTGGCTGAAGTTGGCGGGCGGTAAGGTGCTTCTTGGGGCGGTGGCCGGTCTCCTTGCCGCCGTGCTCTGGTGGTCGCTTGCCATCCATGTGGAGGATGCGTTCATCCAGGCCGTAGTTGCCGGTCTCTGTTTCGGTGCGGCCTATGCCTGGTCTGATCAACGGATGACTTGAATCTTCTCCGGTTTGTTCTTGAAGATCGGGTGAAGCGGCTGCTTACTTGGCTTCAGGAAGAGTAGCCTCTGGGGATTCCCGCGCCCGGCTGTTCAGGCTCCGGAATGGCGTAAGGAATCAGCCGTGCAGCAGAGGAGATCGGTCGTCGCACTCGCTTTATTCATCGTTGTGTCAATGAACAAAAAGAGCCATCGGTCTATCGGTCTATAGGTATGGTTTGGGCATGAGGGATGTCACTTCGCTTGCCCACCAGGCCGAGCCGGAGTATATTATTTTTCATGGAGTCGGATTGACGGGAGGACGGTTCGCTTTGTGTCTCACGGAATAACCGCGGCCGTTCTGGTCTTCTTCGTCTGTATTTGCGTGGTATCGCAAATGCTGGGAGCGCCGGTCACGCTTCTTGGTTTGCTTATGTCGGATACGCAGGCAGAATCCCTCTCCGAAGATTTCTCAATTCCACCGATAACGCTGGAACTGGGCACATCGAGCCGTTCCAGTTTTTACGCGGAGTTTCAACCGTCACCTCACCTTCCGATCTTCTCAACTGCGGTCTTTCATCCTCCTCAAGGGTAGTCTTCGTTCCCACAGCATCGGATCGGTGCACGTGCTCTTCTGAGGCGTTCACGCTTGGTTCATCAGTATCTCACCAAGTATGAAATAGCGTGACAATCGGTGTGATCTCGCAACGCCCGGATATCCTACTCCGATGTAGTGAACTGGAGAAAAACATGAACATGACGAGCGCTTCTTGAAGCGGCTCCTGTTCATTATCAACGCAAAAACCCAAATCCATCGCGATGAACCGGTGATCTCCATGAGGGGCGGCGTGCGAGAGGGTACGACGCCCTGGCTCATTACATTCGCAGTGATTTGCCGATGTCGCGGTGGGCTCAGCATCTCTCGAAAGGAAGGCTCCAATGACCTCTGTTGCACAGTGGTCTGTGAGTGCGCGGTTGCTGCTGGTACTTATACTGCTGACCCTGAGTCTGTGGTTGTTTCTTCAGAAAGGGTGTGTGCCGGACCGGGAGATCAGGCCGGGTACTGCGGCGTTTGTGGTTATTCTTGCCGTACAGGATGATGCCGGTCTCTACCGGCAAGCTTCAGCTGTTCTGATCAACATCAAGGATGAAAAACGGGCTGAATCGTCGGGAACACCGAGCCAATCGCTGAGGTACGCGTCCATATTGCTGAGCAGAGCAGCCGATGTCCTGGAGACGAACGAAATCTTGGCCGTCCAACTTATTCGTCAAGTAATCTCCATTCTAAAACACCATGTAATTCCCTCGCTCGTGGAACCCGATGCAGCTTTGGTCCCCATCGATTCGCCATGAGACGTGATTGAGATCGAATAATTGGACAAGACGGGCGGTCCGTGTCGTTGTTCCAGCGACAGTCGTCCCGACTTAATGGTGAGGTTCTTCATTTGAACGTCATAACACGAGCAGGCCAATCTAGCGCACGAATTCCTCATTGGCAGTCTTCATCCCCCTTGTCGGATTTCACGGGAGGCTTTGCTTTCTTTTGATATTCTATGGTCGCCTCTAAGCCCAGATGTTCAAAAAGCGAGGGGAGCAGCTGGTTCGCAAAGTTGTGAATGTCGTTGCCTAGTTGTCCAGCGGCCTGTCGCAGACGTTGCAGCGCATCGCGAAGCGATGGGTCTGAGGAAAAGGATCGTTCCAGTGAGCCGATATCGACGGCCAGGACAGCCAGCCGTTGTGTGAAATCATCGTGCAGCTCGCGCCCGAGCCGCCGATCCGCAGCGAAGCATTCCGTTAGTAACCTTTCAATTCCTCACTGGGTCGACCCCTAGCTGGTAAACGATTCCGGAGCCGTCATGAACGTCTCTCATTTATTACAGTTGAGCAGAACGGCCTCCCGCTCATACCAGCTGGCAAAATCTTCGTTGTGCACTAGGTTATCCTCTAGTAGTGCGAGGGAGAAAGATTTCATTAGGGTGTTAAGACCGAGCCGAACCAATCGGTTGCCTCCGACGGCAGTGGAGGAAGGGTTGAGCCGGCCCACGCCCCACAGCCAAGGCGGCCGAAGGACGTGGAAGATAGTGACGCGAACGGTTCTTCCATGCCATCGACTGCGCGGTGCTGGGGTACCATTCCAAGCCGTCAAGCCTGCCGTTGATCCTGGCTGCCTGGACGGACCATCATCATCGTTTCCACCGGGTCCGCCACAACCCATTTCTGTTGTCTGAGGGGATCATGGTCAACCCCCACTCTGTGCCGGACGCAAGTCTCCCCACCCTCGCCTGGCAGGTCGCTGAGCCGCAGTACCACGCGCGGCTGACCAAGCTGAGCGAGGAATTCGAACAAGCCCGGTCGAAGGGGTTTGCAGTGACGACCTGGCGCAGGTCGCCGAGGGGGCCGCCGCCGGGAGAGTCGCAACTCTACTGATCGAAGCTAATCGCCAGATTGCCGGACGGTTGAACAGTGCGACCGGTCAGGTCGAGTTCGCTGACCTGACTCATCCCCGAGTCGATGATCTGCTTGACGACCTGGGCGAGCTGGTCGAAATAGTGGGTGGTCGCGTCCTGATTGTTCCAATCGAGCGGATCACGGGGCAGACGGGACTGGCAGCCACCTACCGGCATTGATGCCCCCCACTCACGAAGGAGAACAACATGCAGATCCAAGTGAATACCGATCGTAATATCGAAGGTCACGAGGCGCTGGTCGCTCAGGTCCGCGGCGTCGTTGAGAGTGCCCTGAGCCGGTATGAAGATCTCATCACGCGAGTGGAGGTCCACCTGAGCGATGAGAACAGCAATAAGAAGGGGGGGCATGACGACATCCGTTGCTTGATGGAAGCCCGTCTGGTGGGCCGCCAGCCAGCCGCAATCACGCACCAGGCCGCAACCGTGGAACAAGCCGTCGACGGCGCGGCAGAGAAGTTGACCAGATTAATCGAGAGCACGTTGGGGCGGCTGCGCGATCAAAAGAGCGGCAGGACTGATCCACCCCCGCCCGGGGCGAAACTCCCGGAGGCGTGATGCGCGGTTCCAAGGCGAGCCTGCGTAAAACGATCGGCGAAGCCGGAGATCTCCTCTCCGGCCTTCACACGATTAAGGCGGGGCAGATCGAGCTTGTCGGTTACCTCGAGAAGTGGGTCGGCAGGCCTCGATGGACCTGGCGCACTCAATCGATGCTCCATGGCTGTGTTCCCGTGCCGCGGTCAGCGTACCGCTGCTCTAAGCTCGTGCTGCATGCGGCGTTGCTTAGTTCTGTATGTGCAGTGCTAGCTTCGGCGGCCATGGCGCAGGACTCAGGAGGCAAGGCGGGCCAATCTCAGAGCCTATCTGGTCCCGCCACAGAGGATCTCTCTCTGGCACCTGCTAAGGTGGACGTCACCCCTGTGGCCCACGATGAAGAGATCCGCACGCGCCTCCAGAGCGTCCTGGAAGCTACCGACTGGTTTATCGACCCACAAGTCCGGGTCGCGGAAGGCGTGGTCTTCCTTAACGGTCACGTGTCGTCCGATGAGGTCAAGAAATGGGCCGGCGATCTGGCCCGCAATACCCAGGATGTCGTCGCCGTGGCCAACCGGATCGAAGTGCTCGAGCCGTCGGTATGGGATCTTCGTCCGGCGTGGAGAGGACTGTTTGAATTATGGCGCGATGTCATCCGCTCGTTTCCCTTTTTCGTGTTTGGGTTGCTGGTGTTGGCGCTGTCGGTGGGAGCGGGCCTGGCAACCACACGAGGGGTGCGAACATTCCTTCGCCCACGGATTCAAGCCAACTTGCTTCAGAATGTGATCGCACGTGGGGCGGGGGGGCTCGTATTCCTCTTCGGCACCTACATCATTCTCAGAGTCGCCGGCTTGACGCAACTGGCCCTAACGGTGGTTGGCGGCACTGGCCTAATCGGCGTGGCCCTTGGTATTGCCTTTAGGGATATCACTGAGAACTTCCTGGCCAGTATCTTCCTCAGCATGCAACGACCGTTCGAGACGGGAGACCTGATCGAAGTGTCCGGTGTGACAGGGTATATACAGCAGTTGAACGTGCGCACGACAATTCTCATGAACCTTGACGGCAATCTTGTGCAGATCCCGAACGCGACTGTATACAAAAGCACCCTCCGCAACTTCACGACCAATTGCAACCGGCGCGAGGACTTTGACGTCGGCATCGGGTACGACGATTCGATCAACGAGGCGCAGGAAATTGCCAGAAACGTGCTGGCGAACCACCCCGCCGTTCTCAACGACCCCGAGCCTTCAGTGCTGGTGGACAGCCTCGGAAAATCGACGGTCAACCTGCGCATCTATTTTTGGCTCAACGGCCGTAAACATAGTTGGCTCAAAGTGCGCTCCTCGGTAATCCGCCTAGTGAAACGCGCCTTTCAGCAACATGGCATTTCGATGCCCGACGAGGCCAGAGAGGTGGTCTTCCCGCAGGGCATCCCGGTCACCTTGCTCGACAGGAAACCAGTCGAACAGGCCGGGGCCATGAAGGGAGCACGACGTTCAGTAGCATCGCCGCAAGAACAAAATGACCCGGTGTCCACCAAAGCGGAAGGCGGCTTGCACACCGAAGCCGATGTCATTGAGGCACAAGCACGGCAGGTTCAACCGTTGAAGGGCCAGGAGAATCTACTGAAGGCTTCATCCGGCTCTGCTTCCTCCGATGAGAACCAGGCGTAACAACCGTCGAGATCACTGAAAGAGCACTACAGGATGATGAAAACACTACGAGCCTGGTGGCAAGCCATGCAGGGGAGCTTTTGGTTTGTGCCTTCGTTGATCGTTGCTGGCAGCATTGCCCTTGCGTTGGCGTTGATTGAGGTAGATGCCACCGGGAGCCAACAGTGGTTGGCTCACTGGCCCCGCCTGTTTGGCGCCAGCGCTGCCGGCGCACGAATCATGTTGTCCACGATTGCCGCCTCGATGATGACGGTAGTCGGGGTCACCTTTTCGATGACGTTGGTGACGTTGGCGCTGGCGTCGAGCCAGTACAGTTCGCGCATTCTACGGACCTTCATGCGCGACCGCGTCACGCAGTTCGTGCTGGGAATGTTCACCGGCATTTTCGTCTATTGCCTGGTGGTGTTGCGCACGATCCGTGGCGGCGACGAGGGAGAATTTGTCCCTAGCGTGGCTGTGTTGCTCGGCGTCCTGCTCGCGATCGGCGGTGTCGGCATCCTCATATTCTTTATTCATCATATCGCCTCGTCGATTCAGGCATCGAGCATTCTTGCCTCAGTGGCCGATGAAACCATCGAAGCCGTTGACCGGCTATTCCCGGCATCGCTCGGACACCGGCCTGCTGACAACGAAAAGGATGAGCTCGTGCTCCTTCTGCCCGAACGAACATGGCAGACCATTCCTGCAAGAGGAAACGGGTATATCCAAAGTGTGGATGATGCGGCGCTCCTCCGCTGGGCGCGCGAGCAGAAGACGATTATCAGGATGGAGCGCGGCATCGGCGAATTTGTGGTCAGCGATGCCCTGCTCGCCTCGGTCGCGCTCGAGAGCCCGCCGGACGAAGACATGATCGCCGCTTTGCAGGCAGCCTATACCATCAGCCGCCACCGGACGCTGCAACAGGATGCGGCGTTCGGTATCAGACAGATCGTCGACATGGCGTTGCGAGCCCTTTCACCTGGGATTAACGACACCACGACCGCCGTGATGTGCGTTGATTATCTCACGGCGATTTTGGCTCGACTGGCCTCCCGGAATATCCCTTCATCCCGCCGGTATGATAAGGGGGAACTGAGGGTGCTGACCATCGGGCCGATCTTTGCGGGTCTCGTGGCTGACTCATTCGAGCAAATTCGAGGCAGCGCCACAGGCAACGTGGTTATTCTGTTGCGCATGCTCGGCGCGCTTCACACGATCGGCAGTCTGACGACCGACCCATACCGGCGACGCACGCTTCAGGAACAGGTGCAATGGATTACCGAAGTGGCTGAACGCACCATCGAGTTCCCGCACGACCGGACACGATTTGAGCAACGGCTGACTCAGGTGCGTACTGCTCTCAGCACAGAGCCGGTCTTAGGGGATCATCCACAAAGGGGAGAGAGATAAAAATCAATTCCAATGATTTTCGTGTGCGGGATCCTGGCTCTCAGTGTGGCCGTACTCAGCCCGGTTGTGTCTCCTCTGCTTTGGGCGGGCTGTCCTGTCATACGAGAGTCATGAAAATTTGGGAGAGAAACGGTGACTGATTCGATCATGAAGCCGATCCATCGGATCGATGGTTATTTGCCCATCGAAGATTATGGACTGATCGGAGACGGCGCAACCGCCGCCCTCATCGGTCGTGACGGCGAGGTGGCGTGGATGTGCCTCCCGCGGTTCGATGCGCCGCCGTTGTTCTGCAGCGTGCTCGATCACGCGCGCGGGGGTGCGTTCCGGATTGCTCCCGATGGTCTGCGCGAGTCGCGTCAATCCTATGAACCGGACAGTGCCGTACTGGTCACAGAGATGCAATGCGCGGAAGGAGCCCTGCGCATCACGGATTGTTGTCCGCTGATCGCGGGCGCCGATCTGACTGAGGATATTTCGGTGACTCGTCGTGAACTGCTCCGGAGTCTGACCGTGACAGAAGGCACGATCCGATTGACCGTCGAGATGGCCCCGCGCGGAGGGGCGGAGGCGGAACCCCGCGAGGGTGGACTGATGATCCGATCCGAGGCTCAGCCGGAGCTCTGCCTGCATCTCCATTCCACCGTTCGTTTGACCGGACTCCGCACCTCGGTCACGCTCAAGGCCGGACAATCTGCGCATCTGTTGCTCAACTGGAGACAGTCGTCTTCGCCGGCCGCAGTGCTCGACCCGGAACGGCTGCATGAGGAGACCATTGCAGTCTGGCGACGATGGCTCGCGCATCTGACGTATCACGGTCCTCAGGAGGCGTTGGTCCGCCGGTCGGCGATCACCATCAAGTTGCTGGATCACTTCGAGAACGGCGCGATCGTCGCGGCTCCGACTTCTTCACTGCCGGAGCTCATCGGCGGGTCCCGCAACTGGGACTACCGATATGCCTGGGTGCGGGATGCGGCCTTCTCCGTCTACGCCCTTCATCGTGTCGGCCTCTCTCATGAAGCGGCAGGATTTCTCGGCTGGGTGCTGGATGCGGTGGAGCGAGACGGTATGCCGAGAGTGATGTATGACCTCGACGGGCGGATGCCTCCGGAGGAGCGGGAGGACGGCGAATTGGAGGGGTACCGACGTTCCGGACCGGTTCGGTGGGGCAACGCGGCGGCTGCGCAACATCAGCACGATGTCTACGGAGAAATCTTGGACTGCGCCTATCAATGGGCCGCGCATCATGGGGCTATTCCCGTTCCGCTCTGGGAACGGCTCCGTAAACTGGCGGATGCCGCTGCGCGGGAGTGGCGGACGCCGGACCACGGGATCTGGGAAGTCCGCACGAGCGGGCGGCCTTTTACCTACTCGGCCGCCATGTGCCAGGTGGCGTTGGACCGCGCAGCTCGGATGGCGGAGCGGTTCTCGTTCCCCGGACCTTCCGAGACATGGCAACACACGGCAGATACGATCAAGCAGGCGATCTTGAAAGAAGCCTGGGATGAGAAGGTACAGTCGTTCACGGAACATTTGGGCGGGGGCGGACTGGATGCGAGTTTGCTGACATTGCCGTTACGCCGAGTCATAGAGGCCGACCATCCCAACATGGTCGCGACGACCCGCGCAGTTGTGGAACGATTGGGAGCCGGGAAGGGGCTGCTCTATCGGTATTTGCCGGAGGAATCGCCCGACGGCATTGCCGGCCACGAAGGCGCCTTCCTGCTTTGCAGTTTCTGGCTCGTGGACAATCTGGCGAAGCAGGGACGGCTCCATGACGCGCTGGAATTGTACGATTCTCTTTGCGCGAGAGCGGGCACCCTCGGACTCCTGCCGGAAGAAATCGATCCATCGACCGGGGCCTTCCTCGGCAATTACCCCCAGGCGTTCAGTCATATCGGCGTGATTTCGAGCGGGGTCACTTTGGGGCGGATCCTGAAGCAAGGCGGAGGGGGAAAGTGAGGTAAGAATGATAGATGACAGACATCAGAGGAAGACATCTTGATCGGCTCGACGGTCGCGGAGCTGACTGGGTGGCTATTACTAAGACACATTCAGAGCAACGGGAGAATTGAGCAATGACTTCAATGCGAGTCCAAGATCAAATATTGCTAACTGCTACGGAGCTGGCGCTGGTTGAGTCGAGTGAACCCTCACGGATCAGAGCGTACACACCTACGCAACTGAACGGTCGGATCGCACGAGCGAGAAGATTCTGGGATAAGTATCGTGACCTTGCCCGCCAGCAACAGCGGACGACAAAGCAGAGCCGGCAACCGGGCGGTTTGTACCCGTCCCCGAACGTACGAACCGAGCGCAAAGCGCAGGTCTTCGCCGGCGCCCTCAAGCGTTTCGAGAAGCGCCTGGAGCAGCTGAAACGAGAGGAGGATCGCCTGTCCCGCCGGCAGGCTGCCCCGGTCCCTACAAATCTCCGTCATGCGGGCGCGCAACGCGAAAAAATCCGCAAGAAAAAGCAGGCTGGCCGGTCGTCAAACGAAGCGGCGCTGGCGCCGCGAATCACGCGGCAGTTTCAGAAATCGAAGATGCGCGCGATCCAGGGGCATATCAGCGCCCGTGGAAAGCGCCGCCAGGCCAAGCGTGACGCCCGTCGATGAGCGAGAAAGAGCTCAGCAGGACTGGCGCAGCAACCTCCACAATTATCCAGAGAGGAATGCATCCATCACGCAATTGAATCCAGAACAGATTGTCTGAACTCATCCGACTCTCCGACTGCGCAGGTTTGATCATATGCTCGCATCTCGATGCCACCGACCGCACGGTCCAGCGGCTGCTGCCCAACAATGGAGCGGGAAGTGTGGCGGAGGACATGGCATGTGCGAATACGCGGGCGTTGAGTTATGAGTCCTGCTTGTCGGGCACTCCTGGTGTGCAGCATCCCATTGGTTCTGTTCCCGTGGAAGGCCAGAGCTCTCGATATCGGCCCGCCGAGTCCTCTACATCTTTTCGAGTATTCGGTGGTCTCAGAGCGTACCGGTGTTCCTTTAGTTATGCGAGTTCCCGCTTCGCAGTGGGCGTTGCCTGAGGGCAAACCATTAGAGGAGACGGAGACGATAGAGCGTGTCTCGGGAGAAGAACGGGGCCCTCGTATTCCAGAGCCGATGGTCTTTGATCTCGTGCGGCCTTTGGGCGCAAAACATAGAGAAGGCGAGATCAACGTTCTCAACGTGATTCCCTTGAGGCGGAAGTCAATGGCGAGGGCGAGGTATAACAGAGCCGTTCTCCCTAATGGTTCGCCTCAATCGGATGGACCGAATGGTATTCTGGGCTTCATACGGCTCGAGGAGCTTGGCATGCTTGGTCATGTTGCTTTGTGTCTGTGTAGTTGCCTAGATGCTGGTGGCTCCGGTCACTTTTCTTGATCTGCTGAATTCAGGTATAATTGCACAGTCTGAGCCTATATCTGAGGATCTTAAGACCTGGAGTACTCTGCGTAGTCAGCGAGTTTCTTCCTGTACTTCGCCTGCCGGTCTTGACCACATCGGTGTTCCGCCCCCCTTCTGCTTAGGTCGATCTCACCGGCACTACGGCATTGCGCAGCCTGCTGCTTCTTCGTTACTTGTGCATGCGCTGCACGTCATGAACCTTCGAGCGAATGACAGTAAGCCCGAGTGTTCGTGGAGAGTTCTGAGCTCGGTAGAGATGCATTACGTAGTTATATCTCAAGACGAGGTTGGTGATCTGTAATGGGCATTCGTTCGGATTGCATAAGTCTGAGCACAGAAAGGTGAATGATATGAATAGTGGAACAGTCTGTCCGATGGCTTCTTTTCCTGATGGTGATCTTATTTTGCTTCGGCACTGTAGGCGCATTCGCCTCACCGAATCCATCACGAATACGCACACCGTGGACCAAGCCCAGGCGGAGTCGTCGCTCACCTTTCGAGAGAAGAGGTCGTCGTGCTTCGATCACCATCGGTGAGTGAAGGAAGTTAGATTCGCAATTGCCGGCCTGCGTACGAGGGATAATCCGGCCCGGAGGCTTTTCTCGACAGCCCGGGTTGTCGGGGACCTGAAATTTTGAAGCGGTATGACTTCGAGCTCATGAAGATCGGGTGGCTTCCGATGGAATGCGCCCTTGGATGTCTGTCATCGTTCCCGTATAGTCTTCGGAGGGTCAGCTATCTGGCGAGAATCAAGAGTTATCATTCGGGCGGAGGGTCGGCTAGGCGATTGCGGGGTTGTATGGCATCGGCCGATTCATACAATGAGTACAATGTCTCCCGGTAATCTCATCGCGGATACTAAAGCGGGTGTTGTTGTGTTTCTTGTGGCGCTGCCTTTGTGTCTCGGCATCGCGCTTGCCTCCGGTGCACCACTGCTTTCTGGATTGTTGGCCGGGATCATCGGCGGCATCGTCGTGGGACTGATCAGTGGATCGCAACTGAGCGTCAGCGGCCCGGCAGCAGGACTGGCCACGATTGTCGCCGCTCAAATACTCTCTCTCGGCTCATTTTCGGTCTTCTTGCTCGCAGTGGTTTTTGCCGGGCTGATTCAGATAAGTCTTGGACTGGCCAAGGGGGGCTTTATCGCGGCTTTTTTCCCTTCCAGTGTCATTAAGGGATTGCTGGCTGCCATCGGTGTCATTTTAATCCTGAAGCAAATTCCTCATGTCGTGGGACATGATCCAGATCCCGAAGGAGAAATGGCTTTTTCCCAGCCGGACCTCGAAACGACATTTTCTGAACTCATCAAAATGTTCGATGATTTTCAGTTGGGTGCTACCGTCATCGGGTTGGCATCGATCGCCCTGCTCGTTCTCTGGAACAGATGGAAGCCGCTTAAAAATTCTGGTTTTCCCGCTCCGCTGGCCGTGGTGTTGTTCGGAATCGGTATGGGTTTATGGTTCGAGCGGCTCGGCGATCCCTGGCTCATTCAACCAAGCCATCTGGTCCAGGTGCCCGTAGCCGGCAACCTGGGTGAATTCCTCGGATTGCTGCCATTGCCCGACTATACCCAATGGGCCAACCCAGCCGTGTATACAGCCGGCTTGACGATTGCCATCGTGGCTTCATTGGAGACCTTGCTGAATCTGCAAGCCGTTGACCGACTCGATCCGCAACAGCGGACTTCGCCGCCGAGTCGAGAGTTGTTGGCGCAAGGCATCGGAAATGTGACTAGTGGATTGGTCGGGGGGCTCCCGATCACGTCCGTGATCATCCGCAGCTCCGTCAATGTCAACGCAGGCGGGAAAACGAAGCTGGCCACGCTGGTCCATGGTACATTGCTCTTGGTCAGTGTTCCGCTCATGCCGACCTGGCTCAATACCATCCCATTGTCGTCTCTCGCGGCGATCTTACTGATGACCGGTATCAAACTGGCCAGTCCGGCCTTGGTCAAGCAGATGTGGACTGAGGGTCGATATCAATTCATCCCGTTCGCAGCAACAGTAACGGCAATCGTATTCACCGACCTATTGATCGGTATCCTCATCGGACTCGCCGTGGCCGTTGGCTTCATCCTCAACAGCAGTATGCGCCGCCCGGTGCGGCGTTTCGTGGAGAAACATCTCGGCGGCGATCTGGTCCATATCGCATTATCAAATCAGGTCAGCTTCTTGAATCGCGCCGCGCTCGCCAAAGTCCTGAACGAAGTACCGCGCAAGGGGGCCGTTCTCCTTGACGCACGGGACACCGACTACATCGACCCGGATGTGCTCGACTTGATCAGAGACTTCAAGGAACAAACCGGACCGGCCCGTGGTGTCGAGGTCAGCCTGGTGGGATTTCGGAGCGAGTACAACTTTGAAGATGAGATACAGTATGTCGACTACTCGACTCGCGAACTGCAAGATGCCATCACTCCGCTGCAGGTCCTCCAAACTCTAAAGGACGGCAATGAGCGGGTTCGCACTGGCCGGCCCCTTACCCGCGACTTCAGCCGCCAAGTCCGTGCGACGGCGGAAGCACAACATCCGTTGGCGGTGGCACTCAGTTGCATCGATTCGCGCATACCGGTGGAGTTGATCTTCGATCTCGGTATGGGTGACATTTTCAGTATCCGGATTGCCGGAAACATCACGAGTCGAAAGGTGCTAGCCAGCGCCGAATATGCGTGTGCCGTGGCGGGGGCAAAGCTCATCATCGTGATAGGCCACACCAGGTGCGGCGCCATATCAGCCGCAGTGCAGCTCAGCTGTTCACAGCAAACTGCTACGGAAGCGACAGGATGTCAACACCTCGATTCTATTGTCAGCGAAATTCACCGGTCCACGGAAAGTATTGCCTCCTGGCCAACGGGTGAACCATCCTCCGACGACATGGCAGAAATCGTGGATGCTGTGGCCAGAACAAATGTTCTGCGTGTCGTCAAAGAGATGCGAAACCATAGCCGGACGATCGACGACTTGGTGCGGAAGCGACGCATCGCGATCGTAGGTGCAATGTACGACGTTGTCACCGGGGAACTTGAAATTTTAGCGGAAGAAGGACTAGGCGAGGCGGTATTCCGTAAAACTGCATAATCACTTTTCTTACCGCTCATCGAATTACCTGAATCTGGCGCCAACGTCCCGAGTGATATCGCCAGAGTAACAACCCCATTCGCACGGTCCAGTCCGCGATCATGGCGAGCCAAATATAGAAGACCGATTGACGTGCCATGATGGCGGCCACTATGGCCAATGGGACGCGGACACCCCACATGCCGATCATCGTGGCACCCATGATGAACCGAGTATCACCGGCGCCACGTAACGATCCTGCTAAAACCATGGTGAGGGCCAGCGGCACTTGCAATAAGGCGACGATCTTCAAGAATATCGTTCCGAGTTCGATCACGGCTTCATCGGTCGTGAATGCGTGAAGTAACGTGTAAGGGAAGAAGAAAAAGAAAACTCCCATGCCCGCCATCATTATGATAGCCAGCCGGTTGGCTTCCCAGTT